>CALRIM020000140.1:0-8134 GCA_943360385.1 Rhizobium sp. Q54 | reverse complement strand
TAGAAGGTATTGATGTAGATGTTGTATATATATTATTCGCACCTGCATTCATTAAAATTGTATTTGGGAAATTAATACCGTCTGTTCCCCAAACAAGATTTGCAGAAGATATACTTACATCATCTGTAATAGTAGAAGAAATAGTAACTGCATCATTTGCTGTTGGTACGTTTGGAGTTCTAAATATGTTGGTAATTACAGGTGCTGGAGATGGTGCAGTTCCAACTGTATAACTCTGAACAGAAGAAGTTGATATGTTAGATGCATTATCTGTTGCCTCAATTTGGAAATAAACGATTGTTCCGTTTGCTTGACCTGGGATTGCTGTAGTATTAGTATAAACATTGTTTGCACCACCACCCATGAAATAGGTATTGGTTAATGCATTAGGACTTGTTCCCCATTTTAAATTTGCTAAAGAAATGGATCCATCATCTGTTATTGTTGCAGAAATATAGCAAGCAACATTAACTCCTGGACTTGCTGGATTTTTTATAATATTCGTGATGGTTGGAACAATTGAACAATACGTTCCACCAGACCAAATAAGGCAAGCGTATTCTGGATGATCGATAAAAGGATTTCTATTTCCTTGATGAGCAAATACAGCATTATTTCTAGCAATTTCTTTTGCACTAACAGGATCTTGTTGATTCCACTTTTTCATTAATTCTAATGCCCATGGTTTTAAATTAGCACCAGTAATCATGTCGTTTGTTTGCCATCCCGAGTCCTCTGTATAATAACGAGTGCACATATAAAAATAGGTACGTGCAAAATCACCTTTGTATTCATCAATAGGTTCGAATACTGTACCTGTATATCCAGGGAAAGAACATGGACCTAATTTGCTTCCATTTAAAGTGGTAATACTTGGATTGGTAACCTCACCATACGGATAGTTACTTCTAATACCGTTTACTTTTCCATCTGTTGGATAAACATGGAAAGCATCCGACACCATCGGACTGCTACTATTAAACCAACTTTGTGGCCAAGAGTGTTCTCTATTATAACAATCACCCTCGTTCGAATAATTTCCACAAGTTTGTCCAAAGTTAAACGTATAAGGTGGTGTACCGTTTGGAATATCTGAATACATGTCCCAAACCTTTCCATCAGTTTTTTTATCTGAAGTGGTATAGATGGTAAATAAAAAAGCATACGATTTTACCGTGTGATTATCTATAATTTGATGTAGTGCTGAACGTAGGGGAGTTCCCGTTAATCCAGTTGCTGAATTGTAATAGTTTGGAGGTATCTGCGCCCAAACAAAAAGTACTTGAAATGCTAATAAAAGCGATAAGGTTATTTTTCTCATTTTTTTAATACAAAAGACCTCGAAAATAGGAATAAGTATTGAGATTTGAGAATTGAGATTCTAATATTAATGCATTTTTAAGGTATTTTTGAAAAACAATCCAAACTAATAGATGTTTAAACATCAATATTAATATAATTTTTATGGAAAAGCATATAATTCACAAAGCAAATACCAGAGGAACAGCAAATTTCGGTTGGTTAAATTCCTATCATACTTTTAGTTTCGGTCATTATTTTGAGCCGAGTAGAACTCATTTTGGAGTGTTAAGAGTATTGAATGATGATACAGTTTCGGAGGGAATGGGGTTTGGCACACATCCACATGATAATATGGAAATAATTTCGATTCCTTTGGAGGGCGATTTAGAGCATCAGGATAGTATGGGAAACAAAACAGTAATAAAGCATGGTGATGTGCAAGTGATGAGTGCAGGCACAGGTGTTTCTCATAGTGAATACAATAAGAATAAAGACAAACCGGTGAAATTTTTACAAATATGGGTGTTCCCAAAAACTAGAAATGTAACACCGAGGTATGATCAGATTACGTTGGATGAAAAAGATCGTATCAATAAATTTCAACAAATAGTATCGCCAAATGCAGATGATGAGGGAGTATGGATTCATCAAGATGCATGGTTTCATTTAGGTAAATTCGACGAAGGTAAAACATCAACCTATACAATAAAAAAAGAAGGCAATGGAGTATATGCTTTTGTTTTAAAAGGTGATGTAGTTATTAATGGAGAGAAATTGAATGAAAGAGATGGGTTAGGAATAGAGGATGCAAAAGAATTAACAATTGAGGCAAACACATCTGCTGAGATCTTGTTAATGGAAGTACCAATGAATATTTAAGATGGTTAAAATAGCAAGTACAAAATACCCAGTAATAGATTTAATAAAAAACAGATGGAGTGCAAGAAGTTTTTCTAATAAAATTATTTCTGATGAAGAGTTGCATACCATTGTAGAAGCAGCATCTTGGGCACCAAGTTCAAGTAATGAACAGCCTTGGAGATTTATTGTTGCCAAAAATGGAGAACAAAATTTCGATAATATTTGGAGTACATTAATGGGTGGAAATCAACCATGGTGTAAAAACGCAGCTGCCTTTATTTGTATTTTCGCAAAAGATGCATTTACAGCTAGTGGAAAACCAAATACCTTCGCTTCTCATGATGTGGGCATTGCAACTGGTTACTTACTACTACAAGCCACTTCTATGAATATTTATTGCCACCCAATGGCTGGTTATGATCATCAAAAATTAAAAGAAACTTTTCAATTAGAAGCAGGACTAATTCCTCAATGTATTATTGCGTTGGGTTATTTAGATGAAGCTGAAAAGTTGGAAGAGCCTTTTAAGACGAGAGAGATGACGCCTCGTTCTAGGAAATCTGTAGAGAATCTTCTTTTATAAACTCGTACCTCGTATCTCGTCGTTCGTAGCTCGTAATTTGTAACTTGTAGCTTGTAGCTTGTATCTAGTACTAGTTACAAGTTACTAGCTACAAGTTACTATACCGAGGTACGAGGTACGAAAGACGCATCCGTCATCCTGCATTTATCATCCTGCATATAAAAACCCGCATATATGCAGTTGCGATTAGCTAAAATTTAAAGCATTTTTGTATTGTAATTTATTTATCATTGAAACGACATTAATTTAATTATCTATTAATGAGATAGTTATATAATGTTGATAAAATAATTTTGTTTGCTAAATAAATGCTATTATTTTTAGCAAATATTAGAACTAGAAACATTAAACATTATATATTATGGCAGCAGATGCAAAAGAAAAACTAAAGGCATTACAATTGACTTTAGATAAATTAGACAAAACCTATGGAAGGGGAACAGTGATGAAGTTAGGTGATAATCCAATCGAACAAATTGAGTCGATCTCAACAGGATCATTAGGTTTAGATATAGCTTTAGGCATAGGAGGTTTACCAAAAGGAAGAGTGGTTGAGATTTATGGTCCAGAATCTTCAGGTAAAACAACATTGGCAATACACGCTATTGCAGAGGCACAGAAAAAGGGTGGTATAGCAGCATTTATTGATGCTGAGCATGCATTCGATAAATTCTACGCAAAAAAATTAGGCGTAGATGTAGAGAATTTATTAATCTCACAACCAGATAATGGTGAGCAAGCATTAGAAATTGCTGATAATTTAATTCGATCAGGTGCAATAGATATTATAGTAATTGACTCAGTAGCAGCCTTGGTTCCAAAAAGTGAAATTGAAGGAGAGATGGGCGATTCTAAAATGGGATTACAAGCAAGGTTAATGTCACAAGCATTACGTAAGCTAACAGGTACTATTAATAAAACAGGATGTTGCTGTATTTTCATCAACCAATTACGTGAAAAAATTGGAGTGATGTTCGGAAATCCAGAAACTACAACAGGTGGAAATGCCTTAAAATTTTATGCATCGGTACGTTTAGATATTCGTAGAACCGGACAAATAAAAGATACGGATGAAGTTACTGGAAACAGAGTAAAGGTTAAAATTGTTAAGAACAAAGTTGCTCCTCCATTCCGTTTAGCAGAATTTGATATTATGTACGGAAAGGGTATTTCTAAATCAGGTGAGATTGTGGATTTAGGAGTGGACTATGAGATTATTAAGAAATCAGGTTCTTGGTTTAGTTACGGTGATACTAAACTAGGACAAGGAAGAGATGCTGTAAAGCAACTCATTGAAGATAATCCCGAATTAATGGAAGAGTTGGAAGTGAAGATCAAAGCTGTTGTTACTGCCGATTTGTTAGATGAGAGTGTTGAGAAGGTAGGAAAAGCTGAGAAAGTAGAGAAAGAGTAATACTTTTTTATTGGTTAGGAGATTTCATGTTTTATGTTTTAAGGCGACTCGGCAACGGGTCGTCTTTTTTTATTATGGGTATCGAGTATCAGGTATCGAGTATCGGGTAATTATGAATTTTGAATTTTGAATTTTGACTTGATGTTTAGATTACCAGTTACCAATTACTAAATACCAAAGACGAACTACGAGTTACAAAATTGAAATAACTACGTTTCCTGTTTTCTCCCCCAACTCCACATATCGATGAGCATCTGGAACTTGTTCTAGGGGATAAGTTCTGTCTATAACTGCTTTAAATTTTCCTTCTTCAATTATTCTTTTAAATAATACAATGTCTTCGTATTTATCTTTCGGAATGGGGAATTTTACATGTCTGCCTTTAAACAATGGACTAAAAATAGCAAGTGGAATATTTTGTGCGTATGGTCCTAGTTCTGTTGAAAAATAAACGCCTTTAGGTTTTAATAAACGTTTGCATTTCGAAAATGTGCTTTTGCCAACCGCATCAAATACTACATCATATTTATCTTCAATTTTTTCAAATATTTCTTTCGTGAAATCTTCTGTGGTGTAATCAAATAATTTATCGGCACCTAATGATTTAAGAAGCTCTAAATTCTTTGTATTTCCAACGGCTGTAACTGTTGCACCAAAATATTTTGCAAGCTGCAATGCCGAAATACCAATTGAACCAGTAGCGCCATTGATAAGAATTTTTTTAGGAGTACAAAAATCTATTAAACGAATATTGGCATAAGCCAACATTAATCCATCACACACTGCAGCAGCCTCTTCGAAAGAATAATTGGAAGGCATAATTGTCATGGAATCATTTTCGTTTTTGCATATGTATTCAGCATGACAACCAAATTGAAAAGTACTTAATCCGAAAACTTTATCACCAATTTTATATCGAGTTACTTTATTCCCAATTTCTTCTACAATACCTGCAAATTCAGAACCTAATATTTTTGCCTTTGGTTTAAACACACCAGAAATTAATTTGATGAATTGATATTCTGGATTACGGAAGCCGCAATCGGTACGATTAACGGTACTTGCATGTATTTTAATAAGCACTTCATTCTCTTTTGGGATTGGTCTTTCAACTTGTTCCAGTTGAAGAACATCCGCAGAGCCGTAGTTGTAGTAGGTGATGGCTTTCATGAATTAAATTTACCAAAACTTTTGCAAAAAGGTGCTAATCCACATTCCATACATTTCGGACTACGGGCCAAGCAAGTATATCGGCCATGTAAAATTAACCAATGATGAGCAATGTGAATTTTATCTTGGGGGATAAATTTCACTAATTGTTTTTCTGCAGCCAATGGGGTTTTAGCATTGGTGGTTAAACCTAAGCGAGCCGACACTCTGAACACATGCGTATCTACAGCCATTGCAGGAGCATGATGAATTACTGATACAATTACATTGGCTGTTTTTCTACCAACACCAGGAAGTAATTGCAAGTCTTCAATATTATCGGGTACTTCTCCATTAAATTTCTCCATGAGCATTTTACCTAAACCTACTAAATGTTTAGCTTTATTATTTGGATAGGAAATGCTTTTTATATAAGAGAATACTTCCTCTACACTTGCATTCGCTAAAATTTCTGGATGAGGAAAAGCTTCAAATAATTTTGGCGTAACTATGTTTACTCGCTTATCAGTGCATTGTGCCGAAAGCACCACAGCCATTAGTAATTCGAAGGGATTGGTATAGTGCAATTCTGTTTCAGCAACAGGAACATGCTCTTCGAAGTATTGAATTATTTTAGCGTAACGCTCGGCTTTTTTCAATGTATTTATTATTTAAGAGCTTAAAGTTAATTATTATATACAACAATATTAACAATCAAAAAAAACATGAAAAAAATCTATTGTTAATTTTATGTAAATATTGTTTTTATTTCAACTTATAAAATGAATGTTAAACTGCTACTCCAGTATATAATAACAAGTTCCTTTGCCAATTCCTTTTTTAATCAGTAGCGATTTTTCAATCATTGTAGCTAAAAGTTTCTTAATAGTGGGCAATGGAATATCTACTCCCTCCGCTATTTCACTTGATCTGCAACTTGGGTGACTTTCAATATAATTAAAAACTCTATTCTCTGCTCTAGTTAATTCAGGATTATTACCACTCGATTTAAGTTTTTCTAATAATAATTTCTGAATAGAATTTAAACAATCTAGAAAAAAGTATGCCCAGGGAAGTACATCTTCACCTGGTCTTTGTCTTTGGCACTTCATTAGTGTGCTATAATATTCAGCTTTTCTATTTTCAATTTCATGTTCGAAACTGATGTAATGAATCCATGTATAACCATTTTTTAAAAGCAGTAAAGTTGCTAGTAATCTACTTAATCTTCCGTTACCATCCTGAAATGGATGAATGCTTAAAAACTCATAATTGAATAGGGCAATTTTAATAATTGGATGTATAGTGGTTTCTGTATTGTACCACTCGATTAGATTTCTCATCGAATCCTCTGTTTCTATTCCAGGATTGGTAGTTTGAAAAATAATATATTTACTTCCATCAAAATTAGTAGCCTCCACTACATTCGCATGCTGTTTATAATCGCCTCGATGCCATCTATCTTTCTCATTATATTTCATTAGGATGTTATGCAAATTCTTAATATCGCTCTCCGAAATATGTATGTTATCAAACGAATCTGATATTATTTCTAAGGTTTCAAAATATCCAGCTACTTCTTGTTGGTCCCTTTCAATTAGTTTAGAAATATCCAGATTGTTTATTAAAATTTCTACTTCTTCGTCCGAAATTCTTGACCCTTCTATGCGTGTTGATGCTCCAACACTTCGAACTGTTGCAATTGATTTTAATTGATTGAGGCTATATCCTTCCCTTTTTTCAATGGTTTTCCATTCACCATCGAACCTATCGATTTGACTCAATTTGTTTATCATCGCCCATTCTAAGGCTAGCTTAAAAGTGTAGGTTTCAGTCTGCATATATCCGTAAATATCCGTAAATATACGAAAATATCCGTAAATATTCGTATTTGATACGTAAATCTATAATATTACCCTTGCTATTCTTCCTCCACTGCCTGCCATCCACATCACTTTTCCGCTTGATGAAATTTTTGAGGTGTGAAATTTTAGAGGTTTGCCATTTGTGTCTGTAAGTGCTTTAGCTTTCCCCTTTTTTAGGTCGCATTTTAAAGTGCCTACATGACTTGTTACATAGAATTTATTTTTCGATTTAAATTGAACACAAGATCCGAAATAGGGGATAGGTGTTTTAAATGCAGTCCAATTTTTACCTCCATCTTTAGTATAAAAAATACTATTGATGGTAGAATCCGTTTTATCATAATTTCCTCCCACTACTGCTCCAATTTTTTCATCATAAAAATCTATTGAAAAAATTCCTCCCATTTTTTCTCCTTGAAGAATTTTTGGATCTTGAACATTAAATTTTGATGCATTGTTTTTAGAATACAAAATTCTAGAAGTTAATCCTCCTGTGGCAACCCATAGTTTATTCCCCTTTGCTTCAATATTACTATTGCTCGCTGCAAAGAAAGCTTCATTTGGCTTCATTTTAGGTAGTGTAGCACAATCCAATGCCTGCCAAGTACTACCAGCATCATTTGTTTTAATAAATTGCATGCAGCCCTCAATTGGATCGGCAATGGCATACCCCGTTTTAGCATCTGCAAATTTCATACAATCGAAAAAAATATCTTTATGATTATTTTGATATACCAACTTCCAATTCTTTCCTTTGTCTGTTGTTTTATACAACAATGCTGGGCTCTCTATACTTAATAATAATACGGTGTTCTTATCCAGCACTGCCATTGATCTAAATTGTGGAGCCTTGCCTTCAAACTTAATAGAATCTATATTCCAGTTCTTTCCTGCATTTTCTGTGTATCCCCAAACTCCATTACTCGCCACAAACCAAATGGTAGAATCATTCAACACTTC
>CALRIM020000139.1:0-8247 GCA_943360385.1 Rhizobium sp. Q54 | reverse complement strand
AGTTTAGGGTTTAAAACCAATTTTCTTTCTTTCCTTTTGTTCTATTTCTTGATTATCCTTATTGATTAAATAGTTCAATGCATCGTATATGTCGTTAAATTTTTTATTGTTCTGTTGTTCTAATTGTTTTACTTTATCATATAATTCCTTGAAATTATAGATATATTTATTTAATTGAATAAATGATCTTATTATTTTAATGCTAGTTTCTCTTGCTTTTTTACTTTTTAAAACATTTGAAAGCATTGCTACTCCATGTTCAGTAAATGCAAAGGGTAATGAGCTTTTGGGCCGTTTATTAGATGTCATCACAATTTGTGATGACATCATTTGCCATTCCTCAATATTAAGTTGGAAATGAAAATCCATTGGGAATAAATCTGCATTTCTTTTAACTGCTTGATTTAATATTCTTGTTTCAACCTCGTATAGCTCTGCTAAATCAAAGTCCAACATCACCTTAACTCCTCTGATTTCGAATATCTTAGATTCAATTTGCTGAATGTTCATTTTTTGAAATAATTAGTATTTCTCAAATTAGAACATTCACCTTTTCGAAAACAAAATTATTTGAATAATCATGTATAAATGCAGGATGATAAATAGGTATTAAATTCTTTAAAAGTAAAGCCCATATCCCTTAAATTTCCCTAAACTATTGTACTCCAAAGTAGGTGCTGGAACTTTAATTCTGTTCAACACATTAAAAGTTGTTTTGAGGAATTTATTTTTGGTAGGAATTTTAGTTAGATCAACATCTAAGGAAAATAAAAACTGTCTGTATCTTTCGGTATAAGGAATTACTTCTCCTAAATTATTAATGGTGGCATTTTCGAATTCACCATACATTCCGTTTGCACTGTAACCGATAGCAAAATTAAGCCATTTGGGAGTTTTGGTAGAAGGAATAATTTTATTGGCAGGGAAACTTAACCAATAGGTGTGGGCATTATAGTCGAGGAAAAAACTCTGCATTTGTGTTTCTCCAAGCATGCTAGGGTAATGTTTACGATAGGGTGATGGTGAATAAGAAAATTTGGGTTTTATTAGTTGATCGTCCCAAAATAATTCTTGAATGGTAAATAAGGCGGAACCCGTAAAATTGGCAATCATATCATTCTTAGAAAATCCATACCCATCATACATGGCATCGAAAATTTCTACAGGTGTTTGAAGAATTAATCCCATTGGGCCTCCAAAAAGAAGTGCCCTTTTTTTAGAAACACCTGCCCATCGTAAGGAATGGTAAGCAATATAGCTCTCTTGATAGGCTGCAAATGCATGTCCACATTTGTCGATATTTAAATATTCTTTTCCATCATTATTATAAAAATGGAAGCCTAATTTAGCATGACCATCGTACCAAATGTAATTGAGCCATGCCATGCCACCAACTAAAACCGTAGCCTGTGTACCTGCGGCAATAAATAGACGGGGTTTGCTTATCTTGGTGCTGTCTTGTGAAAAAGTTATAGAATATGTGCAAATGTGCAAAAGTGAAAATATGCAAACGAGTAAAATGAACTTTCTATTCATATTTAAATATAAATATTTTTGGCTCATTTGCATATTTTCGCATTTGCACATTTGCACATTTGGTCAGACTTCTGTTCTTGCAGCCGCACCAGGTTGGAACTTATTGGCCTCAGAAGCAAAGGGGAATTTCGATACATTAAAACTACCGATTAAACGAGCGGGTAATTTAATTTTAGTAGAGGCGATGGTAGATAGTGTTCGAGGGAATTTTATTTTAGATACAGGAGCCCCTGGGTTAGTATTAAATACTGCATATTTCAGAGAGAAAGCGATTAAAAAGAATAGGTCGTCTGTAGGAATTGCTGGAAGTACCAATGTGGTTTATGAAATGCAAGTAAATAAGCTTCAAATTTCAACCTTGTATTTTGAAAAAATTGTGGTAGAGTTAACGGAATTAAGTCATATTGAAAACAACAAAAATGTAAAAATTATTGGTTTGCTTGGTAATGCTTTATTTGATGATTTAGACATGCAAATCGACATCAAAAAAAATATATTAATATTAATAAGACCTAATAAAAACAATGTTTCTAGAGAAAAACCTGATGTAATACTACCCTTGAGTATTACAAATTATTCTATGTTTATTCCTTTGAAGATTGCAGGAAAAACCATTAATACATGTTTTGATACTGGAGCAGAAATGATGGTTTTAGATAATTATCTTTCTGATAAGATTTTAAAAAACGTACAGTTAAGTAAACGGTTGAACTTAACGGGTACAGGTGGACAAAAAACGGAGGTTTGGTCTGGTACATTAAACGAACTACAATTAGGGAGTAAAAGCATTGAAGATGTTCCTGTACTTCTATCCAGTTTACAACAGCTATCGGACGCTTATGGTCAAACTGTGGATGGTATTATTGGCTATAACATATTAGATAAAGGAATTGTTCATATAAGTATGCGAAAAAAGCAATTTGCATTGTATCTTTATAAGGAGAATAAAAATGAGTAGAATAATTATTATAGTGAGCTTTGTTTTATGCAATATTTTGGCATTGAATAGCTATGCCCAAAAAGATGAAATTCTGGTGATAAAGGATGGGCAAATGCATTTACGAATAAACACTTCTATTTCTCAGCATAAATTAGATAGTATTTTAAAGACAATTAACATGATGAATATATCTGTTGATTCGTTAAGAAATAAGAATTTAAATAAAAGTTATACCCTCAATGGATGGGAGATAACTAAGTCTGGTAAAGATTATGTAGAACTATCAAAAAAAATGGATAGAAGTTCTGATCAATTCAATTTCAATGATCCATTTATTATAGAACAAAGTTCGTCCAAAAATTTTGAGAATAGTACATATTATCCACAGGCAAATTTTGGTTATAATACTTTCAAAAATAAATTTAGTGTAAAACCAAGTACGCAAAGAGGTAAAATTAGGTTTGTGTATTATGGAAAGTTAAAAGCAAACAATGTTTATTTATCGGGCAGTTTTAATGTATGGGCAACCGAAGAAATTAAAATGATAAAGACGGATACTGCCTGGATTTGCGACGTTTCATTGTTGCCAGGTAAGCATTTATACAAATTTATTGTAGATGGAGAATGGGTAAATGATCCAGAAAATAAGCAAAAGGAGGACGATACCTATGGAGGATATAATTCGGTTTATTTTGTATGTAACTATGATTTCGAATTAAAGAACTATTCTTCTGCTAAAAAGGTGATTCTTACAGGTTCTTTTAATGCATGGAATGAACGAGAGTTAAGCATGGTGAAGGTGAATGATAGTTGGAAATTCTCGGTTTATCTGCAAGATGGTACCTATTCCTATAAATTTATTGTTGATAAAACTTGGATTACAGACCCTAGTTGTACTAATAATTTAGATGATGGTTATGGAAATATTAATTCAATTTTAAGTATTGGTGTTCCTACCGTTTTTGTATTAAATGCATTTACTTTTGCTAAAGATGTTTATTTAGCAGGAGATTTTAATAATTGGAGAGGGAATGATATAAAATTAACACGTGAAAATAAAATGTGGCGATGTGCTTATGTATTAGCACCTGGGAACTATTTATATAAATATGTAGTAGATGGCGACTGGTTATTTGATCCTGCGAGTCCAATAAAAGTTGTGCAACCAAACTATACGTTTAAACTAAAAGGATTTGAAGATGCAAAGGACGTAAGGATTTCTGGCTCGTTTTTAAACTGGAAGGATCCCGGAATTCCAATGGTAAGAGTAGATAGTAATTGGGTGTTTAGCTTTCATTTAGAACCCGGAAAACATACCTATAAATATATAATTGATGGTAAATGGATCCTAGATCCCACTAATCCACTATTCGAGCAAAATGAATTCGATACTGGGAATTCGTTTATTTGGTTTGATCCGAAGAATAAAAATTAACTATTAAGAATTCGTTATTATGTTATTTGGTTATTATGTTATTCATAATTCATAATTCATAATTTATAACTTATAATTATAAAGAAATGCTTACAGCCATCAATCCCAAACTACCAATGCGAGATAAAGCAATTACTCGTACTTATTACTTAACTCAATTAGGGTTTATAGACATTGGTAGTGCTGATTTTGAAGATTACCTTATCTTAAAAAAAGATGCTGTTGAAATTCATTTTTTTAAGTTCAAAGATTTAAATGTGAATGAAAACTACGGACAAGTATATATTAGAACGGATGATATTGATTCATTATATCTAACCTTATTAAATAACAATATAGACATTCATCCTAATGGTTCTTTACAAGTAAAATCCTGGGGGCAGAAGGAGTTTTCGGTGCTAGATCCGAATAGTAACTTGTTAACTTTTGGCGAAGCATGGTTAAATGAAAATTAGGTTATTAAGTTATTTGGTATTGCCAAACTACCAACTACCAATTACCAGTTATAAAGCTAGTTTTTACTTTTTTCAAAATAAATTTGCGCAGTTAAATAGCTTCATTATATTTGCAGTCAAATAACTGCATAAATAATGGAAACTCGTAGAGATATATTTCAAGCAATTGCCGACCCTACACGCAGGGCAATATTGACTTTATTAGCGGTTCAGGCGATGACGCCGGGTGCTATTGCCGAGAATTTCGATTCAACCCGTCAAACGATTTCAAAACATATTCAAATTCTTAACGAATGCCAATTAATTACCCAAGAGCAATCGGGTAGGGAAATCTATTATCATTTTAATCCGAAAAAGATGAAGGAAATAGATAAATGGTTAGAACCATTCCGTGATGCATGGGAGAACAAATTTTCGAAATTGGATAAAGTATTACAAAACCTTAAATCAAAATAAATATGGAAACGAAACCAACCCAAATTATTGCCGAAAAAGGGAAGCACGATTTTTTTGTCATTAGAGAGTTCGATGCTCCGAAAGAGCTCGTGTTTAAAGCCTTCTCGGACCCTGAAATTTTAGCACAATTTTATGCACCATACGACTTCACTATTCACTTCGAACAATTTGATTTCAGAAGCGGTGGCTCTTATAAATGGTCGCATACTGATAGTAAAGGCAAACATATGTGCACATTTTATGGTGTAATTCACGAAGTTGAAGCGCCAAATCGATTTATTCAAACGGCAGAATTTATGGATATGCCAGAACGAGGACATGTGGTAATGGAAGGCATGTATTTTGATGAATTGCCAAATGGACGTACAAAATTAACTATTCATGATGTATGTTTTAGCGTAGAAGATCGAGATGCTATGATAGAAAGTGGAATGGAAGGCGGATTAATAGATATTTTCGATAAATTAGACAAATTTTACGCGAAATAATGAAATTTAAGACTTACACCACAGAACGATTAATATTAAGAAGATTAACGCCAGAAGATTTTATCTATGTTTTTGAACATTATTCTGATACAGAAATAAAAGATTTCTTTGGATTAACTACTGACGAAGAATTCCTGAAAGAACTCAATAAATTCGAAAATGGATATACTACCTATAATAGAAGCATTGAGTTCTTTCAGATTATTGATAAAGAAACCAAACGAGTAATTGGTGGATGTGGGTTCCATAATTGGTACACCGATCATAACAGAGCAGAATTAGGCTATGCCATTACCAATGAAGTGTACAAAGGGCTGGGAGTAATGTCGGAAGCACTTAAAGTGGTTATTGAACATGGCTTCACCAAAATGAAACTTCATAGAATTGAAGCATTGGTAGGTACTACAAACGCACCTTCGTTAAAATTAATGGAGAAATTTGGCTTCAAACAAGAGGGAGTGTTAAAGGAACATTATTTTATAAATAATGAATACGAGGATTCGGTGGTTTTTGGACTTTTGGCTCGTAATTTGTAATACGAAATACGTAATACGTATTTCGTACCTCGTATTTCGATATTTATAATTTAAAATTTATAATTAATAAAATGGTGTTATCTAAAAAATCACTACTTACCATTTTCCTATTTTCTATTTTCAATTTTTCTGCATTAGCTCAAATAAGGTATGCAGCAAAAATAGAAACCAGTTATTTATTTTACAACTACACCACGGTTCAAGTAGAACCTGGACCTGGTTGGAAGGGGTATAACATCGATAGCGAAGAGAATGGAGTAGGAGTGTCGTGCAGCAATGGTGTGAGTTTATTTAACAATAAATTGTACACAGGTATAGGATTAGGACTTTTAAATTTCGATGGAATAAAAGGATATGCTCTCTATGCTGATATTGATTATGCTCCCTTTAAAACAAAATGGAATCCATTTTTAAATATGAATGTAGGATATTCTCATCTAAACAATCAATATGATAATGGAACAGCTACAGGCCTAGTAAATATTGGTGCTGGATTAAACTTTAATATTAATCAAACTCGTGCAGTTTTTCTTAAATCTGGTGTGATGTTTACGCAACAAGCCATGTTATTTCCAGTAACATTGGGTTTTAAGTTTTAAAAAGTAGTCAAATAAAAAAGGTGACCACAAATAGCGATCACCTTTTTCTTCAAACAAAATTATTGAAAAATTAAACGATATCGAATCTATCTAAGTTCATTACCTTAGTCCAAGCCGATACAAAATCTTTCACAAATTTCTCTTCTGAGTCTGAACTTCCATACACTTCTGCAATAGCTCTTAGTTCTGAATTAGAACCCAAAATTAAATCCACTCGTGTACCAGTCCATTTTGCTACACCAGTTTTACGGTCGCTTCCTTCAAACAAATCTTGATGATCGTTAGTAGCTTTCCATGTAGTATTTAAATCCAGTAAATTAACAAAGAAATCGTTACTTAAAGTTTCCGAACGACTAGTAAATACACCATGTTTAGATTGGTTGAAGTTTGTGTTTAACACACGCATACCACCTACTAATACAGTTAATTCTGGAGCAGTAAGCGTAAGTAATTGTGCCTTATCTATTAACATTTCTTCTGCAACCATAGCATAATGCGATTTTGCATAATTGCGGAAACCATCTGCTTTCGGTTCTAATACTGCAAACGATTCTACATCTGTTTGTTCTTGAGATGCATCTACTCGTCCAGGAGTAAATGGAACTGTTATAGAATGTCCAGCATTTTTTGCAGCTTTTTCAATTCCCACACCTCCAGCTAAAACGATTAAGTCGGCGAGAGAAACATATTTTCCAGAAGTATTAAATTCTTTTTGAATTGTTTCTAAAGCTTCTAATACTTTTGTTAGTTGCGAAGGGTTATTTACTTCCCAATATTTTTGTGGAGCCAATCTAATTCTTGCACCATTAGCACCACCGCGCTTATCAGAGCCACGGAAAGTAGATGCAGAAGCCCAAGCTGTTGAAACTAATTCGGAAACAGATAAACCACTTCCTGCTATTTTAGCTTTTAAAGTTGAAATATCAGAAGCATCCATTAATTTACTTGTTGATGCAGGCAATGGATCTTGCCAAATGAGTTCTTCTTTATTTACTTCAGGTCCGAGGTAACGAACAATCGGGCCCATATCTCTATGTGTTAATTTGTACCATGCACGTACGAAAGCATCTTTAAATTCAGCAGGATTTTCGAAGAAGTGACGAGAGATTTTCTCGTAAATAGGATCAACTCGTAAAGCTAAGTCGGCTGTAAGCATAAAAGGAGCATGCTTTTTAGAAGCATCGTGTGCATCTGGAACTAAACCAGCACCTGCGTCACCTTTTGGTTTCCACTGGTGTGCACCAGCTGGGCTTTTTGTTAATTCCCATTCGTACCCGAATAAGTTTTCGAAATAATTATTACTCCATTTAGTAGGAGTAGTTGTCCATGCACCTTCTAATCCACTGGTAATAGTATCTGCTCCACTTCCAGAATTAAAGGTGTTTTTCCAACCTAAACCTTGTTGCTCAATGCCAGCAGCAGCAGGCTCTTTACCTACATATTTACTTGGATCCGCAGCACCATGTGTTTTACCGAAGGTGTGTCCACCAGCAATAAGTGCTACTGTTTCCTCGTCATTCATGGCCATACGTCCAAATGTTTCGCGGATATCTTTAGCAGATGCTAAAGGATCCGGATTGCCATTAGGCCCTTCTGGATTTACATATATTAATCCCATTTGCACAGCGGCTAATGGATTCTCTAAATCTCTGTCGCCAGAATAACGTTGATCGTCTAACCATTTCTGTTCAGAACCCCAATACACGTCTTCTTCTGGTTCCCATACATCTTCTCTACCACCACCAAAACCAAATGTTTCAACACCCATGGATTCTAATGCACAATTTCCTGTCAGAATCATT
>CALRIM020000138.1:0-8287 GCA_943360385.1 Rhizobium sp. Q54 | reverse complement strand
TAGTAAACGACTATCCTGGATTTGTTGCCAACAGAATTTTAATGCCTATGATCAATGAAGCTATTTATACTTTATTTGAAGGTATTGCTGGTGTTGAAGAAATAGATACAGTAATGAAATTAGGGATGGCTCACCCAATGGGTCCATTGCAATTAGCCGATTTCATTGGATTAGACGTATGTTTAGCGATTCTAAATGTTCTTCATGAAGGATTCGGTAATGCGAAATATGCCCCATGTCCACTTTTAGTGAAAATGGTAACTGCAGGTGAACTAGGTGTAAAATCTAAACGTGGTTTCTATGATTACTCAAGTGGAACAAAAGAACTTAAATTGTCTTACTACTTTAGTAGGTTGAAGATTAACTGAATTCTTGAGTAGTGAGTATCGTGTATCGAGTAGCGGGTAATTGACTAATTTTATAATTATATAATTTCCCGATACTCGATACCTGATACCCGATACCAATCTAGATACTAGCTACTAGCTACTTTATTTCTCTCACAAGCTCCACCTCATTATTACTTCCACTCTCATCGCCAATTAGAGGCGATATGCTTGCATTGATTCTTTGCTGATGAGCACTTAGTTCATTTTCTGTCGGAGTTCGCACAGAAAGCGTAATAATACCTCGAAACTTTGCTGGTACTTTTTTTATAACCCAATGAAAATCTGTTGCGGTATTGCTTTGTGGCATCGGAAAACTATTGAACAAACTCATGGGTTCGCTCAATTTTAAATCTACTTCTACATCTTGTTCTACCAAGCCATTGTTTTCATAGAAAATAGTGATGCCTGAAATTTCTCCTATCCTAAAATAATCAGACACTACTGAAATACTAATATCTGTTAGTAGTTGAGGTTGATTAATTAATATATTTTCAGAATTAATACTTTTCGGCTCAGCTCTTTGTTCAATAAAATATACATTATTGGTCTGTAGATTATTTACATACTGTATCGTTCCATCTGGCCAAACAAGTTTTACTGAATCTACTGTTTGCACTCCCCCAACTCCAATATGTACATCAAAAGCATTTGCAATGTTGGAATGTTTAGAACCTCTAACTTCTCTAAACTGCCAATAATTCCTACCATCTACAGTGGTATTAACATAGACTTTAGTTTGTATTCCATTAATGTTTGCTCTATCTGCTCGAAGCTTCAGTTTTAAATAATTTTGCGATGGAGTATTATTAATAAATAACCTCTTTTCATTGCTAAATGACTTGTGTAAAATAATGTCCACTTTACCATCATTATTCCAATCTGTACTTTCTATACCGGCGATATTGAAATTTTCTAACTTAAATACATTTGGAATTTTTGTAAACAATAAATGTCCGTCGTTTCTATATAAATCTACCCCTCCTTTTACACTTGCCACCAATACATCTAAATCTCCATCATTGTCTATATCTGCACTTACCGCATCCATGTAATCCCCTCTATTTACTGATAGGTTGGTGGTTACCTTGTTATATATATTTCCGTCGTTCTTTAAATACAACTCGTTCTCCGAACCAAAATTAATCAGTAACAAATCTTCTCTCCCATCCTGATTAAAATCGGCAAGTAATACATTTCTGGTATCGGATTTCGGAACATAAAAAGGTAATACATCATCTTTGCTGAAAGTACCTTTTCCATTATTATAATAAATTTTTGTCGCTTTTCTTACCGCCTTAGGGTTCCACAATTCGGTATCGGTTAGTATTAAATCTGGATCGTTATCTAAATCCACATCCGAGAAACATGCATAAAAAGCATTATTCTCCATGCTAACAATATCCATGAAATTTTCTTTTCTAAAAATACCTTTCGACTCTTGGATGTATAGGTAATTTTTTTGACCAAAAATAGAATACACAAAAATATCTAAATCGCCGTCGAGGTCAATATCTGCATAGCATGCACCGTTAGCGTTTCCTCCATCTTTCTGAAAAATACTCGTTGTTTTTTGAAGTGTGTTTTTTTCTGAAAGATAAACTTGATTAGGTTTATTTAAGATTGAAAAATTCAATAAATCGTAATCGTAATCCTGATCGATATCTATCCAAGTACTGGAGTAATTGGTAATGGAATCGGCGTAGTAGTTGAAACTAGAAAGTTCTGTAAATGCTTGTGCATTTACAGAACTTAAGTATTGAGTATTGAGTAGTGAGAAAAAGAAAATAGAAAATCGTACTAGGAACTTAACTCTCTTGCTAATTCTCATTTCTTACATTCTTTCTGGGACTTCAATTCCAAGTAATGCCATACCCGATTTAATTACTTGCGCAGTGTTTTTGCAAATCATCAATCTAAAATGCAATCTATCGGCATCTTCTAATTTTAATATCTGATCGTCGTGGTAAAACTTATTAAACGTTTTAGCCAATTCGAAAAGGTAATTAGAGAGCAATGCTGGACTATAATTTTTCGCTGAATCGTCGATAACCATTGGGTATTTAAGAAGAAGCATTATACACTCCTTTTCGTTTGCATTAATCTCTTTTATAGTTGTAGAGTCTTTTATTTCTATTGATGATTTTCTTAAGATCGATTGAATTCTAGCGTATGAATATTGAATAAATGGACCTGTATGTCCTTGTAAGTCTATTGATTCTTTCGGGTCGAATAGTAAGCGTTTTTTAGGATCTACTTTCAACAAGAAATATTTAAGAGCACCCATACCAATGGTGCGATACAAATTATTCTTTTCGTCTTCCTCAAACTCTGTTACCTTTCCTAATGCTTCCGATTGTTCTTTTGCCGATGAAATCATTTCAGCAATTAAATCATCTGCATCTACTACCGTTCCTTCACGAGATTTCATTTTTCCACTTGGTAAATCAACCATTCCGTATGATAAGTGGAATAAGCCTTTCGCCCATGTTTTCCCTAATTTTTCGAGTATTAAAAACAATACTTTAAAATGATATTCTTGCTCATTACCTACAACATAAATAGAATTGTCCATTTTATATTGTTCGTATTTCATTTGAGCTGTACCAATATCTTGTGTGATGTATACAGAAGTACCATCTCCACGTAATACTAATTTCTGATCAAGCCCGTCATCTGTCAAATCTATCCACACAGATCCATCTTCTTTTTTAAAGAAAACGCCTTTACTCAAACCTTCTTCAATTATATCTTTTCCTAAATTATAGGTATTGGATTCGTAATAGTATTGATCGAAGTCTACCCCCATGGATTTATAGGTAACAGCGAAACCCGCGTACACCCAATCGTTCATCATTTTCCACAGCTTCAGTACATGCTCATCTTTTTGTTCCCATTTCAGCAACATATCCTGAGCTTCCTTAATCATTGGCGCTTCTTTCTTTGCTTGCTCTTCGGTTAATCCTTGAGCCATTAATTCCTTTATCTCTGCCTTATACGCTTTATCGAATTCCACATAATACTTCCCAACTAAGTGGTCGCCTTTCATTCCAGTACTTTCTGGAGTTTCTCCATTTCCGAATTTCTCCCAGGCAAGCATCGATTTACAAATATGTATTCCACGGTCGTTTACCAAATTTGCTTTGATAACATCGTAACCCGCATATTTTAAAATTTCGGCAACAGAATACCCTAGTAAATTATTTCGAACATGCCCAAGATGCAAGGGTTTATTAGTGTTTGGTGAAGAGTACTCCACCATAATTTTAGAATTTTTAGAAGCAAGTTTTCCGAAAGATGAAGTTGAATTAATATTCAATAGGCAGCTTATCCAATATTCTTGAGCGATGCTTAAATTTAAAAAACCTTTTACTGTTGAATATCCAATTACTAAATCTGTATTTGCTACTAAATATTCTCCAATCATTGCGCCTGTATCTTCAGGAGATTTTTTAGAGAACTTTATAAATGGAAAGGTAACGATGGTTACTTCACCATCGAATTCTTTACGAGTATCTTGGAGTGTAATTGAAGATTCGGGTACTTCTGTATTAAATAAAGCTTGAATAGCTTTTTGAGTATTCGAAATTATTATTTCAGGTAAATTCATTAGTCGTTTATCAATTGATTTGTAGCTCTCAATAAAATCTCGAAAGCATTTTCTGCCATTAAATTCTCTTTATCTAACGTTGGATTTATCTCCACCATTTCGAAGCAGCATACTTTAGTACTTTGCATTAAGCGAGCCACTAAATTTCCAGCTTCTTTCTCTGTAATACCATTTGGAACAGGGGTTCCTGTGCCTTTCGAAATAGATGCATCCATACAATCCACGTCAAAAGAAACATAAATTATATCACAATCATCTAATTGCGAAAGTGCTTCAATGGCTACTTTCTCCACTCCTTTTCGTCGGATTTCGGCAGTAGTAAAATTCTTCATACCGAATTTTTTCATCAGAAAATCTTCTTGTTTTTCGGTATCGCGAACATTAATGTAAACAATATCTTTAGCAATAACCTTCGGACTAATACCACCCACATTTTTTAGTTGGTACCAATAATTAATAGTTTCTTGGTCGGGTTTATTTACTTTACTTTCTATATTATCTTCTCCCATAGAAATGGCCAAAGGCATGCCATGAACATTTCCAGAAGGGGTTGTATAGGGGGTATGGATATCGGCATGAGCATCTATCCAAATAATACCTAAACGTAATTTGGGGTTAGCCATTTTTATGCCGGCAATGGTTCCTGCTGCTGTTGAATGATCTCCGGCCAACACAATTGGGAACTCGTTACTCTTTAGGGTACGAGCAACTTCCTCGCCCACTCTCTCCAACATGGTGAGCACTCCAGAGATGCGTTTTGCATGTTGGCTACCTACCGACTCTAGTAAAAGATGGTTCTCATTGGGTACTTCAACAGAATTATATTGCTTAAAATAGCGACTACCGAAGTCTAATGCAGCAATTTTAATGGCATCGATACCCATGCTTGCGCCACGCGTACCTGCTCCTAATTCCGATCTAACCTCTATAATCTTTAAATTTCTCATAAACCTGGGCTTGTCTGCAAAAATATTATTTCATTTCTGTTCTGCAGTATATGTATTCTAAAAATAAATAAAATATCTTTGCAAAAAATTATTTGGATGCAAAGTTACAAGGAATTTCTTGATTTGTCTGTTGGCTTCCCACAAGAAGGCTTCGAAGTGATTGATGATGAATTATATTTTCATGATCTAAATTTAATGGAAATGATTGAAACATACGGTACTCCGTTGCGTTTCACCTACCTTCCAATTATCTCGAAGAAGATTCAACAGGCCAAAATTTGGTTTCAACGTGCCATCGTTAATAACAATTATCGAGGTAGTTATACCTATTGCTATTGCACCAAAAGCTCTCATTTCCGTCATGTTTTGGAGGAAGCCCTTAAAAACGATATCCATTTAGAGACTTCTTCGGCCTTCGATATGCCTATTATCGACCATTTAGAGAAGAAAGGAATTTTGAGCAAAGACATTACTGTTATATGTAATGGCTACAAAAAAGATACTTACAAGCAATACATCGTGGATATGTTGCACGATGGATTTACGAACATCATCCCGATTTTAGATAACAAAGAGGAGTTTTATTTTTATGATGATGAATTAGATGTTACCTGTAACTTGGGTATTCGAATTGCATCGGAAGAGCAACCCGACTCCCAATTCTATACAAGTCGCTTAGGGATTCGCATGGAAGATGTAATTGATTTCTATCACTCTAGAATAGAATCGCATCCGAATTTCAAAGTAAAATTATTACACTTCTTTATTAACTCTGGTATTACCGATTCTCAGTACTACTGGAACGAGTTAGAAAAATACGTTACCCTTTACTGCAAATTTAAAAAGGTAAATCCAGATTTAACCATCCTCGATATTGGTGGTGGTATGCCGTTTAAAAACTCATTGACTTTTGAATTCGATTACGAATACATGGTGAATGAAATTGTAAAACGTATCAAAGAAATTTGTGCAGAGCATGATGTAATGGAACCAGATATTATCACCGAGTTTGGTAAATATACCGTAGCAGAAGCATCAGGAATATTATATAAAGTATTAGGACGTAAGCAACAAAACGATAAAGAAAAGTGGTTGATGTTGGATGGAAGTTTTATTACTAACCTACCAGACGTTTGGGCAATGAACCAACGCTACATACTAATGCCAATTAATAATTGGGATGCCGAATACGAACGCGTAAACTTAGGTGGAATAACCTGCGATGGTCAGGATTATTACAACCAAGAAGCCCATATGAACAACGTATTTATGCCGAAAACACGTAAAGTGCAATACATGGGATTCTTCCATACGGGAGCTTACCAAGAAGTATTGAGCGGATACGGAGGTGTTCATCATTGCTTACTACCACACCCAAAACACATACTTATTCGCAAGAACAGAGATGAAACGGTGAACTACGAGGTGTTTGGTGAAGAGCAGAATTCGAAGCAGGTCTTGAAACTATTGGGATATGCATAGTTAAAAGGTCACGCCCCTCAACTTCGCTACGCTCCGTTCGGGGACCAACGCATTATCATATTTTTTTAAAAGAGAAAAGCTTTTTTGTAAGACAAAAAAGCTTTTCTCTTTTTTAGCATATCAGCATACTAGCATATCAGCATATTAACTACAGGTCAAACTTCTGCAGCATCTTCAATGCTGTATCGAAATCTTTTGCATATGGAGCGTCGACGAGGATTGGTTCGCCGTTCATTAATTTAAATCCTACTTGTTTTGCGTGAAGCGCAAAGCGTTTCATTAAGGGAAGTTCTTCTTGATCTTTGGATAGTTTATACCCTCTTTTAATTTTCGATAAGAAGAATGGTTTACCGTGGTACAAATCGTCGCCAGTAATAGGTGCACGTTGAGTAGCAAGATGAATACGTATTTGGTGCATTCTACCTGTTTTAGGTTTGCACTCTAATAAACTATAATGTTTGAAAAGTTGTATGGTATTAAATTCTGTTTCGGCTGGTTTGCCTTCTCCTCTATCAATTCTAACCATACCTTTACTGCCAATACCAATTGGTAGGTCTACATGTAACCCTTCGAAGCGATGTTGACCATCTACAATAGCATGGTAAATTTTGTTTACTTCACGGTGTTCAAATTGCATCGAAACATTTCTGTATGCTTCTGGATTCTTAGCAAATATTAGCGCTCCAGAGGTTTCCCTATCCAAACGGTGACAAACTTGAATATCTTCATACACTCCACGAGCCAAACGCAACATGTTAATGGTTTCACCATTTCTATCGTCTAATGAACTTACAAAGGGAGGTTTGTTTACCACAACAATGTCGTCGTTTTCGAAAAGAATGAGGTCTTGGAATACTGGTATTTTCATGGTTCGTGTGCTCGTTGATCGTGTGCTCGTTATTCGTGTGCTCGTGTGCTCATAATTGGCACATTGGCTAATTGGCTAATTGGTTCTTTGTCTCACTGCTTCATAAAGCACCACTCCTGCTGCAACAGAAACGTTAAGCGATTCTATTTCTCCTTGCAATGGTATTTTCGCGAAGCGATCTACAATTCGAATAATATCGTTTGATATACCATCTTCTTCGGAACCCATAACAATTGCTGTAGGTACAGAAAAATCTACTGTATATAAATTCTCATCGTTTTTCTCTGAACAACCAATTACTTGCAGTCCGGATTCTTGCATGTACTCCACTGTTTTCTTAAGGGAGTGAACTCTGCAAACTGGAATTTTAAATAAAGCACCAGCGGAAGTTTTTAATGCATCAGCATTAATGGCTGCACTCTCTTTCATAGGTACTACAATGCCATGTACACCAGCACATTCGGCTGTTCTACAAATTGCACCGAAGTTACGAACGTCGGTTATTCTATCTAAAATTAAAAACAATGGTGTTTCACCATTTTCAAAAACAAAAGGAATTAAATCTTCTATTTGATGAAAGGAAATAGGTGAAATAAATGCAACTACTCCTTGATGGTTTTTAGTGGTTAATCTGTTTAATTTCTCAACAGGAACATATTGGTATTTCAACTCATGTTTATCAATTAATCGACGTAATTCTTTCAATAAATCGCCCTGAATTCCTTTTTGAATATACAGTGATTCTAACTCTTTACCGCTTTCTACAGCTTCCATTACAGCACGAATACCAAATACCAGCTGATTACTTTTAGGTTCCATTTTTTAAATTTTTACAAAAGTGCCATTTTTTTTTGAATTGTTACTTGTTTCCACAGGTTATTAACAGCATTTGTGTGGTTGTTAACATATTTTGAGGAGTTATTAACCAAGTTTGGTGGGATATTAACATTATTCGTGTGCTCGTGTGCTCGTTATTCATGTGCTCGTGTGCCCG
>CALRIM020000137.1:0-8304 GCA_943360385.1 Rhizobium sp. Q54 | reverse complement strand
TAAAGCATTTAGCAACCAATTTTATTCTAAAAGCATTTTTCTGAGCATATTCGATATCAAAATTATTTAGTTTGCTAATTCCAAAATTAAACACATCTGTAGGATCAACGAATAATCCGAAAGAATGCAACAAGATAATACACAACTTAAATTTAGAATCAAATCCATCTATATCAGAACTTGGGTCTGTTTCAGCAAATCCCAATTCTTGAGCATGTTTTAATGCCTGTTCAAAGCTCCAATTTTCATCAAAAATTTTCGATAAAATAAAATTACTTGTTCCATTGAAAATCCCTTCAACTCCCTTTAATAAATCATTGTCATAGTACTCCTCAAGATTTCTGATAATTGGAATACTAGCGCAACAGGAGCCTTCATATAAAAAAGAATTTTGTTTGTTTTCCTGAATGGTAATTAGTTCTTGTAAATTATTCGCAATCATTTTTTTATTGGCAGACACCACGGATTTCCCTTTTTGTAATGCCTCTTTTGTTATTAGATATGCAGCTTCCGAATCATTTATTAATTCAACAATAACATCTATTTCTGGATCGTCTAATAATTCCGACTTCTGATCTGTAAAGTATGCCGCATCAATACTTCGAACTTTGCTCAAGTCCTGTATACAAATTTTCTTTATGTTCGCTTTTATACCTTTTGTTTCGTGGAGAACATGATACAAACCTTGTCCAACACAACCAAAACCAAATACGCCTAATGTGAGTTCTTTTTTCATTCTTTTTTTTTGAGTAGCGGGTATCAGGTATCGAGAATCGGGAAAACAACTAATTATTAATTTCCAGATTCTTGGCACCTATTACCCTTTGTTAATGTTTAATATTTAATTGCTAATTGTCTCGATACTCGATACCCGATACTCGATACTAGCTGTTAGGTCCTCAATCAAATCCTCCACACATTCTATACCCACAGATAATCTAATTAACGAATCGGAGATTCCTGCTGCTCTTCTTTTTTCGGCAGGTATAGATTTATGTGTCATTTCCGAAGGCAAACAGGCTAGACTTTTTGCTCCTCCTAAACTTTATGCCAGTTTAAAATATTTCGATCTTTTTAATAATTCGATTGCTTCTTCTTTCGAATCAGATTTCAATGTAAAACTTAATACTCCTCCAAAATATTTTTGTTGTTTACATGCAATTTTATGATTTGGATGTGAAATCAACCCAGGATAAAAAACGTTATCGACTGCTGGATGCTCGCTTAAAAATTGTGCAATTTTCAATGCGTTTTCTGAATGTTTTGAATATCGTAATTCTAACGTTTCTATACCTCGAATAACCAACCAAGAGTCGAATGGACCAAGAATTCCTCCTGAGGAATTTTGAATAAACTTTATTTTCTCAGCAAGTTCAATAGAATTAACAACAACTAATCCAGCAATTAAGTCCGAATGTCCACCCAAGTACTTTGTAGCACTATGGATAATAATATCTGCACCCAATTTTATTGGTGTTTGACTAGCAGGTGATGCAAAAGTATTGTCGACAACAAGTAAGCAATCATTTGCTTTAGCAATAAATGCAATGTGTTCAATATCTGCAATTTTTAATGTTGGGTTTGTAGGGCTTTCTAGCCAAATTAATTTTGTATTGGGCGAAATTGCATTTGCAACATTTACTGCGTCACAAGCATCAACATAAGTAACTTTAATTCCAAATTTCTCATAGATATGAGTAAATATTCTAAAAGCTCCTCCATATATATCGTCTACTGCTACAATTTCGTCACCTTGTTTCAATAGTTTCAATACCGCATCAATTGCTGCTAATCCACTTGCAAATGCAAAGCCAGCTTCACCATATTCTAGTTTAGCTATTAAGTCTTCTAATACTTTACGAGTTGGATTATTACTTCTTGCATAATCAAAACCTTTATGCAAACCTGGAGCCTCTTGTTCAAATGTAGAGGTTTGATAAATTGGGGTAGAAATGGATCCTGTTAAAGGGTCTACCGGAATACTGTTTAAAATTTCTGTTGTGTTTAACATTACTTTTTGTGTTTAAGGTTATCATTAAATTTATTTGAACACCTTATCTCAAAAAGTAAAAAGACAGCTTAGAAATGCTGTTATCGGAGTAGACTTTAACGAAAAAAGTCTCCTCCGATAAGCGGAAGAGACTTTTAAATATGTTTATTTTTAAGTTTCGAATCCGTCTTATCTATCTCTGTTTCCAGAGTTGGATTTAGCACCTTGTACAATGCGAATTGTATAGGCTGCTAAGGTTTCACAGGGCCAATCCCTCCACCTTTCTTGATAAGTATGTTATAAAGAACGAGCTGCAAATGTAAGCCAGAGAATCTAATTCTCCAAATTTATTTTTATTTGTCTAGTTCCTCTTATATTCATTAGCTCATATTTCTTATATTCGTATTATGAGATTTCTCTTAATTATATTCTTACTTATTTCAAATTTTGTATTAGCACAAAAAGTTGACTTTGCTGTTCCTGAAAAATCATTCCAACGAACATTTATTAAAATTATTGGTCAGAATGAGCATGGGATATTTATTTTGAGAAGTACCACCGCTTTTAACAATAAAATAGATCAACTTAGATTAAGGGATAATAAGGCAGATATTTCGTATGTATCAAACAACCTCACTCCCATTTGGACATACAGTTTAAATTCTTATGCAAGTGAAATTGAAATTCAAGACATCAATTTTCTAAATGACAGTCTTTACATATTTTACGCTAATGTAAATAAGGAGAAAAACAAAAATGAATTATTTGCACAAAAAATAAATACAAAGAAAGGCATTGCAGATTCTAGTCCTATTTTAATTGATGAAATTCAATTTGATAAGAAAAAGAATCGAGGGATGTTCTATTTGAAATTCAGTAAAAACAAAAAACTATTGTGCTCTATGTACAAGCAGAGTGATTTGGATGATGAGAAATTAAATATAAACATAAAAGTTCTGGATACTACCTTAAACAAGGTTTGGGAAAATAAATATAAAACGGATTACTATGATGGGGTGCTCTTTTTAAATGATTTTAGAATATCAAATGATTCAAATGTTTATTTACTTACTTCCTTGGATTTAGACAAGAAACTTCTTCGCGATAAAAAATACACAGTAAACATTGCCAACAACAAATCGAATAAACTCTTTCCAATTATAATTTCCTTGGAAAAATATTTTATAAATGATGTAAAATTAGAAATAGATTACATCAATAACCAATTAGTACTTGCTGGATTTTACTCAGAATTAAATAGTTTTTCTTCTGCAGGAATTATCTATGCGAATATTAATGTAAAAAAAGAAAACCCCAAACCAAGAATATATACAGAAAGTTTTAAAGCTAAATTTTTGAATGAATTCAACTCAGAAAAAACTATAAACAGAGGTACTGAGTTAATCAATTATTATATAGACAGAATTTTAGTAAGAACAGACGGCGGAGTGATATTGCTAGCAGAATCTAATTATGTTACAGAATCTACAAACTACAATTCATACTATCAATTATATACTACTTCATATACTTATCACTATGATAATGTTCTATTATTCTCCATCAATCCGAATGGAAAAATACACTGGGAGTCTATTGTAAGAAAAAATCAAGTCTCTGAAGATGATGCTGCATTTTACTCATCATACATTGTTAGTTTAGATGTTGATCAAGTACATATTATTTATAATAAATTTATCAGAAAATCAACAGATGTAATTGGTTGTACTATCAACAATAAAGGCGAAACAAAAGAAAAAATCATTCTAAAAGAAAATGACAACATCTTAATTATGCCAGCAGGAGGAAAACAAATTTCAGCAGATCAACTTGTTATTCCGTGTATTCAGAAAAATAAAACTAACTTTATGCGTATTACTTTTTAGGTATGCTTGTAAGATTATTTAAAACTCAAAACCCGTTTAATTTAATATTACTTCTAATGCTAGCTATTAGCATCAGACTGCCATACTTGCTTGATAAGAACCCTGTTCCGGTTTTTAATTATAATGAGCCATTCAGCACTTTTATTTTTGGACACTACACCAGCTTTTGGGGAAACAAAATATTAAATGTTATAATTACTACTCTTTTATATTATTCAGCTGGACTGTGGTTAAATAAAATAGTAAATGATTTCAACTTGATTTTTAAGAATACACATTTACCCTCACTATTATTTGTAGTTATAACTGGTTTATTCCCCACCTTCTTTACATTAGACGCTGCCATACTTATTATTTTCTTGCAACTTTGGGTCTTTATCCGACTCTTTAAATTATACAAAACCTCTCAAGCTACTATTTTATCTTTTGACCTTGGAATAATTGTTTCTATTGCCTCACTTATATATTTCCCCTCTATTGCATGGATTTTACTAGTTTGGGTAGCACTGCTTATCTTCAGGCCTTTTAATTGGAGAGAATGGACATCTAGCATATTGGGTGCACTTACACCATACTTATTTGTTGCATTTTTTTATTTCTGGACAGATAGATGGAGCGACTTTATTATTATTTGGCAGCCACTGAAAAATTATTGGCAAATAAATATATTTCCAAAGAACAGCGATTATTTACCCTTAATACCGATGGTATTAATATTAATTGTTTCATTTAATAAACTTCAAGAGAATTTCTATAAAAATGTAGTTCAAGTTAGAAAAGCACAGCAATTATTAATGTTTTCTATTATAATTACTGCTGGTTCTTTTTATATCAAGCCAAGTTTTAGTATCAATCACTTCATATTATTAGCTGCACCAATTGCTGTATTTTTATCATACTATTTCTTGGTTGCAAAAAGAATATGGATATCTGAAGGCTTATTATTATTGATGATTATATCTGCATTATTTTTCCAATACAAATAATAGTCTGAAGCGAAAAAACATGTGTATTAAATAATCTTCCAAATTTTCTCTACTACCTCATCTAGATTATCCGGGAAATTAACTTCTACAACTTCTCCATTTTTTACCCAATCTTTAATCTGACTGATTGTTTTTGCATCGATAACTGGAATAACTGGAACTCCCAACCTTCGGATTGCCTCTGCATTGCAAGCTTGTTCATATTGTCCAAACATAGGCACAACCATCACTTTTTTCTTTAAGAATAAAGCTTCCGCTGGTGCCTCAAACCCACCTCCTGTAAGTAATCCTTCACATGTGGCCATACTTAAATTGAATGCCTCGTTGTTTACTGGCTTTACTAATACATTACCAACAGAATATCCTAAATGTTCCCGTTTCGAAAATATTTCCCATTGGACTTCTGGAATTGTATTGAAAAAATTCACTAATAACTTATCATCATACGCTGGTAGGTAAACTGTATAATGTCCATTGTTTATTGGTGTTAAGGCTCTAATTTCTTTTCTTATGATGGGAGTATTTATAAAATCATCATAAGGTTCGAAATGAAAAGCAATTTGTTTTTTACTAGGGGCATAATTCCTAAAAATACCTTCCGCGAAGGAATCTTTAAAATTTGCTCTTGGGGAATTAGGAGATAAAAATGATGATTGATGGCTAAGGGCTATGACTAACTTTTTCTTAAACTTTCCAGACCATGCAGACACTGGTTCAAAATCATTCAAAATAAAATCGTATGATGATAAGTTTAATTTTCTAATATCATTTACTAAAGTAATTGGGCTTAATTTTTTGAACGTTTCCCAATAGTCAACTCCACCATGTTTACCAAAAATAAAACTAGCCCCTTGAAATTTGAATTTTATATCTTGTGGTAGACTTACATCGAATTGAGTTCCACTAATTAAAATATCTAACTCAGCACGCTGTTGTAATGCGGGAATGAAATCTCGAGCGCGACTAACATGCCCGTTTCCAGTGCCTTGAATAGCATATAATATCTTCATAGTGTCCCCGAAGATACCAAATTAATCGAACTTAAAAACAATAGAAACCTTGAATTATCGTATTAAAGAATTGTATAATTGACTCATGTCGAGCTTTTGATGAAGATCTAGTTGTTCTTCATTTATTTCTTCTTCATCTGTTGTGTCTGGATAATTGTTTTCATTAAAGTGATGTATATTCCAAGCACCTTTATTATACTCCAAACTAGTTAGACTTTCTACCCAGTCTCCAGAATTTAAATACATTACTTCTCCGTGCTCATTGGTAATAGTTCTTTGCTCGGCATGATGTATATGACCACATATTACATAATCATATTCTTTTTCTATTGCAATATTTGCAGCTGTAACTTCAAAATTATTAATAAACTTCACTGCATCTTTTACAGATTGTTTTATTTTCTTCGACAAACTCATTTTTTCTCTGCCTGTTTTTTCAAGGACATAGTTTATAAATGTATTTATTAGAATTAAAGTGTCATACCCAATCGCTCCAAGTTTTGCTAGAAATTTTGAATACTGCATCGTTACATCAAACACATCTCCGTGAAAAACCCATGCTTTTTTACCATCAATTTCCAATACTAATTTATTACATAGCTTTAAGGAGCCTAGCTCAAAGTCTGCAAATTTTCTAAGCATCTCATCGTGGTTACCAGTTAAATAATATACAGGGATATCTGCAGAAACATATTTCAATATTCTGCGAATAACTTTCATATGAGATTCGGGAAAGTAGCGTTTACTAAATTGCCACATATCTATAATGTCGCCATTTAATATGAGCATTTTGGGTTGTATGCTCTTTAAATATTTTAGAAGTTCTTTAGCTCGGCAACCATAGGTTCCCAAATGAATATCTGATATTACAACAATTTCGACCTCTCTTTTGGTCATAGTTTTTTTTTACAAAACTACGACTGAGGTGTAAATTTAATGTTAAATCCGTGTTAAATGTTAATCTTCCTCTTCAACCTTAACATCATATGGGCTAAAATAAAAGGCAATTAACCCTGCTACCGCAGTTAAAAGCACCAAAATATGCGTTGTTTCCATAAAAGTAAATTAAATAGATGTTTGAACAACACAAAAGTAGGCTTGGTGTTTTAAGGCAATGTTAAAATTGCAACAATTTATTGTCGAAGAGAGGTTTTAATAAATACAATAAATCAACATAATACTAATGTTGCCTTATTCTGGCTAATTGCTTTAAATGATGCTTTGAATGAATTAACATGAAACTAATCCATTGTTCATTATTTAAGTAACCTAAAGCAGGATGCCTCATTTTTTGGGTTTTACTCCATGAGTTTCTATTATCCCAAACCGCATTTAATTCCGATTCTAAATCATCAAGAGCATTCTTTGCTTCTGCTATTGAATTAAATTTTGGCGTCCGTTTTATTACTGATTCTGGAGCCTTTCTTCCTGAAGGAATTCTCCCAGTAAAAAATATTACTCGAGCTTTCCATGAAAGCGAATTAGAATCTTCAGTTGCTTCACCAAGAATTGCCTTGTGCATACCCATAACAGATAATTTATTTGCAGTTGTTATATGCGCATAAACCTCTGCGGCAGACCAAACATCTTCATGCTTTTTTGCAACAAAACTTTCTTCAGTATAATTGTTTAGTTTGTATGCATATCTTGTAATTACATCTAGCAGTTTATTGAATTTTCCTTGTACACTCATAATATTTTTAATAGGTCAGTTAGATTGTTTATTTCGTAGGTAATTTCATAATCGTGATTTATATTATATGGATTGAAATAGACTTGATCTATCTCAGCATTTTTTGCACCCAAAATGTCAGCTTCTAAACTATCACCTATCATTAAAGAATCACTTGCATTTGTTCCAACTACATCTAAGACATGATAGAACAAGGCTGTATCAGGCTTATACAAGCCTATTACTTCTGAAATGAAAATTTGATCAAAATATTGCCTGATATTTGTTCTGCTCATCTTCATCTCTTGTGACTCCAAAAAACCATTAGTAATAATATGCAAGCTGTATTTCTCTTTTAATTCTGCTAAGACTTCGTGTGTCCCCGGGAATAAATTAGTCTTAGTAGGGCAAATTTTCACATAATCATCTTCAAATTGATGGGGTATTACACTTTCAGGTAATTCAAAATGCTCAAATGTTAATCTAAATCGAGAACTTCGTAAGTCTTCTTTACTTATAATTCCGTTGTGATAATCTCTCCATAACCGGTGGTTATGTTCGGTATACACCTCAATAAAATTCTCAGCAGAATCGATCCCTAAATTCTTTAGTTTATAGGTATCAAATAATTCTAATAAAGTTTCTCGCGCATTGGCATCGAAGTCCCAAAGGGTATGATCTAGATCGAAGAAAAGATGCTGATACATGGGTAGTGTGTAGTTGGTATTGTGTAAACTAATTTAAATGAATCATTATTAAT
>CALRIM020000136.1:0-8405 GCA_943360385.1 Rhizobium sp. Q54 | reverse complement strand
AGGGTAATTGAGCCTATTAACAAGCATAAGCGCATATTTGAAAGATTCGACGACCTATCTAAAGGGGAAAGTTTATTGATTATAAACGATCACGACCCAAAACCATTATATTATCAGTTGCTTGCCGAAAGAGGAAATATATTCGATTGGGAGTACCTTTTAAATGGGCCAATAGAATGGAATGTAAGGATTACTATTAGAATTAATAACTCAGAGGAAAGTGTTGGTCAAATTGCAGCTAAGGACATTAAGAAAGTAGAAGTATTTAGAAAATTCGGTATAGATTTTTGTTGTGGTGGAAAGAAAACATTGGCTGAGGTTTGTGTAGAAAAGGGTTTAAACATAGAAGAAGTTGAAAAGGAGTTAAATTCTACTAGCAATGCTGCACCACATGCAAATACTAATTACAACGATTTCCCTATGGATTTTATGTGTGATTATATTGTAAACACTCATCATTCTTATGTTAAAAAAACATTACCAATGTTGGTAGAATTAGCTGAGAAGGTTGCAAATAAACATGGTGAAAGACACAAGGAGTTGATTAAGATTCACGATTTGGTTAGGTTGGTAAGCTCAGAACTTCAATTGCATATGCAGAAGGAAGAAGTAATTTTATTTCCATTCATTAAATCGCTAGTTAATAATATAGAAAAAGTAGTTTCTAAATCCGAAATAAGAGAACCAATTACCATGATGGAAATGGAACATGAATCTGTTGGTACCCTAATGGATGAAATAGAATTATTCAGTAATAATTTCGTTCCCCCAGCAAATGCATGTAATTCTTATATGTTACTGTATAATACTTTAAAAGAGTTTAATGACGATTTACATTTACACATTCATTTAGAAAATAATATTCTTTTCCCAAAAGCATTAGTATTTGTAAAATGAAAATATCAGCCGACACTAAAATTGCTTCCTTAGTAAAAGAAAACCCGTTGGCATTAGAAGCAATAGTTTCCATTTCGAAAGCATTTGAAAAACTTCGAAACCCTTATTTGTTTAGGTTGATGGCTAAACGAGCAAGCATTCAAATGGCTTGTAAAATTGCGGGTTGTAAGATATCTGATTTTTATGAAAAGCTCAAACCGCTTGGCTTTGAACAAGACCTAAGTAATAAAATTTCATCAGAAAATATAGATATTAAAAAGGAGCTATTTCCTGATATATCAACATTAAAATTAATTCAATTAGATGTTCGTCCAATTTTAGAAAAGGGGCTAGATCCACTACAAGAAATATTGGCAAAGGTTAATGTAATAAACGATAAGCAAGTTTTAGAAATCACTAACTCATTTCTTCCAATTCCTTTAATTAATTTGCTAGAAAAACAAGGATTCCTTTCTGAAATTGTGACTCAAGAAGATGACTTATCCATAGTTCGTTTTTATAGAAATTCTAACGAATATAAACCATTAAAAATTGAAGAAGATTACAACAGTGAAGATTGGGACTTAGTATACCAAAAATATAAAGACGAATGGAGTATTATTGATGTACGTGCTATGCAAATGCCACAGCCGATGATGACCATCTTAGAAGCGTTAGATACCATTGGTTCCAATGGATCATTATTTATTAGACATCATAAAGTGCCCTTGTTTCTTTTGCCCGAATTGGTGGAAAGAAATATTGAATACAGAATTAATAGAATGAATGAAAAGGAAGTGAATTTAATTCTATTTCCTAAGCAATAAAAAATTTATGGTATTTGAAAAAGACAATAGTGTAACAAATGCGAAGGTAGTATGGCCATTTTATGGGTATGCTGCCATTGTGTTTCTATGCGCTTGCGTTTTGTTAACCTACCATTCCAATGTATTATCAGGTCACTATTTTCAACCTCAATTATTAGCAATTACCCATGCAATGTCAATAGGTTGGGCTACTATGGTTATTTTCGGAGCAACCTTTCAATTATTACCAGTTATTTCGGGCGAAAAATTATTCAGTGAAAAAACAGCACAGTGGAGCTTCTATTTGGCAGCTATAAGTATACCCTTTCTTATAGTAGGATTTTATTATTTTGTTTTCAATCATTTGTTTTTTTGCGCTGCATTAATATTTATTACAGCTGTAGTATTGTTTTTATGGAATGTATATAAAACCGTAATGTCTAGCGATAATATTCATGGAGATTTTATTTTGTCGGCAAGTATTTATCTTTTTTTTACTGTAATACTTGGATTTATTTTAGCATTAAATTTCTCACATAATATTTTACCAGAAAGTTCACTTAGCTATTTAAAACTACATGCTCATTTAGGTATTATCGGATGGTTCCTATTTTTGATAATTGGAGTAGGGTCGAAATTATTACCTATGTTTTTTATTTCTAAATATCAGAATGCTCCCTTATTAAAGGTGATTTATTATTGTCTTCATTTATTTATAATACTATTTATTGTTAGTCAAACTTTTATTAAAATAGAACTATTATTATACCTCTCGATTATAGGTTTTATTAGCATTGCGATAATTTTTGTGTATTATATTTTTCAATCTTTTAAAAATAGGATTAAAAAGAAAGTTGATATAACAATGAAAGCCACCTTGATCTCAATGGTTTGTATTTTTGGAATTTTAAGTCTGATTCCTAAAAGTAATTTGGCAGTTGGGTATGGGTTTGTAATATTTTTTGGATGGATAAGTTTGTTGATATTGGGTATGACATTTAAAACACTTCCATTTATTATTTGGAACGAAAGGTATATTAATTATTCAGGGAAAACTCCAAATCCGAAGGATTTGTATTCTGAAAAATTATTTAGATGGATGTTAATTATTTACGTGGTAGGATTTTTGGTTACGTTAATTGGAATTTTGTTAAATAATATTTTGTTGTTAAAATATTCAACCATTTTATTGTTGATAGCATCTATATTATATACCATAAATGTATTTATTGTATTAACTCATAAAACAAATGTTAGTTAACGATTCCTTAGAGAAAGGTATTGCCATTACCGCATTAGAGCAGGTGTTTGATCCAGAAATTGGATTAAATATTATAGATTTAGGTTTAATTTACGATATAATTTTTGATGATAAAAGTGAAGCAGTTACTGTTATTATGACCTTAACAACATCCATGTGCCCTATGGGTCAATCTATTCAAAATAATGTAAGTTCAACCATGAAACTATATTTCAGTAATTATACAATAAATGTTAAATTAGTTTACGATCCTATTTGGACACACGATAATATTTCGGAAAAGGGGAAAGAATTTTTAAACGCATATTAATACATGTTAACACATACTTGCAAGTCGGCCATTAAAGCAGTAGTATATTTATCTTCAAAGGAAGATAGTAATTCACGCTCTACGATTAAAGATATAGCATTGCATATTGAGGTGAGTGAGCATACACTAGGAAAACTTTTGCAGGTGCTTGTAAAGAAAAATATTATTTGTAGTGAGAAAGGGCCATCGGGTGGTTTTTACATTACGAAGGCACAATTAAAACTTCCATTAATGACAATTATTGATGCCATAGATGGGAAAGAAATTTTTAAGGAATGTGGCTTAGGTTTAACAAAGTGTAATAATTCGAAACCTTGTTCCATACATAATCAGTATAAAGTTGCTAGGGATTTGTTCATGGATATTTTTAATAATAATAAAATATCAGATTTAGGAGAATCAGTAAATAAAGGCTTATCATATCTCATTAATTAATAGATGCATATAGAGCTCGATTTGTTAACAGCTTGGGGTGGGGTGTATAAAAAGTATGAAAAACATGAACATGTTTTTCACGAGGATGAACATGCGAGATATTATTATCAGATTGTGGAGGGCAGTGTAAAAATGTATAACTCTAACGAAGAGGGAAAAGAGTTTTTACAAGGGATTTTTTACCCAGGCCAAAGTTTCGGGGAGCCACCTATCTTTATTAAAGAGCCATATCCAGCTTCGGCCATGTGTTTACAAAAATCTATTATCATAAAGGTTTCTATAGATAATTTACATAAAATTATTGCAGAATATCCTAAGTTAATGGAGCGATTTACTACACATTTTGCACGAAGAATTTACAACAAATCTATTACTGCCAAAGAAATAGCGAATAATAACCCCGAGCATAGAATCACTGCATTTTTGGAGTCATATAAAAAATCTAACCCATCAGATACTCATAGAATTTTAATTCCATATACTCGACAAGAGATTGCAAATTTTACAGGATTAAGAGTGGAAACTGTAATTAGAACGCTATTGAAAATGTGTGAGTGCAAGAAACTGGAAATCATTCATCATAAACTTTACTTTTAAAATGAAGTACAAGAATTGGTTTTTAGTTTTAATTGCAAATTTATTTCTAGTTGCCTTGCTAGGGTTATTAATGCGATATAAAATTGCATTCTCACTTCCCCTTTTCGAACAAAAACATTTACAGCATGCTCATTCGCATTTTGCATTTACTGCATGGATTAGCCAAGCCTTGTGCCTTGCTCTTATTCATTTTTTAGATAAGAGAATGTCGATTAATACTAAAATATATAATCGAATATTACTAGCAAATGCAATACTTTCAATAGGAATGATGATTTCTTTTATTTTTAAAGGGTACCATTTTTCATCAAATGCATTTTCGTTTTTAATTATATTAAATTCAATGGTATTTACTTATTTTTTTATTAGAGATGCTAAGAGAATACCAGGGTCTTATGAAATAAAGAAGTGGTTTTATGCTGCGTTATTTTTTAATTTCTTATCAACCTTTGGGACGTTCTATTTAGTCTATATGATGATGAGTAAAATATATGTACAAGAGTTGCAATTATCAAGCGTGTACTTTTATTTACATTTTCAATACAATGGATGGTTTGTATTTACCTGTATGGGTTTAATGTTGAATCAAATATCAAAAGCAATTTCTTTGAAAAACCTTAACACCTTGTTTTGGATATTTTTTCTTTCTGCTATTCCTAATTATTTCCTTTCTATATTATGGATGAAAATTTCTAGCACTCTTTATGTATTGGTAGTAGTGTCGGCGATTGCGCAATTATTAGTTTGGGTTTATTTATTAGTTCAGTTGAATAAACATAAAAAAATGTTAAATGAAACCACAGACTTCTTTTTTAAATTAGTTGTATGGATGTTGGTAATTGCGTTTACTATTAAATTGTGTTTACAACTAGCTTCTACAGTACCCTACATGAGTCATTTGGCCTATAGTTTAAGACCAATTGTTATTGCTTATTTACATTTAGTGCTGTTGGTTATTATATCCACCTTTTTATTACAATATAGTTATAAGAGTATTTTAAAAATCAATATTAACAAGCCCTTGGTTTATTTTGTAGTATTTATTCTTTTAAATGAGTTTTTGCTAGGAATACAAGGTTTTGCAGGTGTTTTTATGATTAATGTCCCTAATATTCATTATTACTTATTATTAGCTAGTGCCTGTATTTTTATTAGTGTATTTGCTATCTATAAAAGTTTACGTTCTTTATGATTCTACTCATAAGAGTGTAGTATTCCATAACTGTATTTTTGATTAAAGAATTAAACATTATGGAAACAATTTTCAAATCAATTATTTTTTCAGGAATCGTACTTTGCACTGCTTGTGGCACTGGAAGTACAACCGAAAATGCTAGCACCACAACAAATGCAGAATCTAACCCACAAACAGGTCAATCTGGAGTGCAAGACGATGTATCTAACCCAAATGTTGTGCAAGTAGCAGTTGGTAGTAAAGATCACACAACATTGGTTACTGCAGTAAAAGCAGCTGAATTGGTTGATGCATTAAGTAATGCTGGGCCATTTACAGTTTTTGCACCTACCAATGCAGCATTTGATGCACTACCTGCAGGAACAGTAGAATCGTTGTTAACTCCTGAGAAAAAAGATGCTTTAATTGATATTCTACAATATCATGTATCTGTTGGCGTTTACAAATTGGAGAATATGCAAGATGGACAAACAATTGGGCAGGTAAATGGTGGAAACATTACCATTACGAAAAAAGGTGATGATGTGTTTGTAAATGGGAAAGCTAAAATTATTGGAACAGTGAGTGCCTCAAATGGAGTTGTTTATGTTATAGACCAAGTATTAATACCTGGACAATAAATAGTATTGGTTATAAGATTTATTGTAATAGAGCATGGAATGAAAATTCCATGCTTTTTATTTTTTTGATAGGCTTTGGTGCATTATCGTTGCAATTCTTCCAGCCTTTTGTTTTATTGTTTCTGCATTGGGCCCCTCAAATAATCCATCTACTGTATTATTAAATAGTTTGGTCCAGGTATTGAAATCTTTTAATTTCATGGGATATTTTTTGTCGATAGTTTTATGAATACTCATTGGGTTTCCTTCGTAATCGTTATCGAAAAACAATAAGTTCTCCCAAAAATCAATCATAATAGGTAAATGACGTTCCCATTTCACTTGTACAACATCCGAAAAAAAATGACCAATTGTTTTATCAACCTTAACTCGATCGTAGAATGTAACAACAAGTAGTTCTAAATCTTTTCTATTGAGTATATCTTTTTTCATGGTTATTATTCCTAATGAAATTAATGATCTTTCTTGTTGAATTTTAAGAGTGAAATCATAAATGGTGCAAACATCCATACAAATAATAAAGAGCAAGAAAACAATATTCCTAACCCAGATCCAAATGTTTGTTTAAATACAGCCCCAGTAAAACCTAACATTGCCGAAAGGTCTAGTTGTAGCAATATTACTATTCTCGATAAATCTATCGGGTTAAACGCGGCTATAATAGCAATGTAATTCTCTACTGGATATTCAGCAAGTTGAAATAACAGAAACATAATTAATCCATCAAATAATAAAGAGAAGAATAGCCATAGTAGTATAGACATTCCAATTCCTTTTGCCTTATCTCTTGCTAAAATAGAACAAAGAAAGGCTAGGGAGGTAAATATTACAGAAATTACACAACCCATTACGATTAGAATTAACCCCGTTAAATTGGGACTATAATACAATATTGGTATTCCTGCTCCAATTAAAAAAGAAATTATAAGAGATGAATTTAGTCCTACAAATAGGCTTATCCAGATTTTACTTCTTTTTATAGGTTGACTGATGAGTAGTTCTATAAATTCCGAGCTGTTGTAAATATAAATGGTGGAGAATATGATGGATACTAAAGGAACATTTAATAAAATTAAATTTAACAGACTAAGCAAACCCTTAGATTCATTATCTTCTAGGCTAAACATACTTAACGAGAGAACTGCCAATAAAATGGCATAAAAAAGAATAATTTTATTTCTTAATATATCTAGTATTACAAATTTTATTATCCTGTTCATACTAGTTGTTCTTTTAAAATTTTTGCAATTGCTTTTGATATGCGAAGTTCGCCTGTACTTTGTTTTAATTCGTTTACAGTTTGATGAATTAAGAGTTCACCTTCTTGCATAAATACAATTTCTGATACTAATTCATCTAAATCGCTTAATAAGTGCGATGTTATTAAAATTAATTTGCCATTAGCTTTTTCACGCAACATTTTTTCTTTTAATATTTCGGATGCAATAGGATCTAATCCAGCAGTGGGTTCATCTAGAATATACACACTAGGGTTAAACATAAAGGCTAATGCTGCACTTACCTTCTGAGTTGTTCCGCCAGAAAGCGTCCGCATTCTCTTATTAAGTATATCTTGAAGTCTGTATTCTTTGAATAACTCTTCATCTAACTCTTTATCACTCAATCTTAATTCTTTCATCATTTCGAATATTTGCCCAATGCTCATATTCTCAGGGTATCTACCTATTTGAGGCATATAGCCTATCTGATGTCGGTATTCTGTTTCACCTTTTATAGATTTTCCGTTAAATAAAATTTCACCCGAATTCGGGATTACCATTCCAAGTATACTTTTTATGAGAGTAGTTTTACCACAACCATTTGGCCCTATAAGAGCAATGCATTCTGATTTTCGAAAACTTGCTGTTACCCCTTTCAGTACTTCTAAATTATTGTATTTCTTGCGGATGTTTTTTATTTCAATCATAAAATTATAGCATTCATTTTAGGTGTATTGTCTATAAAATTTTCTGGAGTTAAACTTGGAATAATTTTCTCAGACTTATCTAATAGTGTAACTATGAAACTTCTAAAAAGTAACATTAAGGAAGAATTACTCTCAACCATTACGGAGAACAAACTCAACGGACGGTAGGGGATATCACCAATTTTATCTTTGTTTAAATCATACCCTTCGTATTTATCCCAATAATTTTCATTGAAATTATTGAGGACTAAAGAACCATTGGTGCTAATATCAAAAGTGTTTCCTAAAAAATTATTCTCTTTTATTGTATTGTCCATACAACTCGCTTGTATTTTCATACCCCATCCATTCTCCTTGAATTCATTATGCTCTACAAGT
>CALRIM020000135.1:0-8415 GCA_943360385.1 Rhizobium sp. Q54 | reverse complement strand
GTTTGAGTGATCGTTATGGTCGCCGTCCGGTATTGCTCCTCTCCTTGCTTGGTTTAGGGGTAGATTACATCTTTATGGCCTATGCTCCAACCTTGGCATGGTTATTTGTCGGAAGAATTATAGCTGGTATGTGTGGAGCTAGTTTTACAACAGCCACAGCATACATCGCAGATATTAGTACTCCAGAAAAGCGTGCTCAGAATTTCGGTTTAGTGGGTGCAGCTTTTGGCTTAGGTTTTATTATTGGTCCTCTGATTGGTGGATTAACAGCTGAAATTAGTACTAGAATGCCATTTATAGTGGCAGCAGGCTTAACTTTACTCAATGTATTATATGGTTATTTTGTTCTTCCAGAATCATTGTTAAAAGAAAATCAACGAAAATTTGAATGGAAACGTGCCAATCCAATTGGTTCTTTAATGCATTTGCGTAAATACCCTGTTGTTTCTGGTTTGGTGGTTTGTTTTACCCTAATATACATTGCAATGCACGCGGTTCAATCGAATTGGACTTATTACACCATGCTTAAATTTCATTGGTCAGAAGCTTGGGTAGGTTATTCCTTAGCATTTGTGGGTGTAATGGTTGCCATTATTCAGGGTGGATTAATACGAATTGTTATTCCAAAAATTGGAGATAACAAAGCAGTATATTTTGGCCTAGCCTTTTATTGTATTGGGATGATTTTATTTGCTTTTGCAACTAATACCCTGATGATGTTTTTATTTATCATACCTTATACTTTAGGTGGTTTTTGTGGCCCCGCATTACAAGGTATAATATCTAATCAGGTTCCTCCAACAGAACAAGGCGAATTACAGGGCGCATTAACTAGTTTAATGAGTGCAACCTCTATTTTTGGACCTTTATTAATGAATGGTTTATTTGCTTATTTCACAGGACCTAGTACTCCATATTATTTCCCAGGCGCTCCATTTATTTTAGGTGCTCTTTTATTAGCATTGAGCACTTGGTTTGCTTATTATAATTTATCAGGATTGAAAGCATCTAGGAAAATTAGGAATTAATATAGAGTATCGGGTATCGAGTATCAGGCATCCCTGTCTGCCGACAGGCAGGGAGCAATTGAATAATTGAATAATTTTCCCGATACTCGATACTCGATACCCGATACTCAGAAGGAAATGGAATTAAAAACACTTCTCTCAAAACCTTTCTCCAAAATGAACAGCGTAAAAATTTCGCTTTATGTTGGAGTTGATGAAGAACGCTTTGCCGAGTTAATGGATTTTCTGTTAAGTAATGATACAGAAATTGCTCGCAAAGCAGCTTGGTCATTGAGTTTCTGTTTCAAAAGTAATCCATTTTTATTCGATAAATATGTAGGACTATTAATTGAAATAATGGGTAGAAAGGATGTCCACGACGCTGTGAAACGTACGGCTACTCAGGCTTTGCAGGATATGGATATTCCAGAAGATTTAGATGGTTTAGCTTATGATCAGGCAATGGATATTTTACATAATCCTAATGAAGCCATTGCTGTAAAAGCATATTGCATTCAAATTCTTCAAAACATTGCTCAGAAATTTCCAGAACTCAAACAAGAATTGGTACAGGTTGTTAGTGATAGGATGCCTTTTGAATCGGCTGCATTTCAGTCTAGAGGGAGAAAACTATTAAAGAAATTTGCAAATGCGTAAATGTGCAGATGCGTAAATTATAATAGATTAAATGAGCACACGAGCAAACGAGCACACTAGCACACGAACATACGAGCACACAATCTTATTCGACGCAGATTGTAATCTTTGCAAGGCTTCTGTTCGTTTTATTCAAAAGCATGATTCAAAGAAACGTATATCTTTTGTTCCATTAAATACTCCAGAATCTCGTGCAGCATTAAAGAAAGTTGGCGTCGATTTTATTTTGAAAAATACAGTGTATTTTATTCATCAAAACAAACCCTATATAAAATCTACCGCAGTGCTCAAAGCATTGTCTATGCTACGTTTCCCCGTAAATTTACTTGGGGTGTTTTTAATTGTTCCAAGGTTTATACGAGATTATTTTTATGGATTGGTAGCTAAGAATCGAACAAGATTCTAAATTGTCCCAAACCCCTCAACTACGCTTCGCTTCGTTCGGGGATCTATTTGTAAATTAAACCGAAAATAAAAAAAAACGAAGGTATTATCAACGTAACATTCTTCCTTTTCTTTTTTATAAGGAATTTTAAAAAGATTGGTCCCCGAACGAAGCGTAGCGCAGTTGAGGGGCTAGAGTGATTTGTTTAAAACTCTTTCTTCAAACTCTCCACAATTTCAAACACCGCTGGGCAATACAATGTATTCACCAAAGTAACATCAATAATGCTGCGGAATTGTTTATCGCCTGTATGTGGATAACCTCTGCAAGCTTCTGGGCGAGCAATGTATACACTGCATTTATTATCTCCTTTTAAGAATGGACAAGGTGCTCCGTGGTGCACGAAATCACCTTCTTCGTCCATCTCTAAATATCGCTCCATAAACACCTTTGGTTTTACACCCAAATGTTTAGAAAGCCTTCTAATATCTTCTGGTTCGAATGTAGGACTAATGGTTTTACAACATCCAGCACAGTCCAAGCAGTCGATTTTTTTGAAAGCAGCCTCGTGCGCATTATCCACTAATTCTTGTAGATCTTTTCTACGTGTTTTTTTTAGAACAGCAAAAAACTCTTCATTTTTGGCATGTGCTTTCTTTGCCTTACGAGCAAAGGCTTTCAGGTCTATTTGGTTTACTGGCATTATAAATTTACTCCCAATTCTTTAATAATATGTTCTGCATGATCTACCTTTTGTGCCACCCATAATACATAGCGAATGTCACATCCAATAGAGCGTGAATATAACTCATTCCAAGCGAAATCGTTTATTGTTGCTTCATAAGATCTATCAAAATTCACTCCAACTAAATTTCCATTTTCATCTAAAATCGGACTACCAGAATTACCTCCCGTAGTATCCATGTCATATAAAAATGCAATTGGAACATCCTTCTTGTCTCTAGTAGTCCATCTTCCGAAGTCCTTATTTTTATAGAGTTCTCGGATATAGTTTGGTAAATAATACTCACCAGAATTCTGTCCTTTTTCAATCAATCCAGTAAGTGTTGTAGTTGGCTTCATGTAAGTTGCATCTATTGGTGTATACCCTTTAACATGTCCATACGTTAAACGCAAGGTGCTATTGGCATCTGGAATAAAATTCGTTTTCTTAAATAAAATACTCACATCAACATAATCAGCTAAAAGTTTATTCAATTTCCCATTTCTTTCTTTTCGTGTGGCATTCATTTTATCAACTTCTGCTCCTGCATTTGTTGCTAAATCAAACATAGGGTCTTTAATTTTCATGAAATCTTTTAAGGGTTTATCTAAGGATGCATACACTACACTAGGCATAATAAACATCGATTTCATGAATAATGCATTTACATATTTATCTACTCCAGCTTCAATATCTTTTTGTTTTTCTAATTTGAATTTTGGAATTACATTGAAACGTTCTGTTGTTGGAAGTTGTAACCCATCCATAATAGCACGTTTTAGCAGTCGTTTCTCAGTTTCTAACACATAAGTATCATATTGAGATTCTAATTGTTTTTTAATGGCTGCTTTACTATCAGCAAATACTTTTTCTTGTTCTTCTGGTTTTGCTGCATTAATTTTTTTGCGCAACCCATTCATAATATTTGCTGCACTTAATGCATTCGAGCTTGGAATAAATTGATCAAGTACAAGGAATTTTTTTGCATCAGAAAATACATCTGTATATACCATGTCGATGTTTTTTAGCATCGCTCCATATTTCTTATTTAGCTCTGCATCAGATTCAATGAACTTCTGAAGATCCTTCTCTTGATTATACTTTTGATTGACTAATTCGATATTTCGTAAGCCCTTAATTTTGCCTTTGTAATTTTTCAAAACATTTGCTTTTCGCTTAATTCGAGAAGCTTGTTTTAACTCTAACTCTTTATTTACAGAGGTTTCTTCCATTTGTTTATTTTGCCATTCGTATAAACTCGACATATATGGCAATTGAAATTTTTCTTGGTATTCTATGTATTTTGCTGGATAATTTCTGAAGGTTCTACCTGGATATCCAAGGATAAATACAAAATCGCCTTCATTCGCACCATTTGGATTTACTTGTAAAAACTTTTTAGGTTGATAAGGAACATTATCTTTTGAATAGGATGCAGATGATCCATCTTTTGCTACATACGCTCTCATAAAGGAGAAATCCCCTGTATGACGTGGCCATACCCAGTTATCTCCTTCTCCACCAAACTCCCCTATTGCACGCATGGGTACATATACTAAACGAACATCTTTAATTGTTTTATAACGAAATAGAACATAGGTTCTACCAATAAACATTTCAGAAATTTCAGCCTTAATTGTTTTATCCTTCGCTTCTTCATCTTTAATGATTTCGGCGATCTTGGCATTTATAGCATTTATTCTTTCCGAAGGATCCATCACATCTTTTACTGCATTTAATATTTTTGCAGACACATCTTCATATGAATCAGTTATTTTGCAGGTGAGATTTTTAGATGGAATTTCTTCTTCGTAATTCTTTGCTACAAAACCATTTGTTAAATAATCTTTCTCGGGTGTGCTAGCTAACTGAACGGCCTCAAATGCACAATGATGGTTAGTAATAATTAACCCGTTTTTAGAAACAAAAGATCCCGTACATCCTCCAACATTTACCAATGCATCTACTAAACTTAATCCATTGGGATTATACACTTCCGATTGGTCTATTTTTAAACCAGCTTTTTTCAAATCAAGTTTTGAGATTTCACTTAATGGATACATCCCTTCCTCGGGACTCATTGTTGTGAATTGTAAACCAGAAATACCTAATAATATTCCAAGTAACCATATGCTTTTGTTAATTTTCATAACTATAGTTTTAATTTGAGCCTCACTTATTTTTATCAAAAATAAATTTTATCTTCAAACAAACCGAATCAATTATCAATATGTTAGCTTTGCAGTATGTCTGAAGAATTATATATCGATAAAAACACCAGTCGAGAAGAAAAATACCAGAGCTTAATACCTCAAATTCAAGCCTTAATAAGCGGTGAGGAAGATATGGTGGCAAATATGGCTAATATCTCTGCCGCTCTCAAAGAAGTATTTTCTTTTTTTTGGGTTGGATTTTATATCGTGAAAAATGATGAATTGGTATTAGGACCTTTCCAAGGACCTATTGCATGTACTCGAATAGCTATGGGAAAAGGCGTTTGCGGTACTTCTTGGCAAAAAGCCCAACCAATTATTGTTCCAGATGTGGATCAGTTCCCTGGGCACATTGCTTGTAGCTCAGCTTCACGTTCGGAAATTGTTGTTCCTGTTATTACAAATGGTAAAGTAATTGCTATTCTGGATGTTGATTCGGAGCATCTCAACCATTTCGATAATACCGACGAAATCTATTTAACTAAACTTACTACACTCCTTTCTTAATGAATTCTCAAAAGCCTATTATTTATTATATATCTGGACTAGGTGCAGATCAGCGTGCATACATGTTTTTACAATTAGAAGAATATGAAAATAAACCAATAGAATGGGTTCAGCACGATGAAAAAGATACTTTAGCTAGCTATGCTACAAAGCTTATAGCCCAAATAGATACAACCAAACCAGTTGTATTAATTGGTACTTCTTTAGGTGGAATGCTAGCTACCGAAATTGCAAAACAAATTAAAGTTCAACATACTTTTTTAATTTCAAGCCTAAAAACACGTTCAGAACAACCTGCCTATTTTAACTTCTTTAGGTTATTCCCTATGTACGATTGGATGCCAAATAGTTTAATGGGTAATCCAGACTTTTGGATGAAATTTCTTTTTCCAGCAGGAATGAAATCTGAATGGAAAGAAATGTTTACAGATATGTTCAGTAAATGGACTCCTCAATTCTTAAGATGGGCTATGCGTGCATCCCTACAATGGAATAATGATACTACAATTGAAAACTATACGCATATTCATGGAGACCAGGATATCGTTTTTCCACATGTTCATATTCAAAATTTCTTGTTGATAAAAGGTGGTACACATATTATGGTGCTTTCTAAGGCTAGGGAAATTAAAAAGATTATTGAAGAAAAACTCGTGGCTCGTAATTCGTAACTTGTAATACTTAATACTAAATCCGGATTTCGTTACTTAAAGATTAAAATCAATAACTGTTTTGAAATGCAGCATAATCTTCAAAACTAAATTTAAAACCCTTTTCGGTTCTACGTTTGTTTATGTTTTCTATATCTTCTATAGGATATGGCTTTGATTTTTTATCTACAGGGTCAATATACCATTGAGTACCATATAATTGTTTCTTGTTTTGTTTTATTTGAATTTTATCAAATAGTGTACAAGTATTTTCCCATGGCATTTGATTCTTTTCAGACATCGAAATAAATATAGAATATAGTCTTTTTTGAACATCCAAATTATCTTCATGTAATGCTATGGTAGCTATTACATCTATTGAGTTTTCTCCAATATTATTCTTGTCGTAGTTTGTGGTATTATCCAATAATTGAAATATATAAACCATATGTTTTTTATGTATTTCACTAAATATAGTTTGATCGGGTAATCCTATCGTACTTTGGTCTTCCGCAAACATTATGCTAAGGTTTTTTGCTGCATCTAAATTTTTGATGGATTTGTTTTTCTCCTTGAAATTGGCTAATACTGATTCGGAAAACGAATTCCATTTTGAGTTAAAAATGGTAGATTCCTTAATATCTTTAAAGGTGTAATCTCCCAACACATAGGGGTCTGAATATCCATAAAATACAAGTGAATTCAATGCTTCAACCGATTCTTCATAAAAGGTTAAATGAGCAAAACAACAAGCCAAGTTATACCATAAGTCTAATTTCGTTTCTCTAGTTAAATTATCCTCTCTGAGTTTTATTTGAATCTGTTTTGCGGCAGGTGTGTAATACCCCCTCAACATATTTAAGGAATAATCCTCTAATTTAAGATTTATGGAAGTGTCTAACGGATTTGGAATTCCCTTTGCCCTACATTCCTCTTCAATAGTATTCAATTCAATTTCTAATCGACGCTTGTTAAGGTTTGCAATATCTTCTATGGGGCAAAGTTTTCCATCAGGACAAACAATCATTCCATACTTTTGATTTTTCCCTGAATAAACCAGCATTTGATCTACCAAATTTGCATAGGTTATCGAAGATCCAATACCATTTTTTAGGTTCTTGTACATTAATGGTAAATAAAATGTTTCTCTCAAATCATTATTACTGTGTGAAACAATAACTTCAAATGCCCTGCTATTTGTATATTGTATGCATTCATAGGAATACTCTTTTAATAGTTTTATTAAATCTTGTTGATTTTTATTGTCAATGGAGGTCTGTAGGCTCCAAAGTGAATCTATTTCTTTGCTGGTACTATTTTGCATTTTTAACCGATTATCTTGATCAAGATTAATCATCGAATTAAGTTTTATTGCTAAATGATTATTTTCATTGCATTTTTGCGATTGAGCATTGAATCCTAATGATAGCAATAGAATTGTAATAAAAAAGCACTTTGATTTGTTCATTTTATTCCCTTAATATATTACAACTTTTAAATATTCTTTTTCAAACTGAATTGTATAAACGCCAGAACATAGAGATGAAGTATTAATAATATTATTTTCAATACTTACATTATACTTAATACCTAATACATCCCTACAAACTATAGTGCCATCTGGAATTTCAAAACCACTAATTGTTACAAAATCTTTAGCAGGATTTGGATATAATTTGATACTACTGGCTAGGATAGGATTAGTACTACCAAACATTTCTAACCACCAATTTTTCCAAAGTAGATCTACATCGAATTTTTGTTTAAGTTTTGTTGTAGCGAGTGTAAGACTATTTACCAGTCCACTATAAGTTGTTTTGATGATGGAAATTGGATGACTAGCGGTATCTAGGGGTTTGTTAAATTCCCAATAAAATTGTCCGGATTCATTTTTTATGTATACTCCTTGCCATAATTTATTACCTAAAACAAAACTAGTTGATGCGAGTATTCTATTTTCAAAAGTATCCATTGAAATTGGCTTTATATCAATAGAATCAGATGCATCATCACTTTGAAATAGTTCTTTGCTCCACTCTAAATTTCCATTATTTATTTTAGAAAGTTGAACACTTGTTCTGATAGAAGAATCCCTGATGGTGAGTTTTTGTAGACAATAAGTTTTATTCTTAAACGTAATGTATTTAATATTTTCAGGCAATAATGTATACGAAAATGGAATGTTTTTTTTATGGTAATAATGTTCTTTTAGCTGTTTTGCTTTAAGATCTATCCTTAAAAAATAACTGTCTAGATCTGTCGCATTAAAATC
>CALRIM020000134.1:0-8421 GCA_943360385.1 Rhizobium sp. Q54 | reverse complement strand
TAGTAACTAATAAAACGGAAGTATTAATCTCCTTTCCGGTATACCATAAAAACAGGAATGCCGAACTCATCACACATTTTTTTTATCAAGCTATTTTATTAGAAAAAGAACTTACCACCATTCAGATTGAAGAGGCATGGAGCTTGATTGTTAGTCAACTAATACAAGATTTCGATGCCATAGATTTTAAGTTCGCCCCTTATGTAGAAGACATTAGACGATTTGAGTGGGCAGGTTTCGAAGTTATCACAAGGTATACCAGTGTTATCGATCTTACTATTTTTCCGAAGTATTCCGAAAATGTTCGTCGCTCCCTAAAAAAAGCAGCGAAGTTTCCGCTTAGTGTTGCCTTTCACCGATACAAAGCAGAAGTAATTGAAGAGCAAGTTAAAGATATGCGTAAGTATGGTTTAGGCATCAAGCATGCGAAGCGTTTTGATACTTGGTACCAAACTTTGGCTAAGCGAGAAGAAACATGTGTAGTAGAACTGTTAGAGGATGGTGTACGGATTGGTTCGGCTTTATATTTGGTTGATGACTCCAATGCTTACCTTATTGCTAGTATGGGAGGCAAAGTGGATAGTGGCGGACAAGCATATTTGTACGATCAGGCCTTTCGTCATTTTAAAGAAAAGGGATTAACCAAAGTAGACTTATTAGGAGCAAACATACCTTCGGTAGCATTGTACAAATCGAAACTAGGGGCAGAGCTTCAGTCGTATTTCATGGTATCGTACAGAAAACACAAATTTAGGGCTAAACTAATGAGGTCTACAAAGGATTTAGCGAAAAAAATGTTAAAATCGTTCCCTTTTATCAACAAATAGGGTAATAAACAATCAAATTGCTAATTTTGCGACATCAATAAAGATCGTCTTGGAAAATACGCAATTAACAACCTTAGAAACAGCTCAAGAGCTTGGTTTACGACCAGAAGAGTTTGAAAGAATCAAAGAAATTTTAGGTAGAACCCCCAATTTTACGGAACTGAGTATTTTCTCGGTCATGTGGAGTGAGCACTGTTCGTACAAAAACTCTATTGTTTGGTTAAAAACCTTACCGAAAGACGGTCCACGTATGCTTGCAAAAGCGGGCGAAGAGAACGCAGGCCTTGTAGACATTGGCGATGGCATTGCTTGTGCATTTAAAATAGAATCACACAATCACCCTTCTGCTTTAGAACCTTACCAAGGTGCTGCAACAGGAGTAGGTGGTATAAACAGAGATATTTTTACCATGGGTGCGCGCCCTATTGCGCAATTAAACTCGCTACGTTTTGGTGATATTAACCAAGAACGTACCAAATGGTTAATTAAAGGTGTAGTAAAAGGGATTGGCGATTACGGTAATGCTTTTGGTATTCCAACTGTTGGTGGTGAAGTATTTTTCGATGAGTGTTACAATATTAACCCATTGGTAAATGCAATGTCGGCGGGCATTATAAAGGTTGGCGATATGATATCGGCTACTTCATATGGTGTGGGTAACCCGGTGTACATTGTAGGTTCAGCAACGGGTAAAGATGGAATTCACGGTGCAGCATTTGCCTCTAAAGATATTACCGAAGATTCGGTAAACGATTTACCTGCAGTTCAAGTAGGCGATCCTTTTCAGGAGAAATTATTATTAGAAGCTACACTTGAAGTGATTAAAACGGGTGCAGTGATAGGCATGCAAGACATGGGAGCGGCAGGTATTATTTGCTCGAACTCAGAAATGTCGGCCAAAGGAGAGCATGGTATGGTTATCTATTTAGATAAAGTGCCTACTCGCCAAGCGAACATGAAACCTTACGAAATTTTACTTTCAGAATCTCAAGAGCGTATGCTTATTGTGGTAGAAAAAGGTAGAGAGAAAGATGTAGAAGCAGTGTTCGAAAAGTGGGACTTAAACTGCGCTATTATTGGTGAAGTTACCGATACCAAACGTTTACATTACTATATGAATGGAGAATTGGTAGCAGATGTACCAGCAGATGATTTAGTATTAGGTGGTGGTGCTCCAGTGTACCATAGAGAATACAAAGAGCCTGCTTATTTTTCAGAAAACAAGAAATTTAGTATCGATTCCATTGCAGAACCTGCCGATTTAAAAGCGGTAATGATGCATTTGGTAAATCACCCAAATATTGCTTCTAAGCGTTGGGTTATAAATCAGTACGATTCTATGGTGGGTACGGCAAACATGTCGACCAACGCACCATCGGACGCTGCTGTGGTAAACATTAAAGGAACCGATAAAGCCATTAACTTAACGGTTGATTGTAATGCACGCTATGTATATGCCGACCCAGAAGTGGGTTGTGCGATTGCGGTAGCAGAAGCTGCTCGTAACATTACTTGTACTGGTGGAGAGCCTGTAGCCATTACCAATTGCTTAAACTTTGGTAACCCTTACAATCCAGAAGTATACTGGCAATTTGTAAGTGCCATTAAAGGTATGGGAACGGCTTGTACGAAGTTCGAAACCCCTGTTACAGGTGGTAATGTGAGTTTCTACAACCAATCGTCGGACGAAGGTCCGGTATTCCCTACGCCAACCATTGGAATGTTAGGGGTAATGGATTCTAAGGAATTCCGCATGACTTTGAACTTTAAAAACGAAGGCGATTTCATTTACCTAATTGGTGAATCTAAGAACGATATTAGCTCTTCGGAATATTTAGCTTCTTTCCATGGCGTGAAAGCTTCTCCGGCACCTTTCTTCGATTTAGAGAAAGAATACGATACACACCAAGTGGTAAAAGGACTTATTCATAATAAATTGATACAGTCGGCACACGATGTTTCGGACGGTGGTTTGTTTATCACTTTATTAGAATCGGCCATGACCTTTAACTTAGGTTTTGCCATAGAGTCTGATGAAACGATTAGAAAAGATGCCTTCTTATTTGGGGAAGCACAAGGTAGAATTGTGGTTTCGGTGAAGCCAGAACTACAAGAAGCTTTTGTAGAGTACATGTCACTTAACGATATAGAATACAGTAGTTTGGGTGAAGTTACTTCGAGTGAAATTTCGATTGATGAAACCAGCTTTGGTGATGTAAAAGTGTTCAAGCATAGGTTCGATCATTCGTTAGAAGAGATTATTGAAAAGCAATAATTTTGGGAAACAAGGCATTTAATTTTAAGCAATTTAAAGTAGAACAAGATCGGTGTGCGATGAAAATCGGCACCGATGCTGTTTTAATGGGAGCCCTTTTACAAGTGAATTCCAAGTGCAAAACAGCTCTAGAAATTGGTTCGGGCACAGGGGTAATATCCCTCATGTTACTTCAACGGAATCCAAAACTCCTGGTAAAAAGCATCGAAATAGACGAAGCCGCACAGCAACAATGTGCTCATAATTTCGAGCAAAGTCCATGGAAAAACCAATTAACAAGCCTCCATGCCGATTTTTTAAGTTACGAACCCGTTGAAACCTTCGATCTTATATTTAGCAATCCACCATTTTTCAGCAAATCCTTATTAAGCGAATCGGAGCAGCGCAACATTGCGAGGCATATAGATGAGGAAGTATTTAATAAGTGGTTGATGAAGAGTGTGGAATTATTGAATCCAGATGGGGCTTTGGCGCTAATTATACCATCAGAAAATGTAGAGAACATCTCTACCATGCTGGACGGCAATATGGTGCTGGAGAGCAATACTTTTATTCGATCGTTCCCCGATAGTCCAGTGATTAGGAATATTGTATGTTTCAGAAAATCCGATAAATTGGGCAGTTTTGCCTTAAAATCCTTGAGTATTTATGCCGAAAAGGATGTATATTCAGCAGAATATGAACATGCCCTAAAGCATTACCTTACCATTTTTTAAATGATTAAAATCGGCTTACTATCAGATACACATTCGCATTTCCCAGAGGAGGTTTACAAATACTTCGCTGAGGTAGATGAAATATGGCATGCTGGAGATATTGGTGCCGTGGAGGTTTTAGACAAGCTGAAGGCCTTTAAACCGACCCGAGCGGTATGGGGAAACATAGATGGGCAGGACATTCGGAAGGCACATCCATTGGATATGACCATTGAGTTAGAAGGCTTAAGAATATGGATGACCCATATAGGCGGATATCCGGGTAAATATGCGGAGCGCATTAAAAAGAAATTAGAAATTACGAAGCCCGGATTATTTATTTCCGGACATTCACATATTCTTAAGGTTATTCCTGATAAAAAATTAAATTTGTTGCACCTTAATCCTGGAGCGGCTGGCAAGGAAGGATTTCATCAGATGAGAACGTTGATGAGGTTTGCCATAGAAGCTGGTAAAATAAAGGATTTAGAGGTTATTGAATTAGGACCGAAACACGTACAAAAAACACTATAAGCAAGCAAACATGTCACACATTACTACACTAGGGCAATTCATCATCGAAAAGCAATCGGATTTTCCTTTTGCAAAGGGAGGTTTTTCTCGATTAATCCGCGATTTAGCTATTGCAGGTAAAATTGTAAACAGAGAAGTTAACAAAGCCGGATTGGTAAATATATTAGGAGAAACAGGCGATACCAACGTACAAGGCGAGCAAGTAAAAAAATTGGATGTATACGCAAACGATCAATTTATTGCAGCCCTTAAAGCAGGTGGAGAATGTTGTATGATTGTTTCTGAAGAGAACGACGATGTTATTCCTATTAACTCTACCATCTCTCAAGAAGCTAAATACATTGTATGTATAGATCCCTTGGATGGATCTTCTAATATAGATGTGAATGTATCGGTAGGTACTATTTTCGCTATTTACCGCAGACTAAGTGAGCACGGAGAATGTGGAGCAGAAGAAGCTTTACAATCGGGTAGAGAAATGGTGGCAGCAGGTTACATTATCTACGGGTCGTCTACTATGTTTGTGTACAGCACAGGTAAGGGTGTAAACGGATTTACACTAGATCCAACCATTGGAGAATTTTGTTTATCGCACCCGAACATGAAAATTCCAGAGAGTGGAAAAATGTATTCTATAAATGAAGGAAACTACATCCATTTTCCAGATGGAGTAAAAAAATACTTAAAGTATTGCCAAGAGATTGACGATGCTACTAACCGACCATATACGAGCAGATACATAGGTTCTATGGTGGCCGATTTTCACAGGAATTTATTAAAAGGTGGAGTATTTATTTACCCATCGAGCTATGGAGCACCGAGTGGTAAATTGAGATTAATTTACGAGTGCAACCCAATGTCGTACTTAATAGAACAAGCAGGAGGTAAGGCATCGGATGGGTTGAACCGCATCTTAGATTTACCGGTAACCGACTTGCACCAACGTTCACCCATATTTATAGGATCTAAAACGATGGTAGAAAAAGCCGAAGAATTTATGGCTTTACACTCAGCTGTTGAAAAGCTTGTCTGAGTTTTTTTCGTCCTCGTACACCTGATCTATTAACAAGTCTTTTTGTTCTGCTGCGGCCACTGCTAACTGGTCGCAGCGTTCGTTTTCGGCATGTCCGTTATGTCCTTTTATCCACTTAAATTTAACTTGATGTTGGCGATAAATATTAACGAAGCGAATCCACAGGTCTTTGTTCTTTTTATCTTTAAACCCAATTTTTATCCAATTCCACAGCCAGCCTTTTTCTACCGCTTCTACCACGTACTTAGAGTCGGACACTACTAATACCGTTGAGCCTTTAGTTTTTAATTCTTCTAGGCCTTTAATAACGGCTAGCAGTTCCATACGATTATTGGTAGTAAGGCGAAAGCCTTCGGAAAGTTCTTTATAATGAGGTCCAGATTTTAACACCACTCCGTATCCACCTCTGCCAGGATTACCTTTGGCAGCACCATCTGTAAATATTGTTATCGACATTTTTATTCTTTAATAAAATTTCTAATTCTGTTGAAATACAGAATCCACATTAGCCCAGTAAACGCTGCAATTATACGAGTTGCTTCGAACATCCACTGTTGTTTTACGAATTTTTGTTCGCCCCAAGCCCAAAATAAATTTACAGAATGCAGCAGCACAATAATTAAAAAGTAAGGCCACTCGCGTTTGTCCTTAGAGCAAAGGTATGCACTAAAAATAAACATAGGGAACAAATACCGCTCGTGCATTTCGGGTAAAAACATAAAATAGCTAAAGCAATATAACGATAGTAGCGCCATTATTTTTATAGGTTCTTTGGAGTACTTTACGGTTTTAAAGATGATCCATGAAAATAGAAAAAAGAAAATGGTGTAGGCTAGTATTTTCCGACTGATAAGACCAAACACCAACACATCGTTCGGTGGGAATTTCAGTTGCATTTTTAGTGCAAAGTCGGCCCAAAACGCCCAGTAAAAATTAAAGGCATTAACGGAGATGAAGTTATAACGACCGGCAGCGGAAAGGTGCGGGTTGATGGAGTCCATTGCATTCGGCGCGCCTAGTATAAAGGGTAAATTAATTAAAAAGAAAATCGAAAATAGGAGGAGTAGAGAAAATAGTTTTTCCTTAAATGAGTTCTTAGACGTGAGAAAAAGTACTCCAAAAAGGGGTAGGAAAAGTAAAGTTTGTGTTTTTAGACAAAGCGATATACCAATTACTATTGCAGTTGGGTAAAGTTTATTTTTGGTGATGTAATAGAAGCCCAAGAACATGAGTATACTATAGAGGATATCTATTTGTCCCCAGCCGTAGGCATTGATAATGGTAGCGGGCGAGAGGAGCATTAGGGCTAAGAATATTTTGTTGTTGGTTTTTTTGTAGAAGAAAAACAAAAAACCAAATTCTACGAGTAAATTAAATGCTTTTAAAAAGGTATCGAAAAATTGGGTATGCATGTCCCAATTAAAGGCATTAAAGAGGTAGGCGATGGGGGTAATGACGTATAAGTACAGAGGCGGGTAATCGCACTCGAATCGATCCACCTTTATAGAGTAAAGGTTTAAAAGGCCGTGGTGTACAATACGATCGGCCCAATGCTCAAAAAAATCGAAGTCGGAATTATGTCCATCGGAGATAAAAAACACCAAGCGAATGGCGATGCAGGCGAGCACAAACCATTTCCAATTTTTCTGATTATTGAGCACAGAAGATGGAAATAAATCGAATTGAAAGATGTTTTTAATAAAATTCATTTTCAAAAGTAAGATAATTTTGTATTTTTGTGCACCCAACCGAGAGGTTAGGTTACACGGTGGTTGTAGCTCAGTTGGTTAGAGCATCGGTTTGTGGTACCGAGGGTCGTGGGTTCGAGCCCCATCATCCACCCAGAGAAAAAAGCGAAAGCCTTTTTGATGAAAATCAAAAAGGCTTTCGCTTTTTTTAAATGTGCAGATGTGCAAATGTGCAGATGTGCAGATATGTAAATGTGCAGATGCGAAAATGTGCAGATATGCAAATGTTCATCCTGATAGCTCTTGGGATGCTGAATAATTGCCCGTAGGGCAACCCTGCATAACCGATGGCGATAGCTGTCGGGAAAAAAGGCGACGACGCTCAAGGACCGGCTGCAGAAAAGATGCGACCAATGCTCTTGCCCGTAGGGCAACCCTGCATAACCGATGGCGATAGCCGTCGGGGAAAAAGGCGACAACGCGCAGGACACCTCCAATGCAGCGCAAAGCGCTGCAACCACAAAACCCTCCAAACACCACCCAAACCAACTATTCCGCCAACTTGACATACTACATTTATCGTATTGCGGGGAATATTTTATGTTGGTATTTTAGGGTTTTGGGAAAAATAGGATTGCAATTACTAGGGTTATAATTAAATTTTTAGGTGGATTGGTGAAGTAAAGTTGAGAGTAAAAGCAAGTTGGCGGTCATTTTAACGAAACAGCGCATTGACAAGAAAACTAAAAAAAGAAAAATATTTATGGACAACAGGGTCTATTACGGAGAATATTCTCTGAAACATTGGATTGATTTAATTTTAAAAGAAAACATTGTTCTTCCAGACTATCAACGTCTTTTTGTTTGGGATGAAAAAAAGGTTGAAACGCTAATTGAAACTTTTAAGAGTAAACAATTTGTTCCACCCGTTACAATTGGTTCATTTAATCTAAATGGCACTAATCAAAACTTAATACTTGACGGACAACAACGACTAACAAGTATTTTGTTGGCATATCTTGGTTTATATCCTGACGAAGCAACATACAAACAAGCAATCCAAAAGTTTGCTGACGAAAATGATGACGAAGAAGAAGCAGATGAGCAATTTGATAATGTTTTGAAATGGACGTTTACGAAACTAACAAAAAAAGGAAATAACAAAGAAGAAATACTTGCAAAAATTATTGTGGATAATTACAAAAGAACAAGTTTGACAATTCCGCCTAATTTTTTTGAGACCACGTATTTAGGATTTTCTTATTTAGTTCCTGTCATTTCAGACCAAAAGGAACAACAGAAATATTACTCTTCTGTATTTAGAAATATAAACATTCAAGGCGTGGCCTTGTTGTCACAAGAAAGTAGA
>CALRIM020000133.1:0-8450 GCA_943360385.1 Rhizobium sp. Q54 | reverse complement strand
TCGTGCCACCAGTTTACTGCACTTATGCAGGTTTTTATTTAATCCTGCATATATGCAGTTTTATTCTTCCTTTTCTCTCCCTACATTTACAAAAAATAAAGTGTATGGGATTCAGTGAGCATTCTTTTTACCATGTTTTCAATCGTGGTATCAACAAACAAAAAATATTTTACAACAAAGAGAACTATCTCTATTTTCTAGATAAATTAGAAAAGCATATTACTCCCTATTGCGATGTAATGGCGTATTGCCTTATGCCAAATCATTTTCATCTATTAATTTCTACAAATGAAAATTCTGAAAAACTTTCAGATGGACTTCGCATAATGTTGTCAAGTTATACTCGTGGAGTAAATTCTCAAGAAAATAGAACAGGTTCATTATTTCAACAGAATACAAAACGTAAACATATAAATGTTGATGACCATGGGAAGTATTTGAAAACAGTTTTTAATTATATTCATCAAAATCCTGTGGAAGCAAAACTATGTGATTTGCCTGAAGAATGGAATTTTAGTTCTTTTAACGAATATTTAGATATTCGCCCGATATCTCATTATATTTGTAATACGCAACTTGCTTTTAATTTTATTGAAGATATCAATGGAATTATTATTACTGAATCAGTTTCCTAATTTATATATACCTATTATGAACGACTATCTAAATATTGCCATCAATAATTTCAACACTTATAAAGGACTTGCCGATAAAGCAATTGCACAGTTAAGTGAAGAAGATCTTCATCGCACAATGGGTGATGAAGATAATTCCATCGCTGTAATTATGCAACACATGATTGGTAATGCACGCTCTAGATTTACTGATTTTTTTACTACAGATGGTGAAAAACCGAATCGAAATCGAGACGAAGAATTTGTAGAGAAAAATATGAGTAAAGAACAATTACTTGCTGCTTGGGAAAGTGCCTGGACCTTATTGTTCGATTTACTTTATAATATGAAGCTAGAAGATCTTTCTAAAACAGTTTTTATTAGAGATGAAAGACAATCTGCCTTAAAGGCAATCAACAGACAAATTGCTCACTATGCTTATCATGTTGGTCAAATTGTTTTTATTGCTAAGCATTGGAAAGGAAAAGATTGGAATACGTTGAGTATTGCAAAAGGGAAATCGGAGGAGTTTAATAAAGGAATGATGAAGTAAACTAAATCTTGAGAATATGAAAAGATTGTTTTTTATTTTTTTATTAATTAGCAACTTTTCATTTGCTCAGAATTGGTCGTTGTTTCCTGTAAACGATACGCTTTGTTATCAAAAAAAATCAAGCAACTATATCTCTAATACCATAATTGTTAACCCTGATTTAATTAATCCAGCTAAATTTAATATATCAAAATCAATATATCTTTGCGACACTTGCACAAGTGTAAATAACGAAGAAATTTACAGCCTACAATCTGATTTTTTATTTAATCATTATTCTGTTGAATCAAATCAGAAAATAATTTTATTTAATAATATTTCAGACACTGCCGTATTATACCTTAATAAACCTCTTGGTTATTCTTGGAATTTCAAAGGCAATATTACTGCAATCATTACTTCAGTAAGAACAGCGAATATTTTTAATACTATAGATTCTATTAAAACAATCTTATTATCGAATGGTGATAGTTTAAAAGTTTCTAAAAATTTTGGACTTTTTTTATTTAAACATTCAGCTTTAGGGTATTTAATATTAGTTGGGGACCACACTAAAAAATTAGGGTTGAATGTAATCGAATATGACAAATACCAAAAAGTTGGTGTAAACGATTATTTATATTTTGAAAATTATACATTCGAGGGTGGTTGGGGATTTCCTTGTTCTTTAACAGAATCGAAACTCTTTAAAATAAAAAGTATAGATTATGTGCCATGGGGAATTGTTTTTTATGGTAGCTCATATTACACTTATTCTGGGTATAGCAATTGTCAGTCTGGATTTTATAGTACAGGCAATATAATTAATCGTAATGATCAATTATATTTAGATTCTTTAGTGTTTAACCCTTTACCAAATTCATTGATTAATTATAGTTTGTTAAATGTACTCTTTGATACCTCTCAATATAATGTACTAACATATGATAAGATTGGAAATACTATACGTATAAATGCTATTCCAAATTATAATAATCCTCTATTAAAAAAATTCAATATGTATAATATTGGCCCTAATAAATTCACACATAATAAAGCTGATTATTTCGATGCGTGGATTGAGACTGCATTGCCATATTTTAGTTTTAAATTTTGGGATTTTGAATATGAAAAACGAAATTATTTAAGCGGTTATACTATTAATGGTCAGAAGTTTGGAACTATTGATACGAATTTAATTTTAGGGGTCAACAGCCTTAAAACCCTTACTGCTTCCATTTACCCTCAACCCAACAACGGGGAATTTAACATTGCTTTAAACGAGGCAGTAATCACAGGAAATGTTAGCATAACCATTTTAGATTTAAATGGAAGAGTTGTTTTTGCAAAAGAGTTTGATGAAAAGAACTTATTGAAAGTAGAAGCGAATATGCTTCAGAATGGAGTTTATATTCTCAAAATTAATTTAGGTGATAGTGAATCGTACCAGAAATTAATTATTGGCCAAAATACCTCTCAATAAACTGATACAAATTAAAATCTGCCTTTACATTTTCTTTGCTTATTGCTTCTATTAATTCTTTTTTGTTGATGTTTTTCATCTTCTCCGTTTGAATTAATCGGTAAGCCTTTTCGGCAATTAACAAATCTTTTTTTGTTGATGATTTTTGTTGATGGCTATTTTTTATAGCATCCATCAATTCCACAATTCCTTCTTGTTGTGAGGCAATTGTTTTCACCACTTGAGGTTCAATATCTGAAGCAGTCCTTTCATGCAGCATCTTTTTAATATTACTCACAAAAACTTCCGCTCCATCTCGGTCTGCTTTGTTTACCACAAAAATATCAGCAATTTCCATTACTCCAGATTTAATACCTTGAATTTCGTCACCTGCTTCTGGTACTAAAACTAAAATCGTAGTGTCTGCTAATCCCACAATTTCCACTTCCGATTGGCCTACACCCACAGTTTCAACTAATAAAACATCAAATGGAAATGCTCTCATTACATCTGTAATTTCAATAGTCTTGGCAGATAACCCCCCTAAAGAGCCTCTGGTTGCTAATGACCTTATAAATATATTGGGATTCGTAAAATGCTCTACCATTCTAATACGGTCACCTAATAAGGAACCATAATGAAAGGGAGAGGTTGGGTCGATGGCAATTACTCCTACTCGTTTGCCTTCCTTAGAAAATGTGCCTAGAAGAGCATTAACTAAAGTGCTTTTTCCTGCTCCAGGAGGGCCAGTTATGCCAATAATTGGGATATTACGATTTATATCGAGGGTTTTTAAAAATTCGAAATATCCTTCTAAATCATTTTCCACTCCAGTAATTGCTCTGGCCAACGATTTAATGTCGCCTTGCTTAATATCATTACTGAGTGTTTCCCAATTCATCTTTTAATATTTTTACCAAAGTAAATAAATATCGTTGTAATTATTGCTATTGAAAACGAAATAGTATTTTAGCAATTATTATTTTTATTTATGAAAGTAAGCGGCTTCAGTTTTATTCGCAATGCAATTAAATACGATTACCCAATCGTAGAAGCTATTACTTCTATTTTACCAATTTGCGATGAGTTTATTGTTGCTATAGGCAAATCCGATGATGATACCGAAGCACTAATAAATTCAATTGGTTCCGATAAAATTAAAATTATACATACCGTTTGGGATGATTCTCTACGCGAAGGAGGCAGAGTGTTAGCTGTAGAAACTGATAAAGCCTTTCAGGCCATTTCATCTGATACCGATTGGTGTTTTTATATTCAGGGTGATGAATGTGTGCATGAAAAGTATTTACCTGTTATTCAGCAAGAAATGCAAAAACATTTGAACCACTCAAATATTGAAGGCTTATTGTTTAAATATTTGCACTTCTATGGTTCTTATGATTTTGTAGGGACTTCTAAACGTTGGTATAGAAACGAAATTCGAATTATTAGAAATAATAAAAATATTAAGTCGTATAAAGATGCACAAGGTTTTCGTTTAGATGGAAGAAAGCTAAATGTTGCACCTATCGATGCTGAAATTTATCACTATGGTTGGGTGAAACACCCTTCTAAACAACAAGATAAAATTAAGAGCTTTAATAAACTTTGGCATGATGATGATTGGATGAAAAAAAATATTGAAGATGTTTCTGAATTTGATTATTCGATGGTGGATGGTGTAAAACATTTTGTGGGAACTCATCCAGCAGTAATGAAAAAAAGAATTGATAATGTAAATTGGAAATTCACCTTCGATCCATCTAAAAAGAAAATGAAGTTTCGTCATAGAATTGCCCAAACTATAGAAAACATTACAGGATATAGAATTGGTGAATATAAAAATTATCAAGTTGTAAAGCCTTCATCAAAATAAACATGGATAAAATTTCGGCAGTTGTAATTACTAAAAATGAAGAGCGAAACATCGAAAGGTGTATTATTGCGCTACAACAGGTTGTCGATGAAATTGTAATAGTTGATTCTGGAAGTACTGATAATACGAAATCGATATGCGAAAAGTATAATGTGAAATTTATCCAGAAGGAATGGATGGGATACGGCCCCACAAAAAACTTCGGACATCAACAAGCAACCAACGAATATATTTTATCTATAGATGCCGATGAAGTTTTATCAGAAGAATTAATACAATCTATACTAGCAGTTAAACATAATTTAGCGAATGCATATGCTTTTAATAGACTAACAAATTATTGTGGTAAATGGATCAAACACAGTGGATGGTATCCGGATACCAAGGTTCGTTTATTCCCTAAATCACAAGTAAAATGGAACGATTCGGAAGTGCATGAAGAATTAGATTTGACGAAGGTTTCTATTCAACATTTAAAAGGAGATCTTTTACACTACTCTTATTACTCCATTATTCAACATGTAGAGAAAAGCGTTTACTATGGAAAACTAGCTGGTAAACATTTATTTGAAAAAGGCAAAAGGCCAAGTTTCTTGAAAATTATTTTTAGTCCTTGGGTTCGATTTATAAAAGATTATTTCTTAAGAGTGGGATTTTTGGATGGTGCATTTGGTTTTTTTATAGCTATTACTGCAGCTTATTCCATCTTCATAAAATATTTTTATCACTATCAACTATATAAAAATAAATAATGAAGGTAGCCCTTGTAATTGCGACTTATAATTGGCCATCGGCATTAGCATGCTGTTTGAGTAGTTTACTGTTACAATCTAAAATGCCAGATGAAGTGATCATTGCTGATGACGGTTCAACAGAAGAAACAAAACTATTAATTGAGCAATTTACAGATTTACATAAAATCAAATTAGTTCATGTTTGGCATGAGGATACTGGATTCAAATTAGCTCATATCCGAAACAAAGCAATAGCCAAGGCTCAATCAGACTATATCATTCAAATAGATGGTGATATAATAATGCATGCCGATTTTGTAAGAGACCATGTAAATAATGCGGAGAGAAATAGATATCTAAAAGGAAGCCGAGTGTTGATGAATGAAGAGTGTTCGGCACATTATTTATATCATAAAAAAGAACAACCAAGTTTTTTATCAAGTGGAATTGTAAATCGATTAAATGCAGTACACATTTCATTTTTTCAAAAATTATTTTTCAAAAAAATAACAAACCCCTTTAAAATTAGAGGATGTAATATGTCGTTCTGGCGATCAGATTTTATTGATGTAAATGGTTATAATGAAGATATTTCGGGTTGGGGTAGGGAAGATTCGGAATTAGTGATGCGATTTATTAATAGTACTATTTTTGGAAAAACACTAAAATTTGGTGGTATTGCTTTTCATATTTATCACAAAGAAAACAGTAAATCTGATTTGATTTCTAATGATAAAATTTTAGAAGAAACTATTTCAAATAAAGTTACTCGCTGCAAAAACGGTATCGATAAATATCTTTAAACTTCTATTTCTTTCGGTCGAGCGTATAAAAACAATGCATTGAAAAATGCGTAGAACGTAACCCCAGCTTGTGTTTCAATCGTATCTTCCATTGTCATGGATAATAAGAAGGAGATTAAAAATATCACATAGAAATAATCGAACTGCTTCTTCAAATAGAACATTGGGCTTATAACTCCATACATAAATATTACAAAACCAATAATGCCAAATGTAAATAAAATAGTGAGGTATTGATTGTGTGCTCTATGTTGAAATTTTTCTTGAATGATATTGGGATGTTGATCATAATAATTGGTATAAGCATCTTTTACATCGCCAGTACCGATTCCATAAATAGGAGAAGTTTTAAAAATATCTAATGCGATTTTCCAAAATACAAATCGTTGGCCAATAGATTGTCCAGATGGGTCTCCTCCATTATTGTAATTATTTATTTCAAACTGAATTTCATTAACTCGTAATTTTACGCTTGGTATACTAAAATAGGTTATGATAGGTAATGCCAGTACCCCTACTAATAGGGAAACCGTAAGCCACCATTTTCGCATGGTATATATTAGGTAAAATGCAAACAATGCAGCCATAACAAAGTAAACGAGTATGCCCATTCTTGCACCAAGAATACCATTGAAGATAAACAGCCAAATTCCAATTATTAATATGGAAATGGAATAAATAGAAAATAGTTTTTTTCGGTTGATGTAAAGCAAATAGAAGGCTGCAAATGATGCTATTGCATTTAACAAACTCAATCGTATATGTGAAATGATGCTTGATATTTCTCGTAGCTCCTTCATGTCTTTACCATAGTGCATTAGGTAAATATAAAATGCATATAAAGAGGAAATGAAGGCTGTATAAACAAGAACCTTTAATACAGTTACAAACTGATTTTTATTTAAACTAATTGCACTTCCAAAAACAATCGGAAGTAATAAAATTGGTAGTTTTATTTTTAAATCTTTTGTAGCATATTCAAAATTCTCAGTATAAAGTAATCCTACTATATGAATAAAGAACACACTTATTGAAGCCCAAAAGGCTTTATCGGATTTTAACTTTTGCCATTTTGCCTTAAAATTACCCTCTATAAGCCAAGTAATTACAAGTGCTGCATTACTAATGCTATTAATAGCAGGCGAAAAGAATACCCCTATAATAACTCCACATATAAAAAATGTATAATACTGTTGGTATGTAAACTTTTTTAGTATTGTCATAGTGTTTACAAGTTCGTAAAATATTCGAGAATATTAAAACAAAAAAAGCCCCCTATTTGCATAGAGGGCTCCTTATATAATTTGTTTTGATTAAAGTTTACGTTTTACTTCTACGTTTTCGTATGCTTCTATAATATCACCCACTTCAATGTTATTGAAATTTTGAATATTCAAACCGCACTCGTAATTAGTACCAACTTCTTTTACATCATCTTTGAAACGTTTAAGTGAAGCTAATTCGCCAGTATGTATAACTACACCATCTCTAATGATACGTACTTTACTATTTCTATTAATCTTACCATCAATAACCATACAACCTGCAATGGTACCAACCTTAGTAATTTTAAATGTTTCACGTATTTGTACGTTAGCAGTAATTTTCTCTTCAAATTGAGGAGCTAACATACCTTCCATTGCCGATTTCACTTCGTTAATAGCATCGTAGATAATTGAATACATACGTATATCAATTTGTTCTTGTTCTGCTAATTTACGAGCGTTCAACGAAGGACGAACTTGGAAACCAACGATAATCGCATCAGAAGCAGATGCTAATAATACATCCGATTCAGAAATTTGACCTACTGATTTATGAATAATATTAACTTGAATTTCTTGAGTTGATAATTTCAACAATGAATCCGCTAATGCTTCAATAGAACCATCCACGTCACCTTTTACAATGATGTTTAATTCTTTAAAGTTTCCAATTGCTAAACGACGACCAATTTCATCAAGAGTAATATGTTTCTGTGTACGAATACCTTGCTCTCTTTGTAATTGTAAGCGTTTGTTTGCAATTTCTCTAGCTTCCACTTCACTCTCCATTGAGTTGAATTTATCACCTGCTTGTGGAGCACCATTCATACCTAATACTTGTACTGGTGTAGATGGACCTGCGAGTTCAATTTTTTGTCCGCGTTCGTTAAACATCGCTTTTACACGACCACTGTAACAACCTGCTAAAATTGGATCTCCAACTTTTAACTGACCTGCTAATACTAGTATTGTAGTAATAATACCACGACCTTTATCTAAGGCAGATTCAATTACAGAACCAACTGCATGTTTATTAGGGTTCGCTTTAAGCTCTAACAATTCTGCTTCTAATAATACTTTCTCTAAAAGTAAATCTACGTTCAAGCCTTTCTTTGCAGAAATTTCTTGACACTGATATTTACCACCCCATTCTTCTACTAAAAT
>CALRIM020000132.1:0-8499 GCA_943360385.1 Rhizobium sp. Q54 | reverse complement strand
TCGTGCCACCAGTATTACCCCCCCCCTTCAATGCTACAAATCCACGACAAATCTTTCGAAGTATTTATACCAGCCGAAAAAATTCAGAACAGAATTAAGGAATTGGCTCTGCAAATTGAGAAAGATTATCCTAACGAAGAGGTATGTTTTGTAGCTGTTTTAAATGGAGCATTGTTCTTTGCTTCAGATCTAATTCTTAATTATTCAAAGCCTTGCACCCTGCAAACGGTTAAATGTAAATCGTACCATGGTATGAGTAGTTCGGGAACCATTGAATTTCAATTGCCTTTTTCAAAAGAAATAGAGAATAAACACGTAATTATTTTAGAAGATATAATTGATACAGGTACTACTCTTCATTTTTTATTAAATGAAATAAAAGCCTATAATCCAGCATCTGTAAAAATATGCAGTTTACTCTTTAAACCAGAGGCACTACTTCAACCTTTATCAATACAATATATAGGTTTCGAAATCTCCAAAACCTTTGTATTGGGCTATGGACTTGACTATGACGGCCTAGGAAGAAACTACAAAGACATCTACAAACTTATTTCCTAATTTTTCGAAAATTCGCTAGTTCGTTAGTTCGAAATTTCGAAATTTTGGATACCTTTGGCCAATTTATAGCCTTCCTATTATGCCAAAAGATCAATCCATAAAATCAGTTTTAATTATCGGTTCAGGTCCAATTATTATCGGACAAGCATGCGAATTCGACTATTCTGGCTCTCAAGCTGCCTTATCGTTAAAGGAAGAGGGAATTGAGGTGTCGATTATCAATTCGAATCCTGCTACGATTATGACCGATAAAGTAATTGCTGATCATGTGTATTTATTGCCTCTCACTTGCGAATCTATCGAACAAATTTTACAGGAACGTAAAATTGACGCTGTAATACCAACTATGGGCGGACAAACAGCGTTGAATTTAGCAGTTGAAGCAGAAGAACGCGGTATTTGGAAAAAATATGGCGTGGTTATTAAAGGAGTAGCAATTGCAGCCATCGAAAAAACAGAGAATCGTGAGGAGTTTCGTAAACTGATGATTGAAATTGGAGTTGGAATTGCGAAATCAAGAATTGCAAACTCGTACCTAGAAGGTAAGGAAGCTGCTCAAGAAATTGGATACCCACTAGTAATTCGCCCATCGTACACTTTAGGTGGTTACGGAGGTGGATTTGTACATAGTAAGGATGAGATTGATGCTGCGTTAAACCATGGTTTACAAGCATCGCCAACACACGAGGTATTGGTAGAAAAAGCGGTATTAGGTTGGAAAGAATACGAATTAGAGTTATTGCGTGATAATAATGATAACATCATTATTATTTGTTCTATAGAGAATTTCGACCCGATGGGTATACATACAGGCGACTCTATAACAGTTGCTCCAGCAATGACTTTGTCGGATCGTTGTTACCAGGAAATGCGTAATCAGGCAATAAAAATGATGCGTTCTATAGGCGATTTTGCTGGAGGTTGTAACGTGCAATTTTCTGTGAATCCAGATACAGAAGAAATTATTGCCATCGAAATTAATCCACGTGTATCTCGTTCATCAGCATTAGCATCTAAAGCAACAGGATATCCAATTGCAAAAATTGCTGCGAAATTAGCTATCGGTTATAATTTAGATGAAATTGAAAATCAAATTACAAAAACTACTTCAGCATATTTCGAACCAACACTTGACTACGTAATTGTAAAAATTCCTAGATGGAACTTCGATAAATTTAAAGGTGCCGACAGAACATTAGGTTTACAAATGAAATCGGTTGGAGAAGTAATGGCAATTGGAAGAAGTTTCAATGAAGCCTTACAAAAAGCTTGTCAATCGTTAGAAATAAATAGAATTGGATTAGGGGCAGATGGTAAGCAAAGTAGAAACTTGGAAGAAATTATGAAAGGCTTGGAGAATGCAAGCTGGGATAGATTATTTCATGTACGCGATGCCCTGAGTTTAGGTGTGCCTATTACATCAGTACAAAAAGCAACTAAAATAGACCGCTGGTTCCTAATGCAAATTAACGAATTAGTGAATATAGAATTAGAAGTAAAACGATACTCGTTAGGAAATATTCCTACGGAGGTTTTATTCAATGCTAAACAAAAAGGATTTTCGGATTTACAAATTGCATACTTGTTAGGAGTAACAGAAGACGAAGTTTACGACAAGAGAAAATCATTAGGTATGCGAAGAGTATACAAAATGGTAGATACTTGCGCGGCAGAGTTTCCTGCACAAACCCCCTATTTCTACTCAACATTCGAAGGAGAAAATGAGTCGAAAGTTACGGATAAGAAAAAAATAATTGTGTTAGGTTCTGGTCCGAATCGTATAGGGCAAGGTATCGAATTCGATTACTCTTGTGTGCACGGATTAATGGCTGCAAAGGAATCGGGCTACGAAGCAATTATGATTAACTGTAATCCAGAAACTGTTTCTACAGATTTTAATATGGCCGATAAATTATATTTCGAGCCAGTATTCTGGGAACATGTTCGCGAAATTATTGATTTAGAAAAACCAGAAGGTGTAATTGTTCAGTTAGGTGGACAAACTGCTTTAAAAATGGCAGAAGACTTACATCGCAATGGAATAAAAATTATAGGTACATCATACGATAACATGGACATTGCCGAAGACCGTGGTAGATTTTCGGATCTATTGCACGAACTAGGAATTCCATATCCAAAATATGGAGTTGCCGAAACTGCAGATGAAGCAATAAAAGTAGCCAATGAAGTAGGTTACCCTGTATTAGTTCGCCCGAGTTATGTGCTCGGAGGACAAGGAATGAGCATTGTAATTAACGATGAAGAATTAGAAAAAGCAGTTGTTAAATTATTGAGAGATATACCAGGAAATAGAATTCTTATTGATCACTTCTTAGATCGTGCCGAAGAAGCCGAATCTGATTCTATTAGTGATGGTACCGATGTACATATCGTTGGATTAATGGAACACATAGAACCAGCAGGTATACATTCTGGAGACTCGAGTGCAGTACTTCCTCCATTTGATTTATCGCCAAAAGTTATTGGTTTAATGGAAGAGTACACCGTGAAATTAGCAAAAGCATTAAATGTATTAGGATTACTAAACATTCAATTTGCCATTAAAAAAGAAGAAGTGTATGTAATAGAAGCGAACCCTCGCGCATCTCGTACAGTTCCTTTTATTGCTAAAGCATATGATGTTCCATACATTAATATTGCTTCGAAAATAATGATAGGTGCAAACAAATTAAAGGACTTTAAAATAGAACGCAAATTAACTGGTTATGCCATTAAAGAACCAGTGTTCTCTTTCCATAAATTTCCTGAAGTAAAAAAAGAATTAGGCCCAGAAATGAGATCAACTGGAGAAGCTATTCGTTTTATAAAAGACTTAGAGGATCCATACTTCCGTCAGTTATACAAAGAGAAATCGATGTACCTAAGTAAATAATATTTCGATGAACGCTATAGAAATCATTGGGTTTGTAACAGCTGTTCTTGGAATTTATTTAACTGCCAAAAAAAATATTTTAGCATGGCCAATACTCATTGTGAGTTCATTGGCCTATGCTTATTTTTTCTACGAAATAAAATTATATGCCGATGCAACACTGCAATTTTTCTTTGTAGCCACTTCTATTTTCGCTTGGATAAATTGGAATAAAAATATTAATTCCGCACATTCTATTCCTATACAAACATTATCATTCAATAAGCTAGTTTTATATCTATTGATAACCTTAGTGCTTGGCAAATTTTTTGGAGTCCAACTAAATAAATATACCGATGCGAGTTATGCGGAATACGATAGTGTTTTATTTGCAGCGAGTATTTTAGCATCTATTTTATCGGCAAAATTATATTTAGAAAATTGGTACTTGTGGATTGTCATAAATTTATCCTACATCATTTTGTATATTTATAAAGAAGCTTATTTAACTGCTGTATTATATTTAATATTAGTGTCCTTAGCTGTATTGGGTTTACGCGAATGGAAAAAACAAGAACATGCTTAAAATAGCAATTATTGGTCCGGAATCTACTGGGAAATCGGAAATGGCCGAATACCTTGCGAAGCATTTTAATTGCTTATGGGTTCCAGAATATGCACGGGAATATTGCGCTAATTTAAATAGAGAATGTACCGTAGAAGATGAACTGAATATGTTTCATGGACAGCTTGCTTTAGAAAATAAAATTGCACAACAAGCACTCGAAAATAATCACCCTTATTTATTTTGCGACACCACCATCATCACTGTTAAAGTATGGTGTGAACATGTCTTTGGATTTTGTCCACCCGAAGTAGAAGAAGAATACCAAACACGCCATTACGATTTATATTTATTGATGAAAGACGACTTGCCATGGCAAGATGATCCACTGAGAAATTTCCCGGATGAACGAGCGTACTTTATGGAATGGTATGTGAGGTTGATGGAAGAGAAGGGAGCGAAGTATAGAATTATTGAAGGAGTCGGGGCGGAAAGATTTGAAAATGCTATAAATAGTATAGAAATATAAACCTATCTTAAATAAAAAAGCCAGTTCGTAAAAACTGGCCTTTTAGTCTCAAGCGATGCGTTCTCATATCTCACATCTCATATCTATTCTAGAACAAATTTATACCCAATTCCTCTTACCGTTTGCAATAACATAGGGTGTTCTGGGTTGTTTTCTATTTTCTTACGTAGACGAACAATATGCATATCGAGTGTACGTGTGTTTACATCGGAGTTATAACCCCATACTACCATCATCAGCTCGTCTCTGTTAATCACCTTGTTTTGGTTTTTTAGGAAGTATAATAGAATACGATTTTCCAAAATAGTAAGCTCCACTTTTTTACCATCGCGCATTAGCATATGCGTACTTGGATGGTGCTCCATATTTGCAAATTTTATGAATTCCGATTTATCAGAATTAACAATAAATTTCACTTTGTTTTCTATTAGGGCCATAAGCACTTCCATGCTAAATGGTTTGGTAATGTAATCGCTCACACCAAAATTATAGGCATCGATTTTATCTACGTCTTGAGCTTTGGCGGTAATCATAATAACTATACCAGTAAAATCTTTTTCACGGATAGAAGTACAAACTTCATTTCCTGTTTTACCTGGCAACATCCAATCGAGTAATACAATGTGAGGTTGTTCCTTTAGAATCAACGCTTCTCCGCTGGTGCCATCGGCAGCCTCTAATACTTGATACCCTTCTGAAGCGATTCGTTGACTTACTAATAATCGTAAGTTGGCATCGTCTTCTACAATTGCAATTTTTACTTGTTGCTTTTCCATTGTTTTGGTTTTAGTGTTGCAAAGCTATTATACTAAACGTTAAGTTTATGTAACAAGCTTATTATGTTTATTCTATCGGTAATATAATCTTAAATTCGGAACCTTGCCCAACTTCACTTTTCACAGAAATCTCTCCTTTCATAAATTTCACAACTTCTTTGCAAAAAGCCAAACCTATTCCCACACTTCCTTGCTGGTTGAACTGATTTTCTATGCGGTAAAATTTGTTAAATACGTTTTCAATCTCGTTTTTAGGTATCCCAATGCCCTTATCAATGAAAAATATGGCTAATTCGTCCTTTACTCTGCGAATCTTTATTTGTAAGTGTTTTTTGTCGATAGGCGAATATTTGTAGGCATTATCTATCATGTTTTGGAATAAACTAAACAGTAATACCCTATCTCCGTCATAGTATAAAATATTTTGTACCGAATATTCGATGTTGAAATCAGGATATTTTAGTTGATACGCATCTACAATATCTCTACAAAAATCATATAAATCTATTTTTTCTTTTTTGATGATTAAGCTTCGGTTTTCTAATTGTGTTAACGATAAAAGTTTGTTTAATAAATCATTTAATTTATCAGCTTCTTCATCCAATATTCTCCCATAAAGTTCTTTGTCTTTTTCATTCAAAACTTTTTGAGTCTTAATATTATTGGCAGCAATTTTTATAACACTAACAGGAGTTTTAAATTCATGTGTGAGGTTATTTACAAAATCGTATTGAAGTTTAAATAATTTTGCGTTGATATTTAAGTTTCGATAAATTAAAATTGCAATGAATAACATAATAAGGTAAACCGCCATAATACCAATAGCTATTGGGGTAAAGAGCATCCCAATTCTCTTGTTTACAAATTCTTTTGATGAAACAAAATACAATTGATAATCAGAAAATGCGCCAGGAAGTGCAATTCCTGTTGTAAAATACTCTCGATCGTTCATCAAAGAGTCGAATGTAACTGGGCGGATTAGTATATTCTCGTATAAATTTGGATTGTTATTAATAATAGAAAGCTTACTTGGATCTAAATGAAAGGTGAGCATATCCTGATCATATCCCATATTTTCTTTTACAACATTTCCGGTTAAGCCACTATACACTCTTAGGTCGGTATTACGGGGAACGTTTATAAAACTTACTTGCTTATCATTAAATGAATAGAACACTTTAAATACTACATCGGGTGTTATTTCTTTAGTAGAGTCGTAATGGTTTACATAATCAGCAAATTTAATTACAGCTTTACTAAAATCGTTTGCATCCTTGCCAGTAAATTCACCATAAGCGTTTTTTTTAAATACTAATTGAACGATGGGTCTATTGTTTTTATATTGAATATCGTAAACAGATTTTACTCCAATAGAAAATTGATCTTGTCTGAAACCATCTAAAATGGGGAGGTTCCCCACTTCAATATCATAAAAAGTTATATTTTTTATGATGGAATAGTTTTTAAAATAATTATTGGATAAGCTAATCATCGATACCGAATCGAGGTATCCCTGATACAATGATATTTGTGGGATTTTTGTAAAAATAAAATCATTGTAAGGTTTCAAGGCTTCTTCTAATACTTCAACCTTATCTGTTACAAATTGCGATTCAATAACTTTTTGTGTGAATTTATACCCAAAGAAAAGTGCAATAAAAAATGTGATGGTAAGCACCACAATAAATATTGGTATTAAAGCATAATTCTTTCGGTAAGAGTTTTTTTGCACCTGGCTCATTTTCTATTCAATAAATTTTCTTCGAAGAATTGCTCTAACTCAGTGTACAAATTAATTTTATTTTCTTCTTTTCTAAAACCATGTCCTTCGTCTGGAACCAGAAGATAATTTACTCTAACTTTTTCGTTCTTTAAATTTTTTACGAATAGATTTATTTCCTCCACACTCATTCTTCTATCCTTTTCTCCATGTGCAATAAATATTGGAGTTTTCATTTTGTCTGTATGAAAAGCCGGTGAGCATTCTTTTAAATAATCTCCGTCTTTTTCAGGATTCCCAATCATCTCATACATCATATCTAAATATTGACGATAGTAAGGAGGAAATTCTTTTAAGTATGAAAATAGATTTGTAAATCCAGAATAAGAAGCAGCGCATTTATATAATCCAGAATCTCTAACTAAACCATTTAAGGCAAAGTAACCACCGAAACTCATTCCATATATCCCGATACGTGCAGTATCTATAATTCCTTTATTTATTAAATCGTAAACAGCATCAGTATAATCGTCTTGCATTTTTCGCCCAACTTCTTTATAGCCAGCTTGGTTAAATGCCTTCCCAAAACCCTCTACACCTCTATGATTTACTCGTAATACCGCATACCCACGGTTTGCAAAAAATTGAACTTCAGAATTAAAAGCCCAGTGTGTTCGTTGCCATAAATGTGGATGAGCAATTACAATTAGTGGGTATTTATCTTGTTTGTAATTTGGCAATGTTAAGTAAGCTTGAATATTTAGCCCATCTCTAGATTTAAAATTAAACGATTTAGTTTCTGCTAATTCATTTTCATTAAGCCAAGGAGAAATTTTACCTATTTCTTTTAAATCATTATTTACAACATCATAAATATAATAGGTGCCCAAACTCTTATCGCTGTATAATTTTATTAAGAATTTTTTATCATCAACAGTATAATTAATAATTGAGAAACTACTGTTTGCATCAATCTTTGCAGTTTTCGTTTCTATTTTTTTGAGTTCTTCAGAAAAGAAATGTGTGTGGAATCTCCCATCTCTATAGCTTGCAAATAGAGGCATTTTAGAAGAATAGGATACACTCAAGTCGTTTATATCAGCATCAGCATTTTGATATACTATTCGGGACTCTCTTCCGTTTTCTAAATCAAAAATTACTAAGGCCACCTTATCTCTATTTATATTAGAAAGGGCATAAACACTATTTCCATCTTTTGTAAAACAGATTGGGTAAAATGTTTCTTTAAAGTTAAGAGTAAGAATTTCTTTATAGGGAGATTTAATATTCTTTTTAAAATAAACTTTCTCGTTTACACCGTCTGTAGAAATTGCCAATCGAATATCTCCATTGAAATCTTCTTTCCAATAGGAAATATTTCCTGGATTTTCGTCTACCATTTTTAATGCACCTGTATTATAATTTAATTTATATAAATCGAATATTTCAGATTTGCGTTTATTAAGGCAGATATAA
>CALRIM020000131.1:0-8521 GCA_943360385.1 Rhizobium sp. Q54 | reverse complement strand
GTGTAAATGGTATTTCATTGTACTCAATATCTATTGATGTTCCAAGGGGGTATAGCTCTATAAATTTTTCTTCGTAATTTATTTTTGTTAGATACCTAGAAAGCAAATCATACCCAATTACACCATATGTTTTATGGGAAACATCAAAGGATGGTAATTCATTTTGCACATAGAAATCTATATTATTTATTTTTTCATCTTCTAGTGTAACAGAATTGTTTAAAGACATTTTAACTTTTTCGGTATTACCAGCCATCTCCAATTCTGTTTCATCTTTAGTTAATTTTAAATTTAACTCGTTCACCAATTCACTTGTTACAACAGAACCTCCGGCACCGGTATCGAATATAAATAAATATGTTTTTTTAGAGTTGTTTACCTTCACGTTAATATAGGTATGAGACCCTATTTTTTGAAATGGAATTTTGCTAAGCAATAGGGAATTTCCTTCTGCTTTTGTACAGATACATAGAAAAACTATTGCAAGTGTTTTTAGAATAATTGTTTTCATAAGATATGTTATTATTATAACACAAACATATTTCAGATATGGGTCTAATAGTTGTTAATGAATGTTAAATACTTTTAAAAAATGTTATCTTTGAAACTTAAACAAAAAATAGATGAAGGCATATATATTCCCTGGTCAAGGTGCTCAGTTCGTAGGAATGGGCAAAGAGCTATATGAGCAAAATGCAGATGCGAAAGCTTTATTCGAAAAAGCCAATGAAATAATTGGTTTCAGAATTACAGATTTGATGTTTAATGGAACAGACGAAGATTTAAAGCAAACGAAAGTTACTCAGCCTGCAATTTTTTTACATTCGGTAATTTTAGCTAAAACAATAGAACATTTTAAACCAGATATGGTTGCAGGACATTCTTTAGGAGAATTTTCTGCCTTAGTTGCAAATGGAACATTGGCTTTTGAAGATGCCTTTAGATTGGTTATAGCTCGTGCAAACGCAATGCAAAAAGCTTGCGAAATTCGCCCATCTACAATGGCGGCTATTTTAGGTTTAGAAGATGAAAAAGTAGAGGAAATTTGCGCTTCTATATCGGAAGTAGTGGTTCCTGCAAATTATAATTGCCCTGGTCAGTTAGTTATTTCAGGAAGTATTGAAGGGGTAAATGAAGCTTGTGCAAAAATGACCGAAGCTGGTGCAAAAAGAGCATTAGTACTTAATGTTGGTGGAGCTTTTCACTCCCCATTAATGGAACCCGCTAGAGTAGAACTAGAAGCAGCCATTAAAGCAACAACCTTTAATACACCTAGCTGCCCTGTTTATCAAAATGTAAACGCAATGCCAACAACCGATCCTGCAACAATCCAAGCAAATTTAATTGCACAATTAACAGGTGCAGTACGTTGGACACAAACAGTTAAAGCTATGATTGCCGATGGAGCAACCTCATTTACAGAGGTAGGCCCAGGTGCAGTTTTACAAGGCTTAGTGAAAAAAGTAGACCGCCAAATGCCAACAGCTAGCGCATAATATGATTTATACAATTTCAGAAATCCATAAAGCCGTTGAATACATCGCTGAATACTTAAATAAGTACAAAGTGATTTTATTTAATGGCTCTATGGGTGCTGGAAAAACAACACTTATCTCCGCTTTATGTAAGTCGTTAGGGTCTACAGACGAATTAAGTAGCCCAACATTCTCCATTGTAAACGAATATTCTTCTAAAATTGGCACTTTATATCATTTTGATTTTTATCGATTGAAATCACTGGAAGAAGCATTTGATTTTGGGTTGGAGGAATATCTCTATTCTGGAAATTATTGTTTCTTGGAGTGGGCAGAAAAAATAGAAGCCCTATTGCCCGAAAACCTAATGGTTGTTGATATTTCTATAATCGACGAAAATACACGAGAACTTAATATTTCTTTCCAATAAGCTTTACACGCTTTTTCTCTTTTCTTCGTTAAGTATTTATTAATTTTGCAATCTTATTAATTTACTATGATAAAGAAAGTTCTATGGACCATTGGTCTATTAATCGTTTTAGTTTTTGCAGCAGCAATTGCATTGCCTATTATCTATAAAGACGATATTATAGCGAAAGTGAAAACTACTATTAATGAAAATGTTAATGCCGAGGTTAAGTTTGGTGATTTTAGTTTAAGCATTATTCGCAGTTTCCCGAACCTTTCGTTTAGCATGGAAAACTTGGTGGTGGCTGGTGTTGATTCTTTTAAGAACGATACATTAGCAAATATTAAAGAGTTAAATGTTGTGGTAGATATTATGAGTGTGATTAATGGTGAAACCATTAAAATAAAATCTCTAAACTTAGATCATGCCGATTTAAAATTTAAGGTATTACAAAGCGGTAAAGCAAATTGGGATATTGCTAAAGCTGATACTTCAACAGCAGCACCAGCAGATACTACACCAACTAGTTTTAGTATTGCCTTAAAATCTTATTCATTAACAAATTCAAGTATTGTATATGACGATAAATCATTAACATTTTATACCGCACTTACAAATGTAAACCATTCTGGAAAAGGAGATTTTACTCAAGATTTATTTACACTTCTTACTAAAACAGAAGCCGATGAATTAACAGTAGGTTATGGAGGTATAAATTATTTGAATAAAGTTAAAGTAGATGCAGATGCTGCCATTGATATGAATTTAAAAGATTTTGTTTTTACGTTTAAAGACAATGTAATTCATTTAAATGATTTATTAATAAACTTCGCTGGTATGGTTGCTATGCCAGATACAAATATCGATTTGGATTTAACTTTTGATGCTCAGAAATCTGAATTCAAAAACTTCTTATCATTAGTGCCTGCTTTGTATTCTAGTTCATTTGATAAACTTACAGCAAACGGAAAATTTGCATTGAAAGGATATTATAAAGGAAGAATGAACGCTGTTTCTATGCCAGGATTTGGGTTAAATATTTTGGTTGAGAATGGTAATTTCAAATATCCAGATTTACCAACTGGAGTGAATAATGTTCAGTTGCAATTAAATGTAGAAGATAAAGATGGTGTGTTTGACCATACAGTTGTTGATATGAAAAAACTGCATGTTGAATTTGGTTCAGAGCCATTTGATGCAAGTTTATTATTAAAAACTCCAGAGTCTGATCCAGATATTTCAACAGAAATAAAAGGAACAATTGATTTAGGAAATATTATGAAAATAGTTCCATTAGAAGGCACAAAACTTTCGGGAATTATTAAGGCAAACATGCTTGCGAAGGGTAAACTTTCTACCATCGAAAAGGGTAACTACGAAAGTTTTGATGCGAAGGGAACTATTACTATTTCTAACTTAACTTATAGTAGTAAAGAGTCGCCAATGCCTTTATCTATTAGCAATGCAAGCTTTAACTTAAGTCCTAAGAATATTGCAATGAATAATTTTGCTGCTGTTTATGGTAAAAGTGATTTCAATGCAAGTGGTACGCTTGATAACTATTTAGGATATGCATTAAAGGGATCGCCAATAAAAGCTAGATTGAATTTTAGTTCGAAATTACTTGACTTAAATGAAATGATGGGACCTCCATCAACAGAAACCGAACAAGCAAAAACACCTGATACTGCAAGTGTATTTGAAGTACCAGGGAATATAGACTTTGTGTTAAACTCTAAAGTGAATAAAGTAATTTATGATAACATGGAGTTGACCAATTTGGTAGGAAGTATCACTATTAAAGACAAGAAAGTTAACTTTACAGATGTTGGTTTAAATACTTTAGATGGTAAGGTTACCATGGATGGTTATTATAGTACTGTAGATGTTGCTAAGCCAGATATTAATATGAATTTTGGAATTCAAAACATGGATATTCAAAAAGCGTTTAAAACATTTAATACCGTACAAAAACTAGCACCGATTGCAGAAAATACTTCTGGAAAATTTAATAGCAGTTTGCAACTAACCACTATTTTAGGAAAAGATATGAGTCCTGTTTTAGCAACCGCGCAAGGTTCTGGAGTATTGGAATTATTGGGTGCAAATATTAAAGGGTCTAAAACATTGGTGATGTTAGGAGATGCTTTAAAATCTGACAAATTAAAAGAGTTGAATATTAAAAACACGAAACTTCAATTTACTATAGAGAACGGAAGAGTGGTTATAAAACCATTTGATTTAAATGCTGGAATTGCAACCCTAAATATTGGCGGATCAAGCGGCTTAGATCAAACAATAGATTATGTAATGAAGTTAAAACTTCCAAAGAATTTCTTAGGCAATTCTTCTGCTTCTGTATTAAACGGTTTGACTTCTAAATTAAATAGTAATGGTGCAAACTTAGATCCAGCAGCAGCAATAAATGTAAATGCTTTAGTAGGAGGAATAATGAGTAAGCCTACTGTTAAATTAAGCATGGCGGATATGGGAGCAAATTTAAAAGATGCTGTGAAGGACGTATTTAATACAAAGAAAAACGAAGCCATAGGTAAAGGTAAAGAAGAAGCTAAAAAGCGAGCTGATCAAATACTGGCAGCGGCACAAGTGCAAGCAAATGCTGTAAAAGAGCAAGCACGTAAACTTGCCGATGTTACAAAAATAGAAGGATATGCAGCAGCAGATAAATTAGTATCGTCTGCTAACAATCCAATTGCTAAAGCAGCAGCAAAAAAATTAGCAGAAAAAGCAAAAAAAGAAACAGATGAAAAATGTGCGAAAATAATTGCTGAAGGCGATAAGAAAGCAGATGATATAATGGCAAAGGCAAGAGCTGAAGCCGCCAAATTAATAGGTTAATATGTTAATGAGATAATATGTTAATTGAATTTGAACAATTTCAAAGGACTAATGACCAAGGACTTATTGATCAGGGGTAGGACAGGCATTGCTTTTCTGAAAGCGATAATCTTTTTCTCCTAATCTATATTTAATTGCAAGGAATAGAAATGAATATTTATCGAGGGTGTTGTTATAAGCAACACCTTCGATTTTATTAGCAAGCCCTAAATAATAGCGATAACCAATTTCCATTTCCCATCTTTTTTTAAGAACACGAGTAGTGCTTAATTGAATCGGAATTATTGGAGTTGAAGTTTTTATACTTCTTAATGTGGTATCTGATACATCAATCTTATTATTTACAAATCCTAATCCAAGAGATGCTCTGTATTGCCACCCGTACCAATCATAAAACATATAAGAATAGTTCAAAGAGAAGTCATAGGAAGATTGTATTTTAGTTTTGGTGTTTTGAGCAATTATATCTGTTGATAAATTGGATGAGTTTAAGATAGAAGATTCGTAGTTCCCCATGGTGCGGAAAGTTAATGCTAAAGAAGGGCGATATCCTAATGGTTTTTCAAAACTAAATCCAAAAGAAAAGTCGCCACCATAATTTTTAAAGTCTTTATTGAAAGAAAGATTATTGTAAGCAACACCTAGCTGAGCAGAGAGATAGTAGGGTACAGTAGATCTCGATTTTCCGTATAGAAACTTACTGGAATTTTTATACTGAGAATAACCACACATTGGTAATATCATAAAAACAAACAATAGATATTTAGACATTTTTCTCATTTAAATTCTTATTAACAATAATAATATGGTTCAATTTAGAACTTTTATAATTATCTAATTTTATTGTAGATGTTTTTAAAGATTCCAATTGGAATATTGCTGCTTTTCTAAGTTGTACTAATCTTTGATATTTCCCTAACCCATCTGAAATTAGTTTAGCATTTATGCTTTCAAGATTTGACAATATAATTAATTGATATAAATCTGCATAATCTCTAATGTTAGTATTTTTGTATTTTATATTAATATTTTGAGATTTCCACTCTTTTGCAGTTAAACCAAATAATGCCACATTTAGTATATCAGCCTCTTCTGCATAGATTAACCATTGATTTTCATCCTCTTTATTAATTTTAGGTAGTATGAATTTTTTAATTGCATCAGTATGAATTATATAATTAGTTTTTGTTAAAAACCGACCTAAATCCCAGTTACTATTTAACTTATTTTGTTCTTCTTTCTTATATTTTTGAAATTCTTTAATAACTATTATGTTTAGTAATGGGTCAACCCACATGCAGAATTGAATTGCAATATCAGAATGTGCGAATGTTCCACCATAACGTCCGCTTTTTGCAGTGATGCCAATTGCATTTGTAATCCTAGACCATTTTTTAACTGATATTGTAAAGTTGTTAGAACCCGCTTCAGTTCTAATTCCCCCGAATTCGAGGGAATTAAAATTTGAATTGTGTATAGATTCCCAAGTCCCTAAGTAATCTATTGTGCTTTTGTTTGTCAGCCACTTTTCTATTAGTTTTAAACCATCTACTCTATTTTTAACTAAATCGGTAAGTGAGATATAATCTTGATCGCCTGAATTAATAATCTGTATCTCGAGATTATCAATAATAATTTTTTTATCCTTCTTCATCATCCCTTTCTTATTATCTCCTTAAAGATATTTATTATGTTTTTAAGTTTTATGAATACATTATTCTATGCTAAATTTCATTTGAGCTTTTCCATTATTCACCCTATCTTCGTTCATGGCTAAATCAAAATCGGTTTTCTTTTGTCAGAGTTGTGGATATCAAGCGGCAAAGTGGTTGGGTAATTGCCCTTCGTGTGGAGAGTGGAATACTTTTGTAGAGGAAGTGGTAGAAAAGAATACGGCTAAGCCAGATTGGAAACAAAGTACTACAGGTACTACTCGCTCTAATAAGCCAATCTCTATCGATTTAATTGAGAAAAATGCAGATGTTAGAATTAATGCACAAGACGAAGAGCTAAATAGAGTTTTAGGAGGAGGCATTGTTCCTGGTTCTATTGTGTTAATTGGTGGGGAGCCAGGTATTGGTAAATCAACCTTATTATTACAAGTAGCACTTCAACTTAAAACATTAAAAATTTTATACATTTCTGGTGAAGAAAGTGAGCAACAAATTAAGATGCGTGCGATGCGTATGCAAAGCAGCGATTTCCCTAATTGTTTTATTCTTACAGAAACATCAACACAAAATATATTTAAACAAATTGAAGAATTACAACCACAACTAGTGATTGTAGATTCTATTCAAACATTATATTCATCTCACATAGAATCAACACCGGGTAGTGTTTCGCAGATTCGTGAATGTACAGCAGAATTATTGCGTTTTGCAAAAGAGACAAACACACCAGTATTTTTAGTTGGACACATTACTAAAGACGGTTCAATTGCTGGTCCGAAAATTTTGGAACACATGGTAGATACTGTGCTTCAATTTGAAGGCGACAGACATCATACCTATAGAATATTACGATCTATAAAAAACAGATTTGGATCTACAAGTGAATTGGGAATTTATGAAATGCGAGGAAGTGGACTAAGAGAAGTTTCTAATCCATCGGAAATTCTAATTTCTCAACGCGACGAAGAACTAAGCGGAATTGCGATATCAGTAACAATAGAAGGAATGCGCCCGATGCTGATAGAAGCACAAGCATTAGTAAGTGTTTCTGCATATGGTACTCCACAAAGATCTGCAACCGGATTTGATACCCGAAGGATGAATATGTTATTGGCAGTTTTAGAAAAACGTTGTGGATTTAGATTAGGGGTGAAAGATGTATTCTTAAATATTACAGGAGGAATAAAAGTAGAGGATCCAGCTATAGATTTGGGAGTGGTAAGTGCTATTATTTCTAGTCATGAAGATTTAGCAATATCTAGTAAACATTGCTTCGCAGCTGAGGTAGGCTTATCGGGTGAAATTAGAACAGTGAATAGAATAGAACAAAGAATTTCTGAAGCAGAACGATTGGGATTCGAGAAAATATTTGTATCGCGTTATGCCATTAAAGGGTTGGATACTAAAAAATATAATATCGAAATTGTTCCATTGAGTAAGTTAGAGGAATTATTCCAACAATTATTCGGTTAGAAATCAAGGATTTCATGATTTACTTTTTCGTTTTTCAACTACCTAATTACTATATTTGTACACAAAATAACGATATATTACGATGAGAAAAGTATTCTTAATGTTAGCTGCAGCAGCATTTTTAGCAGCATGTTCTAATGAACCACAAAAAAGTACAAGTACTGATTCTACAACAGTTGAATCGGCAATGGGTAAATTCGATGCATATGGCGAAGTAATTACTCCAGATAGCGCTATGGATGCAACAATGTTAGTTGCAGAAATGGGAAATGCACCAACTTTTGATGCAAAAATTAAAGGTACTGTTGTTGATGTATGTGTAAAAAAAGGATGTTGGATGGCAGTAGAATTAGGTAATGGCGAAACAATGCGTGTTACTTTTAAAGACTACGGATTCTTTGTTCCAACTGATAAAGAGAAAATGGTTGGTAAAGAAGTGATTTTCCAAGGAACTGCAAAATTTGAAACAGTATCTGTAGCAGATCAAAAACATTATGCAGAAGATGGCGGCGAATCTAAAGAAGCTATTGATGCCATTAAAGAAGATAAAAACTCACTTTCTTTTGAAGCTGTTGGAGTGTTAGTTCCACAGACTGCAGAAGAGAAGAAAGCAATTTAATACCCCCAACTGG
>CALRIM020000130.1:0-8550 GCA_943360385.1 Rhizobium sp. Q54 | reverse complement strand
AAATATTATTAAAGATCTTCCTGATTTTACTCCCGCAATGCAAAACGATCAGCATGTTAGAGTAAGAATGATGCTACCAGTTAAGTTTGAATTGAGATGATTTCAGAATTTCAGAAGTTCAGAATTTCAGAAGTTCAGAATTTTTGAACTAAGGAGTCAAAAGTAGCTTCAACTCTCCTTGCCCCATGGATACTAATTTCCAATCATCTACTGGAAATTCGATGACCGCGGTTCCAGAAGTTGGTAATTCATTTATGGGTTGGTTTGTTAAATAATCAACAGCAAATTCAAATGCTGGGTTATGACCTGTTAATAATACACAGTTATACGAGTTGTCCAAGTTGTTTATTACATTGAGTAAAGCACTCATCGATGCCTCATATATGTTTTCTATTTTGATAATGTTCTTTTTTTCGATATCGAATTTCTTAGCAAAGAGCTTCGCCGTTTGATAGGCTCTGTTAGCTGGACTACTAACAATTTGTTGTGGTATAAAATGTTTAGCAAGTTGTGTGGCAACAGTTTGTACATCATTAATTCCTCGTTCCGTTAAATTTCGTTTAAAATCGAAATCACCGAAATTGGCTTTTTCAGCTTTTCCATGACGAGCAAGTATGAGTATTTTATTCATGTTTATTATTGGCCATTTCTATAAGTAATGGAATATCTTGTTTTTCCATGCAATTAAAATGCTTCTTCGGACAGGCAACATATCCAATTTTACTACAAGGTCGACAATTTAAATTTAACACCTCGAAATTAGTGAATTTGGTCTTGTATGGGTACATTCCAAAGGCTGGAACTGTATTTCCCCAAACAGATAAAATCTCCTTTTTAAATGCAGCAGCAATGTGCATTAACCCCGTATCGTGCGAAACTATAATTCGTGCTTGTTTAACAATAGAAGCACTTTGGTTTAGTGAAAATTTGCCACAAGCATTATAGATTCTTTCTGGTGCAATTTTTTCCAAATGCCAAGCATTTGCAGCATCGTCTTTTCCTCCTAATACTATAATTGGCTCGGTACTGTTTTTGCAAAAACGTTCTAGTTTTGTTAATGGTAATCTCTTAGTACCATGTTGCGCTCCTATTACTAAGCCGATATATCCTTTCTGGAAAATAGGGGGGAACTCTGATAAATTTACTTCCTCATCAGTGGAAATAAAATAATCCAAGCCCTTCTCATCATTGGTTACTCCGAGTGTTTTACAAGTATCAAGATATCTATCCACTATATGTTTTTCGGGCATTCGGTTTATTTTTAAATTAACCAAAAGCCATTTCTGGAAATTAAGTTTATTAAAAGAAAATGTTTTAATCCCTAATGCTTTTTTAAATCTAGCTGTCCTTAAATTATTATGTAAATCAATAATCAAATCGAATTTCTCTTTTTTTAATTCATCTAATGTTTGATTAAACATAGAGGAAAGAGTATGTATTTTATGGATGTATGGATTATTGTTTAGTACCGATAAAAACGCCGATTTTGTTAAGTAATGTATCTCTGCATTCGTTTGCTCTTTAAGGCACCTTACTACAGGCGTAGTAAGCACAATGTCGCCAATAGAACTAAAACGAATTATCAATATTTTCATGTTATTTTTTTGATTTAAAGTAATCCGAAATCTTCTCTAAACTCCAAGCATTTACGCACATCTCTTTAGAAAGTCCACCTTTTTGACCAATAAGTACTCCGTAATGCATGTCGTGATACCCCTCTTTTTTATGTGCATCTGGGTTGATACTTAAAAATACACCTTTATTTAGGGCATAATCTATCCAACGCCAATCTAAATCTAATCGTAAGGGATTTGAATTGATTTCTATGGATACATTATTCGCCGCACAAGCATCAATAATTAATTGATGATTTATAGGATACCCTTGCCTAGCTAAAAGCAATCTTCCGGTAGGATGGCCAAGCATAGTGGTATAAGGGTTCTCAATAGCCTTAATTAATCTCATGTTAGCCTTTTCCTCGTCCATCTTTAAATTGGAGTGTATAGAAGCTACAATGAAGTCGAATTGTTTTAACATGTCTTCTTCATAATCTAAAGAACCATCGCTTAAAATATCAGACTCCACTCCTTTAAAAATATGGAAGTTTGGATACTTTATGTTCAACATTTCTATTTCTGCATGTTGAGCTAAAACTTTATCCACTTTCATTCCTTCTGCATAAAACGCAGATTGCGAATGATCGCATATACCTAAATAATAATATCCTAATTCGGCACAATATACGGCCATCTCTTCGAGCGAATGTATACCATCCGACCATTTACTATGGTTGTGTAAACTTCCTTGTAAGTCTTTATCTGTAATTAGGGTAGGTAATTTATTTGATTTTGCTAATTCAACTTCGCGCATTCCTTCGCGCATAGGTGTGGGAATAAAAGCAATGTTTAAGTTGGAATATATTTCTTCCTCGGATGATAAATTCTTAGATCTTAAATCCGATTCATTATAATTGGGTAGCAATGCAATATGTTCGGGTGTTGCAGATTTAATGAAATTGTCCATTATCCAATTAGCATCATCAATAAAATCTATTTGTATGCTAGAAGTGCCATTCCATTTACCTTTCCAGTTGTTTTCTGTTGATTCACCCGTGAATGCTTCGTCTTCTGCAATTATTTTTAAAATGATAGCTTGATTTGTTTTTCTTGCAGTAAAAGTTAGCTCGGTAATGATCTCGCAATTTCTTGCTAATTGGCCCGAAGCAATGAGACCGTTTTCTATTTTCGATTTTTTAATTTTGGAATTAAGTTCGTCTAACAATCCTAATGCATTGGAAAGTAGGAGAGAGCCCTTGTTCATTAAATTAAACTCAATTAACTTTTTAACTTCTTCCTGAGTTTTATATCCAAATCCTTTTGCTTCTATCAATCTGTTTTCAATGCAAGCATAATACAGCTCACCTATATTATCGATGTTTAATTGTTGCCAAATTATTTGTATTTTTTTTGGGCCAAGACCTTTTATTCCCAACATTTCTATTAGTCCAATTGGGGTTTTCGCTTTTAATACTTCTAGTTCCTCAATGGCGTTAGTGCTAATAAATTCGACTATCTTAGCTGCAACACTCTTTCCAACGCCTTCTATTTTCGCTAAATCGTCGCTTGTTTTTTCAGCAAGAGACTCTGCGAATTTTCCAAGTTTAAATGCTGCATTATTTATTGATTTTACTTTAAATGAATTCTCCTCGTGCAATTCCATTAATTGTCCGAGTAGTTTTAGTGCAGAAACTATTTCCTTATTACTTTTCATTATTAATCTATTTGAAAATTAAGTGGCAATCGTGCTTGTATACCCTTATTATTTTTCATACTCTCCAATGTTTTTAGGTATGGAGCAAATTCTTTATATTCTGATGGAAGTAAATAGGTTTTAATTTCTCCACTAAGTTGTTTCATTATTTTTTGGAATGGATCTTCTAATTCTGGATAACTTACAATTCTGTAATCGCTGAGTTTAGCTTTGTTTGCAGCAATTTTAACGGCATCGTCTATATTTCCTAATTTATCTACCAATCCAATTCTAATGGCATCTATTCCACTCCATACTCTACCTTCTGCAATTCTTTTTACATTTCCTATAGGCATGTTTCTGCCAGCAGCAACTTTGGTTGTAAAGTCATCATAAATTCTATTGATTTCATTTTGAATAATCTGACGTTCTGCTGCATTCATTGGCTTGGTATAATCTCCTAAATCCGCGAACTCTCCAATTTTTACTTGATCAAAAGTAATTCCTAATTTATTATTGAAGAATTTTTGAGCATTAAACAAAACTCCAAAGACACCAATAGAACCGGTAATTGTTGTAGGCTCTGCCACTATGGTATCTGCAGCACATGCAATATAATATCCACCAGAAGCGGCCACATCTCCCATAGATACAATTACTGGTTTTACTTTTTTCGCGAGTATTACTTCTCTCCAAATTACGTCAGATGCCAATGCACTTCCACCTGGAGAGTTAATTCTCAATACAATAGATTTTACACCATCGTCCATACGTGCTTTACGAATTGCACGAGATATTTTTTCTGAACCCATTACATTATCTTCACCCTCACCACTAACAATTTCACCGTTCGCATAAATTACAGCTATTTTATTCTTAGAAATGCTCACACTTGTATTCATCGATTTGTGGTATTTCTTCAAACTAATAAAACGTAAATCCTCTATTTTGTTTCTAGATGATTTTACCATTAATTTAGTTAATAATTCATCCTTATAAATTAGAGCATCCGCTAATTTATTGGTAACAGCGTCGGTCGCATTTCGTACTTTTAATTTTGTTGCAATTGCATAGGTACTATCTTCATTTAAATTTCTAGAAGATGCAATATTTTTAATCATATGCCCAAAAAGCGAAGACAAGTATACATTAGTTTGTAGTTTATTAGAATCGCTCATATGGTCTGCCATAAATGGTTCTACGGCACTTTTAAAACTACCCACTCGAATAATTTCTGGTGTAATTTCTAATTTTTCAAAAGCATGCTGAAAGAACATATATTGTGCGCTAACACCTTTCAATTCTAATAAACCAGAAGGGTTTAAAAAAACACTATCAGCAACAGAGGCCAGATAATATCCTTTCTGTGTGTAATACTCGCTGTAGGCATATATAAATTTATTCGACTCTTTAAATTTTATAAGAGCATTTCTAATTTCTTCTGTAGTAGATAACCCAGCATTTACACCTGAAATATCTAGGTATATACCATCAATATTTGGATCAGTACTAGCGTTTTTAATACTTGCTAATATCTCATTAAGTCCTAAAGAATTTTCAACGTTTAAGTTCATTAACCCAGAAATATTAAAGGGATTTTCGTTTCCACGTTCAGAGATAGTCTCATTTAATTGTATTTGAATTATCGAATGGTCTTTAATTTCTACCTTTTCATCTTTACTTAGAGACATTATACTACCCACCAGCACAAGAACACCGATAAACACTATTAATAGTATTGATAAAAATGCTCCAATCATGGAAGCAAAAACTGTTTTGAAAAATTGTTTCATCTTATTTTGAATATATGCAATAATAATAATAAAATCCCTTTATTTTTATAGCGATGAAAACGATACTTTTACTCGGCAGTAACCTCGAAAACCCTATTTTTCAGCTAGAAACTGCTATATCCAAGATTTCGCAAATTACACCTACATACAGAGTATCATCTATTTATAAAACTGCCGCGTGGGGAAACACTGAGCAAGCCGATTTCTATAATCAAGCCATGGAGATAGATACAGACTTTCCTCCAGAGGAATTACTAGAAAAATTATTAGCAATAGAACAACAGATGGGGAGGCAACGGATAGATAAATGGGAACCACGTATAATTGATATAGATATAATAGCGATGGGTAATTTAGAGGTTAATACACCTTCTTTGCAAATCCCTCATCCACATATGCAAAACAGATTATTCGTTTTAATTCCTATGGAGGAATTAGTGAGCACTTGGCAACACCCAATATTAAATAAAAGCATTAATGAGCTCATTTTAGAATGTAATGATGACCTAGCAGTACATAAAATTTCATAAATATTGAGAATAATTTAATACCTTCAAGAATTAATACAACTATAGTGAACTCGACCTACGATTTGTCTTATCTAATAGAAGTTTCTAAGGGAAACGACGCTTTTATGTTAGATATGATTAATATTTTTTTAACCAAAACTCCAGAAACACTGCAAATTATAGAGGAAGCAATTCTAAGGTCGGATTGGGAACAAGTAGGATTTTTCTCTCATAAATTAAAAGCTACTTATGCTTATATGGGAATGCTGGGATTAAAAGAGATATTGATAAAAATTGAAAAGAATGCCAAAAATTTAGAACATTTAGAAGAGATTAAAAGCATTTTTGATCAATTGAAAACGGACACATTACCAGCCTTAAAGGATATATTGGAGTATAAAAAAACAATAGAATAATCACCATTAAAATATATTATTATGAAAGTACTAATTGTTGATGATGAAGAAATGGCCATCAAAATGTTGGAACACGAATTAAGTGAAGCGGGTTACCAAGTTATATCTTGTACCGATGGAAGAGAGGCTTTGGAATTATTAAAAAATGAAGAGCCAGGATTGGTAATTTCTGATATTATGATGCCATTTATGTCTGGTTTAGAACTATTGGAAGTTATTAAATCAGAAAACAAGAAAATCCCAGTAATATTAATATCTGCATTAGATGATGTTGAGGTAATTCAAACAGCTATTGGCATGGGGGCAGACGATTTTGTAATTAAACCAGTAAATATGCATGAGTTATTACTGAGAATTACCAAAGTTCTAGTTAATTCCAATTGAGAAATCAATGGCATTTTATTTTTACTAAATGCAGTTTTCAACTGCCTAATTCCCTTATTGCCAAATTTCAAATACCTAAAGTTGATTTATAAATAAGGTTAAGATTATAAATGAAAGAACCTACTCTAAAGTGCAAATTATAGGTCATTTTTAATGAAAAAAGCACTTCTACTTATACTTTTTTGGATTTTTACTATTTGTGCATTTTGCCAAGTTCCAATATTTACTCATTATACGGTAGGTGATGGTTTGGCACATAGTACGGTATATTTTTCTATGCAAGATTCCAAAGGGTTTATTTGGTTTTGCACAGAATCTGGTGTTAGCCGATTTGATGGAAGAAAATTTGAGGTCTTTACTATTGCAGATGGATTGGCAGATAACGAAAATTTTAAGTGTTATGAAGATAGTAAAGGAAGGATTTGGTTTTTAAGTTATAATGGTAAATTAAGTTATTTTAAGAACGAGAAATTTTACAATGAAAGACATGATAGTACCTTAAAATACAAGGTTTCTCAAGGTAAATTTTTAATTGACATGCGGGAGGATTCAAAGGGAAACATTTGGTTTACAAATGTAATGTCAAATATTAAAATGTATGATGGTCGGAAAATTTACGATTTTGAGTTTTTAAATTCTGATGTAATTTGTTATCCATTATTTTTATATAATGGTGAGATGAATACTTTTAAATTTATTTATAATACTTCTAAAAATAAATTTAATATATACCGTATAAACCTACAAACAAAGAAATGGAAATTAGTAGGTTCATTTATAAATTCGGATGGTGTCAATAATTCTTTAATTTCTCAAAACAATAAGTTTAATTTTAATTTTCATACAGAATCTGGAGTACTTAATTTTAGTAGGGATCGAGTAAAATACTTGATTAAGAATGAAGACTTTAAAATTAAGTTCGGAACGTCCTTGCTTATTAATAAAGGCTTTTGGGTGGGCTCTACAGATGGCCTATATTATTTCCCTAATTATAAGAGTTGTGATGCTGCTGAAAAATATAATATTTTTTTAAAAGGAACTCGAATTTCTTATATAATGAAAGATGATGAGAATGGAATTTGGATTAATACATTATCTGAAGGAGTATATTATCTTTCTCCCACACAAACTCAGGTTAAAAATTTCTCTGGTAAATTTATTCAGACTATTGGTCATGCAGAAGATAAAAATTTATGGGCAACAGGAAATTATTATGGTGATTTAATTATTTATAATAATAATAGAATAGTTGATAGTATTAATATCTTTTCAATTCAAAATGCAATAAATGTAACTAAATATAATAACAGAATTAAATATATCAATTGGATATCACCCAATAAAATATTCTTAGGTACAGATGCGTCTCCTATAATTTATGATCTTGAAAAAAGGAAATTCACCCCCTTGATATTGGATCATTTAAGTGATTTTCATGGGATTGGTTTTAGTGATTTCGAAAAATTTGAAAATGGATTTTGGATTACAGGAAGATATTCTATAAATTTTTGGGATGGAAAGAATACTCCAATCCCATTGTTTGGAACTCTTGGGACAAATATTAATTCTAAATATTTATTTCAGCAACAACTTCGTTTAACAAGTATTACAAAGGGGGGTAATAATAATTGTTGGTATTCCACTATTCAAAATTTGTATTTTTTTGATTATTTAAATTGCAAATCATATTTCATAGCTGGTGAAAAATTGTTTAAGGCAAACATAAAGGACCTAAAATTTTTAGATGGGTTTCTCTGGATTGCAACCGACGGAAATGGGATTTTTATATTTAAAGATAGAAAGCTAGTAAAACATTTTACTGTTCAGAATAGCACTTTATCAAGTAATATTTGTCAGAAATTGGCTCATGATAGTGAGGAGAATTTATGGGTAGCCACGAACAAAGGAATTAGTATTTTTAATGTCAAAGATTTTAAAATTGTTTTCAAATATTCGAAAAATGATCTGTTACCCAACGATGAAATAAAGGATATTTGTTTTTTTAATGATTCGGCTTATGTTGTTACTTCATATGGAACAAGTGTATTGAGTTTAAATAAATTTAGCCCGACCTCGTCACCACCTAAAGTAATTATTCGAAATTTAGTTGCTTCGGGTAATGTATATTATAAAAACGACTTGCCTAAATTTTATTATTCTAATGGTATTGTTGTACTTTCTTATTCAGCTATTACCTTT
>CALRIM020000129.1:0-8833 GCA_943360385.1 Rhizobium sp. Q54 | reverse complement strand
AATCCTTCAATAAACAATTCATCACTATTTAAGGTAACTCCAACATTAGCATAACCGTAGTTTTTAAATGATGTTGGAAAAATGGTAATGTCTGTGGTTAAAATGGTGCTATCTATAAACGTAAGTGTATTGTTAAATTGAAATAATTTTACTTCTAGTTTATGATTTACATTTTCAACTAAATCAATTGCATATACAAAGTTGTTAAAAGTTCTAAAAATAGAGGTCTTTAGGGTATTTACAATAGAATCAGTTTGAATAAGCCCCCCTATCCTATTGAATTTTTCGTATCGTAATAGTCTGCTTTGCTCAAAGTCGTAATAAACACATTCAACCGTACTCGAATCACTTAAACTAGCATGAAATTGGGTTACATTAGAGGTGAATGGAAAAATTTTAGAATATAGTTCCGTCCCATCTGAATTTAGTACTGTAAAGAATTTTCGTACCCTGTTTATTTGATCCTTGCAAATACCATATAGAAGTATGGTAGAGTCTTTAAATTGGACTTTATTGGTCGTAAAATTTGAATAATTTATTCCCCCAGGTCTGAAAAAATTTGTCCAAATTACACCGCCTAAATTTTCTGTTTTTGTTATAGAAATTGAGTATTGATTACTAAACTGGGAAGTTTCTGTAGATGAAATAATGAAGTTATTATTATTATGGGAATATAATTGAGGGTTTTGTTCATCCAAATTCCCATTATCTATGTATAGTAATCCAGCTTGAGTTTGTGCAAATAATATATGAGTAACAAACAAAAATAGAAATGGTAATATTTTCGATTTCATTAATATATAATAGATGACTCACAATTTAAACACTAAATTTTTCAAATTAAAATTATAAATGCTTTTTACCCAATAAATATGAATAAAGTGAAATTGTTTTTTTTGGTTTTAATCCTTACCACTAAAACAACCTTTTGTCAGATTTCTTTTTCGCATGCTATAGGGATAAGTATATATAGATATAGTCCTGCGATTATTTACTCACCTAGAATAAATCTAGTTCAATTAAATAAGGAAACAAACTTATCATTAGGGACTCATTTAGCATATGGATTTAGGCCAAATAGCCAAATTTCTGGAAATATTAAAAATACTGGAAGTTTTTTCGTTTATGAAGTTCCTTTAGTTGCAGAGATAAATTTTGGATGTGGTTCTAGTCCACAGGCTTATTCTAACACTGGTGGATTCTTCGGAATTGGATATGCCGTTAATGAAACGGGCAGATCTCCCCTGCCAAGTGGTTATTATAATGAAGCTTCGGGTATTTATTTTAACGCAGGATTAAGAACTATTACCAAAAAGAATTATTTACGACTAGGATTACGTTTATCATATTTAAAGAATTTTAAAACAAATTATGATGATGAAATAGGTTTTGGCATATTTTATAGGATATAATTTGGTGTGTTTTTTATATTAAATTATTTTTTTTAGCACTTCAATTAGTTTGTCCTTAGCAATAGGTTTAATAATATAATCGGTTACTTCATTTATAGATCTAGCCTTACTTACATCATCTGGAGAAATTGAAGATGAGCAAATATAAATGGTGATTTGCTTTCCAATTTTTGGGTTTAATAGTGTGAATTCCTCTAAAAATTGCCAACCATTCATAATAGGCATACTTAAATCTAAAAGAATTATTTCAGATAAAGAATCTGGATCATTAATATTTTCTTTTAAATAATTAATGGCATCGAGTCCATTTTCAAATACTTTTATGAGGTCTACTAAATTGGTTTCCTCAATTACTTTCTTGGTTAAGAAAACGAATACATCATCGTCGTCTATTAGTGTGAGTGATTTTATTTTGTTCATAGGTGTTGGTTGTTAAATTTAATATAAAATGAAGTTCCTTTATCTGGTTCACTTTCGGCCCAGATTTTATTACCCATTGCCTCTACTTGAGTTTTGGTCATAAATAAACCAAAACCTTTGGCGTCGGGATGTTTATGAAATGTTTTTCTGATTTTAAAAATTTGATCCTTATGTAATTTCAAATCAATACCCAAACCATTGTCGCTTACAGATAATAAATAGCAATGATTGGATATTTTTTTAGTTTCAATTTGGATGCTCAATTTCCTTTTAGGACTATGGTATTTTATTGAATTACTTATAAGGTTGGATAATATACTATCCATGTATTTGTGAGGGAATTGAATTATTGGGACTTCTTCTGTATTAACATTTATAATGGCATCCAATTCTTTTATCTGTGTTTTAAAACCAATTAGTACTTTTTCAATACTATCATTTATGTTAATATTATCAATAACAATTTCATTATCTTGTTTAACCTGAATAGACTCTACAAGCTCATTAAAAACTTCCATTAAATGGTTTACAACAGGTTTTATTTTAGATTGTACCTCTACCCTATCTTTTTCATTTTTGCAGTTTTCTAAGAAATCTATTAACATGCTAATATTAATTAGTGGAGCTCTTAAATTATGAGAAACGATATTACAAAAGTCTACCAATTGAATGTTTTTTTGCTCTAGCTCCTTTGCATGGTCTATGGCTTTTTTGTTACTTAACTTAATTTGCTCTTCAACATTTTTCCTTTCCGTTATATCAGATCGAATAGCTACATATTGATAGGGTTTATGGTTTTCATCTAAAAATGGAACTATGGTAGTATCTACCCAATAAACACTTCCATCTTTCGCCTTATTTTTCAGTTCCCCTTTCCATACCTTTCCGTTGGCAATTGTTTTCCAAAGTTCTTTGATGAAATCTTTTGAATGATAACCAGAATTTATAATTCGATGATCCTGACCAATTAGTTCATCATAACTGTATTTAGATATTTTACAGAAATTTTCGTTTACATGTTTTATAATTCCTCGTTGATCTGTAATTGCAACAATGGCAGATTCGTCTAAAGCATATTTATAATCTGATATTTCCTTTAAAGTATTTTTTAATTCTTCTTCGTTGTTTTTTCTAGAGGTAATGTCTGATCGAATGGCAACATATTGATACGGTTTGCCACGCTCATCTAAAAAGGGTACGATAGTAGTGTCTACCCAATAGTAACTTCCATCTTTAGCCTTGTTTTTTAACTCCCCCTTCCAAACCTTTCCGTTTGCAATTGTTGTCCAAAGTTCTTTTATGAAATCTTTAGTATGAAATCCTGAATTTATAATTCGATGATCTTTACCTATCAACTCTTCGAAAGTGAATTTAGATATAATACAAAAGTTGTTGTTTACGTACTTTATTATTCCTTTTTGATCTGTAATAGCAATAATCGATGATTCATCTAAGGCATACTTGTAATCCGTGATTTTCTCCATACATAATTTGAACTATACCAATAAGTTTAAAGATTTATTAAAATGATATTTAGCAATGAAAGAAATAATTAAATTATCTTATTGAAATTATTTGCTAAACTCTATGAATGCCTATATAAATATATAAAAAAGAATGGATATTGAAAATATACTGTTATTAATAAATCTGAACCACTTTACAACTTTGAGTTCGAGATACTGTATTAAACATTTCTATTAGCATACTAGCATATTAGCATATTAATCCTGTGTTTAAACAAGCTTATTTTTATTGGTTTTTTTCTCAATAGGGGTAAATTATTCTTAAATTGTCATTAACCAAAACTACACCCTAATGAAAAAAATCTTACGTTATTTACTGTACTTAATTGGTGCAGTAGTTGTTCTTGTTATTGGATTTGCATTATTTATTCAATTTCGAGGTATTCCAAATTACGATGCAAAAGAGTTAAATGTTACTGTTGTATCGACTCCAGAAAAGGTTCTACATGGTAAAAAGTTAGCTTCTATGCTATGTGTGAAATGCCATTTGAATGCTGAGATAAATTCCTTATCAGGAAAATTTTTAGTTGAAGCTCCGCCTATTTTCGGAAAAATATATTCTAAAAACATTACTCAAAGTGCTGAGCATGGCATTTTGAAATGGACCGATGGCCAACTAATTTATTTGTTACGTACTGGTATCCGTCCAGATGGAACATTTATCCCACCTTACATGCCAAAGTTTAATGGGATGGCTGATTATGATGTTGAGAGCATTATAGCTTGGCTACGATCAGACGATGCAATGGTTGCTGCCAATGAAGCGGTTCCTCCTCCTTCTGAGCCATCGTTCTTTACTAAGTTCTTGTGCAATATTGCCATTAAACCATTACCATATGATGGAACACCTCGTGCACTGCCAGATACAAACGATGCAGTTGCTCATGGAAAATATTTAGCAACATTTCAATTGCAATGTTTTGCTTGTCACTCTCACGATTTTGCAAAGATTAACGATTTGCAACCAGAATTATCAGAAGGATTTTTCGGTGGAGGTAATCCAATGACCGATTATGATGGAAAGGTAGTAATGACTGCCAATATTACCCCAGATGAAGAAACTGGAATTGGTTCATGGACAGAAGCCGACTTTATTAAAGCGGTTAAAACAATGCAATCTACACACGGTAAAATATTAAGTTACCCAATGGAGCCCTATCCTTTGTTGAGTGATAAAGAAGTAAGTCATATTTATGCTTATTTAAGAACTGTGCCTAAATTGAAAAATAGAGTGGTTCGAAGATAGACTATAAGTAGTGAGTAGTGAGTAGTGAGTAGTGAGTAAGGGTGGTGTTATGTTAAGATAACACCACTATACTGACAAGTTTCTCATTACTTGTTTCACTCTTTCTATTAAAGTTATATCCTCCGAAATGCTAGTGTTGACAAGCATTTTAACCCAATCCATAAAATCTAATGGGTGCTTTTCTTTTCTTCCTGTTTTCAAATTAACAGGTACCAATTTCGTTCTCATAATGGCCTTTACATTAGTTTCAGTTTCATTAAACATGATGGCCTCTACATGCAAAATAGATTCTTCAACAGCTAGCAGTGTAGTTTGTACCACAATAATTTCATTGTACAATGCTGGTCTGGTATAAGTAATTTCATGACTTCCAATTACCCATGCGAGATCATTTTTGTAATACTTATTGAAATCGAAATTATAGTGTTCTATTAAGTGATCTTCTCTTGCATTGATAATATAATCGAGATACCTCGAATTATTTAAATGTCCGAACATATCACAATCGCTGAAGCGAATTTTATAACTTGATTTTGGTGTAATATTCATGTGCATTTATTTTAAAATTCTTAAGTATTCATTCCATGGACCTACATTTTTTTTATATTGAAAGGCCATTATTCTTGTAATTTGCGATATATGATTTAAATCGTGAACTGCCCATGTTGCAATTAGTTGAGCAAGTGTTATCTCTCCAAACGCAGTATGAATACCTGTTTTATTAAGGTCATCTTTTGTGAAATTGATTTTTTTAAATTCCTTTAATTTCTCCAATCGTACTGATTTAAATTCTTCTAATAATTGTTGAAGTGATTTTCCTTTGCTGTTTTCAAAGTGTGCAAATCGATCAAATGGAGGAAACGTTTTATCTACCTCATCAGACATAATGATGTTAATTCGAACCATCCAATCGGTGTAATCAGCATGAATTAAATGCCCAATAACATCATATGCAGACCATGTTTCATCACCCTCATTTGTATGTGTCCATTCTTCAGAAAGACCTTCTAATAAATGAGAAATTACCTCTGGAGTATTTTCTAAGATTTCTAGTGATTTGCTAAGTGAAAAGTTCATTATCAAATTATAAATTGTGAATTTTGATTATTTGTTAGTTAAGTTTTGAATGATAATGGCTGTAGATCCTCCGCCTCCATTGCATATGGCAGCTAGACCATACTGCCCTCCTTCTTGCTTTAAAACTGAAATTAGCGTGCAAATAATCCTTGCACCAGACGCTCCCAAAGGATGACCAATAGCTGCAGCTCCTCCATAAACATTTGTTTTACGTAAATCGAAATTCAATATTTTTTGATTGGCTAAAATAACCGCAGCATAGGCTTCATTCAATTCTATAAAATCGATATCTGCTAAACTTAAATTTGCTCTTTTTATGGCTAATTGAATAGCAACAGATGGTGCTATTGCATATTCTTCTGGTGCTAAAGCAGCATCGGCATATGCAATTATTTTAGCAAGAGGTTTTAACTTATATTTTTCTACGCATTTTTTAGAAGCTAATACCAATGCGGCAGCACCATCATTTAAATTACTAGCATTTGCTGCGGTTATTGTTCCATCTTTTTTAAATGATGGTTGTAGTTTTGATACTTTTTCTGGAATTAATTTATAAATATCTTCATCTGTATCAATTAGTGCCTCCCCTATTTTAGTTTTAATTTTGATGGGAATAATTTCGGCCGCAAATTTTCCAGCGCTAGTAGAATTTCTAGCCTTTTCATACGAATTTAATGCGTACTCGTCCTGATCTATTCGAGATATAACATATTTACTTGCAGTTGTCTCTGCGATTGTTCCCATATGAATATTACTATATACATCTGTTAAACCATCGTTTAGCAAACCATCTACAAAAGTTTCATTACCAAGTTTGGTTTGAGTACGCAACATTGCATAATGAGGCACATTACTCATACTTTCCATACCACCAGTAATTACCAAATCTTCTAATCCTAATTGAATTTGTTGAGCGCCTACAATAGTTGCTTTCATTCCAGCGGCACATACCTTGTTTATGGTTGTACAATCTGTTTTATCAGATATACCAGCAAGTATAGATGCTTGCCTAGCGGGCGATTGACCAAGGTTTGCTGATAATACGTTTCCAAAATAAACAGAATCTATTTCAGCAGGATCAACGCCTCCTTCAGTATATGCAGCTCGTATGGCAATCGCACCTAATTCAGTAGCAGAATAACTTGATAGATTACCTAAAAATCCACCTATAGGTGTACGTTTAGCCGCTACAATATATACTTCATTCATATTATTTATTGCTTACTTCTATCACTTGTTTTTCTGTAAAACCTAGTATTGGAGGAGATTCTAAGCCCATTAAATTTATATAGATGCATAATGCGCCACGATGGTGAATCTCATGAACTAGAAGTGCTCTTAGAAAATTTCCTAATTCTATTTCGGTTCCGTTTAATGCATTTACTTTTTTTAATAAATCTGAATCGGAAAGCGACTTAAACATGTTAATAGACTCTTCGTGTCGATCTTCATAATACTGCATCACAGCATCGTACCCTTCTGCTAGTTCTTTCCCACAGCCTTTGTAAGCAGGCCCTTTCCCAACGGCAATGTTTGCAAATACGTATTGCTCCACAGCTGCAATATGCCTAACAAGATCTGCTACAGTAAATTTTCCAGGCATATAAGTAAAGTCAAATTTATCCGACGGAATTGCTTGGATTACTCGCTTGGTAGCTTGTCTGGTTCTTTCTAAATAGCTTAGAAATGATTCGATAGTTTTTATTTCCATTTTTATTGTGTTTAAAAATATACCAATCGGTATATAAGTTTGCAAAAAAATTATTTCTTTAATTCTTTAATCATTTTTTCTAGGTAATTCATAGACGCGTTTAATTCGGTTGTTTTGCCTGTAACCTTTGCTTGCATTACAGCACCTTCTATAAGCGACATAAGTATGGCTGCAAAATCGGACGAGTTTGTATTCGCTTTAATTTCTTTTTTTTCTATTCCTGTATTTATTATTCGCTCTACAGAGGTTTTCCAAAGTTTAAGTGCTTTTACAGCACGATCCCTAAGTTGTGGATGGGTATCATCAGCATCGGTGGATGTGTTTAACACAGGGCATCCCGCCTGTAGAAACGTTAAATTCAAGAAGTTTCTATATGTTTCGGGGTACACTAATAATTTATCTATGCTGCTCGATTTTTGTTCAATTTTCATTCTTAGATGATGAACAATTGCTCCAAAATTATAGTCGAATGCGGCTAAAGCCACCTCGTCTTTGTTTTCAAAATTCCCATAAATACTTCCTTTGGTTAATCCTGTTACCGTAGTAATATCATTCATAGAAGTGCCAGCAAACCCCTTTGCATTAAATACAGGAGCTGTTTTTTCTATAATGTATTGTTTTGTACGTTCGGATTTAGACTGCATGGTTTTTTTGATGACGATGCAATTATATGAAAAAAATACCAATTGGTATAATTTTATATAAATTAATCTGTATTGCCTAATTTGACTTTGGGCTTTTTAGACCTTGGACTTCTTATTAGCTTGTAACTTGTATATTAATATTATAAATTAGATTTTCAATTTCTCAGCTATAAAAATGTCTATAACAAAACAACTTGCTCGCCATTTGCGTGAAATTCATTTTGGAGGAAACTGGACAGAATCGAATTTTAAGGATCAATTAAAAGATGTTTCATGGAAACAAGCAATTCAAAAGATTGATGATTATAAACAATTGCAGTATTAACTTACCATTCATGTTATTATATCAGTGCGTTAATTGATGTTATAGAAGGAAATCCGCTTACCACAAAAGATGCGGATGCATTTAATCACCCTCCTATTCATTCTAAAAAAGATTGGGATCAACTTTTAGACAAATGTTGGAGCAATGCGGAGAAAGCGGTTACACTACTTGAGCAAATGCCAGATAGTAAACTTTTGGAAACATTTCGAAATGAAAAGTATGGTAATTATTTCAGAAATATACTTGGGATGATAGAGCACATGCATTACCATTTGGGACAGATAGTGCTTTTGAAAAAACTTTTATAACCAATGTGCCAATTAGCCAATTTGACAATGTGCCAATTAGACAATTAGCCAATTTGAAAATTAGAATTACTTTAAGTATGAAAAATATAGTTGTGCTTTGCTTGCTGTTCCTTTCTACAAAATTATTCTCTCAGAGTATGCCCTATGGAGATAATACAAGTGTT
>CALRIM020000128.1:0-8834 GCA_943360385.1 Rhizobium sp. Q54 | reverse complement strand
GTCGTGCCACCAGTTTGCTAGTTTGCTTAATCAATTCCTATTTTAATGTTTCGTCTAACCATCTATAAAACTCCCTCTGCCACAAAATACTATTCTGTGGTTTGGTTACCCAATGACCCTCGTCTGAGAAATATAAAAACCTGCTTTTTATGCCTTGTAACTGAGCTGCTGAATAAGCCTGTAAGCCTTCGCCCAATGGCACTCTAAAATCTTTCTCGTTATGTATTACTAAAATTGGGGTATTCCAATTTTGAACGAATTTGTGTGGAGAAAATGCTTCGTACGATTTTGGTTTTGGATTCTTCCAATACGGCCCTTCTAAATCATGATTAGCAAAAAATATTTCTTCTGTTGCTCCATACATACTCTCTAAATTGAATACTCCACAATGTGCAATAAACGATTTAAATCTTTTGTTATGATGACCTGCTAACCAATACACAGAATAGCCTCCATAACTTGCTCCCACTGCTGCCCTGCGACTTGTATCTACATACGATTCCTTACTTACATCATCTATAGCAGATAGTAAGTCGTTCATCGCTTGTCCTCCCCAATCCCCACTTATTTCATCATTCCATTCTTGTCCAAAAGAAGGTAATCCTCTTCTGTTCGGAGCCACAACAATATATCCCTTCGCTGCCATTAATTGAAAATTCCAACGATATGAAAACCCTTGACTAACGGTGCTTTGTGGGCCACCCTGACAAACCAATAGTGTTGGATATTTTTTATCCTTATCGAAATCTGGAGGATAAATTACCCAAACCAACATCTCTTTATCGTCTGTTGTAGCAACCATCCTTTTCTCAACTCTTCCTAGTTTTAAGCTTTCAATTATATCGTCATTTGTGTGCGATAATAATGTTTGATTTCCTTTTAACGTTTCAACTTTATAAATCTCTGTTGGTCTACTCATATTAACACGAGTAGCAACGATGTTTGTTGTTTTCCCTTCAACATACAATTCAATCCCACCCATATCGCTCAACCCATTTGTAATTTTACGAAGTGCGTCTTTTTTTGCCAAAAATGAATAAGAAAATATTTGATGCACAGCATCTACACAACTAGTAAAATAAATGGTTTTCGAATCTTTAGACCATACAATATTATCCGCACTTTGATCATATGGTTTAGTTATTTCAGTTAAGTTTTTAGTCACTAAATCCATCACCATAATTCTATTTTTATCCGCTTCAAATCCTGCCCTTTGCATACTTAACCAAGCAATCGATTTTCCATCTGGAGAGAAACGTGGGTCAACATCGTACCCCATATTTGGCATAGAAATATTCGTTGTTTTTCCTGTTTCAATATTATATAAATAGATATCTGTATTCGTACTTACTGCGTAAGCTGTACCGCTTTCTTTTTTACAAGTATAGGCTATGGTTTTCCCATCAGGACTCCAACTCATTTGCTCCTCTCCTCCAAATGGCTGAGTAGGTGCATCAAAATGTTCACCTGGCATTAAGTCTGTAACCGCGCCTAATTTCCCATCCTCATAAGAACAATACATTACGTGACTATAAGCTCCGTCTTCCCATTGTGTCCAGTGACGCATTGTTAAGCCATCATATTCCAAAGCATTTGCTTTTGGCAAATCAGGATATCTCTTCTTTACTGTATAATCTAAATCTACTTCTTGCGAAAAATAAATGTGCTTTTGTGTTGGTGAATAATTAAAATTATAAACCCCTCCTACAATATTGCTAATCTGTTTTTTCTCGGAACCATCTGCATTCATTTCCCACAACTGAGATTCTCCAGTTTCTGAACTTAAGTACCCAATCTTTTTCCCGTCTGGTCTCCAACGAGCATTCCCTTCTGAAGTTGTAGTCGCTGTTAATTGTTTAGGGGTTCCCCCTGCTGTTGGAACTATCCACAGGTCCGTGTTCCCTTTGTTTTCTTCAACCTTATAGGTTGTAATTTGGTAAACTACCATTTTGCCATCTGGCGAAACTTTGGGCTCTGCAACTCTTCCGAATTTCCAAAGCGTTTCTGGCTGCATCTTATTTTGTGCAAACACTGTTTGCCCAATAAGCATGGCAGAAATAATAAAAAACTTTTTCATGAGATTATTTTGAGGTAATTAGTTACATCCTTTATAGGCCATATATCCTACTACTAACCAAGCGATTCCTTTTATTAAAAAAAATAAAAAACCCGCTAAGCCAAATCTTTTTAACCATTGTTTTCTTCGTTCATCCATCCTTAAAATGAAATTGTGAGATTTAATTTTAATGCTAAGTTATCTTTTTCTACAATATTTCTATAGGCTCCATAACGATAATACGCTCCAACACCCAAACCCATATTATAAAAAGGTGTTTTCATTACAAATAAATCGCTCAATAGCATACCGCTTTCCAAATATCCCTTCTCCATTGTTTTATAACTTATGCCTGTGTGTTGAGATGAGTTGTTTAACTTCCCTATTCCATACGCCGAAGAAATAGAAATTCCCGGTTTAAAATGTTTACTCTGATATAGAAGTTTACCAAAATCATGTATTAAAAAAACCGCTGCATATTCTGATGATAAGAATTCATTCATTCTCATTGTTTCAAAATATCCTTGAGTTGCTAAACTAAAACTACCATTGTTATTTGCTCTACCATTATATGCAAATGGGTATGGAACAGACCCGCTGATATACCCTCCAAACGCTTGAACATGCAATGTTCCAGCGTTTCTTATCGTAAAAGATTTCTTTGCTTTAATGTCAAACTTCCAGTAACTACCCTTCCATATTTCATTTACTCCAACTGCATAAGCAATGTTAAACCATACAACTGGATAGCGTGTTCCCATAGAAATTCGTTGTTGAGATTGTCGCATAAATGTTTCTCCAAATGCCCATCTAGTGCTTATTCCAAATTCTCGAGTTTCATAATCGGAAAACAATTTGCCATTGTCAAAAAACTGATAGGTATTTGTTACTCTCCTTTTATATTGAGATGCATACAAATAATGCAGTAAATACTTTTGTGATCGAATACTTAATTCGGTTTCTACTCCTTCTCTCCAATCCATGTTCCACACTAATATATTTCTATATGAATCGAATTTTGTTTTTTTATCACCTCTAAAAATCGTAGCTCCAGATTCCGTTACATCCTTGGAAATGGTGGTATTCCAAACAATATCCTGACGCAAATAAATTGGAACTTTTAAGTTTCCGCCGTACTTAAATTTATGGTCTTTCGTTCCCCATGCAAAATAACCATCTACCGAAAAATACTTACTAAACTTTTCCGAGGTACCTATTCCCAAACCTAATCGAACACCTTCATAATCATTATAACTACTTATAATTTTTTTGATGTCGAATTGAATATATCCCCAAGGAATATATCCTTTAGAAAAAACATCAAACAGTTTAACTTTTTCGTCTAACTTCTCTGCTTTCCCAATACTATCTAATATATAATAGGTTTGATTCTCTAATTTATCAAGCGTATCTATTCTATATTTTTTTAACAAAGAATCCGAATTGTTTTTAATCGATTTTCGATCGTAATCAATTACCACTCCATCAAATTTTCGTTTCGATTGGTCAACGCCAATTTCTATATCCTTAATATATGTTCTCCCAATTCCAATCATTTTACGAGTGTTTATTTGAACCATATTAATTTCTAAATCTGTATTCAGTTGTGTTGGAAACCAAGCATCGTGTATTTTTTCATACTGTTGTTGAACTTTTATTTTATAGTATCCACTCTTATCTGGTTCTGCAATTACATTCTGAACAGCATACCCATCTTTATTTATATAAATCAAGCCCTTTAAACCATCGAAATTCTTACCCATTCCGGGCTTAAAAGAAATTACAAAAACCGAGTCGTTGTTTTGAAGTAACGTGTCTTCTAGAAAGAAAAAATACTTGCTCGTACTTCCCTTAGAAATAGGACTTAAATAATTTTTGTCCAACACTTTCATGTAATCTTTATAAAATGAAAAAGATTGAAATTGAGAAGCAATTAAAACAAATGAAGGGTTTTTAAGCCCCGAAATTTTCACCGCCTTTATTTGCTCTTTATTTTTTTCTGGAAATAAAAAATCTCTTTGCGTAACCGTCTCTGTTATAAAAACATGTTGTTTCTCAAACAAAGAGTCTGAAGTATACCTCGACTTGCTAATTCTTCCAATAACAGAATCTTTTTTGTGTTGAAAATCGGGCTTTGTACTATCAAATCCTTTAATCGCAGCTTTGTACCACCTATCATACAATGTTGAATCGTCTTTACCTGTAAACACAAACTTGTTGTAAGACATATATCGAAAAGAAGGTAGTTTTTCAGGATTGTTTTTATCCTTATTGGCTATTACTTTTTTTATTATTTTATTTGCTGGATTTTCACCTGCTATTACTTGTACTTCTTTTATATTGTTCTCCTTTGCATTTAACTTTATTTCTATTTCATCTTTTGATAAGACTAATTTTTCCAAGCTTTCATATCCCACATATTGAAACCTTAGTTTTAATTCCGATTTGTTTGAAACTAAAACGAATTTTCCATCAATATCTGTTTGCATACCTTTTATATCTCCAACAACAGAAACTGCCACAAAAGGTAACCCCTTCTTTGTTGTTGCATCTACAACCTTTCCCTTAAATTGGTATGTTTGTGCATAGGAAATCGAGAATAGAAAAAAATAAGATAGAAAAACATATAGTTTTTTCATAGGTTGTAAATGGAAAATTTTACATAAATACTTTATTTATCTAATAATATAAACATAGTAACATTTTTTTTATGAATGAAAATCAGAATCCATGGACTACTTTAACTAATGATGAGGTGTATGATAACCCTTGGATAAAAGTAACGGCTCATAAGGTTATTAATCCAAATGGTGGGGAGGGAATATATGGTAAAGTGCATTTTAAAAATCTTGCCATCGGTATTATTCCTGTTTTCGAAAATGGGGATACTATTTTAGTAGGGCAATATAGATATCCACTAAATGCTTACTCATGGGAAATTCCAGAGGGGGGTGGAAAGTTGGATGTTGAGCCTTTGATTTCTGCAAAAAGAGAATTGTTAGAAGAAACTGGTATTACTGCTAGTAAATGGACTAACTTATTAGAAATGCATTTATCTAATTCTGTTAGTGATGAGTATAGCATAATTTATCTAGCAGAAGAATTAACAGAAGGAATTTCTCAACCAGAAGAAACAGAACAGTTACAGATAAAACGACTACCACTTTTAGAAGCGATTGAAATGGTTTTTAGAGGAGAAATTACAGATTCGATGAGTGTAGCCAGTTTACTTAAATTGAAAATCATTAAAAATATATAGACAATCGTCACAGTATCATTACCTTCTGCTCACTGGTTTTAAAAAAAAATTTTCTAGTTTTAATTATGAAACGATTTATTGTACTCATCGGAATTGTTGTTTTTATCAACAGTAATTCTTCAGCTCAATTAGGCACCGGTTTGCCTGAAAAATTTACTCGTAAAGATTCTCTTCGTGGAACACTTACACCAGAACGTGCAAATTATGATGTAAAATACTACGAGCTAGATTTAAAAATTGATATTGAAAAAAAATATATTTCAGGAAGTAACATCATTCGTTTTAATGTTATTAAAAACTTACCTGTTCTTCAATTCGATTTATTCGATAATCTTAACATTACAAAGGTTGAGTGGGAAAACAAAAGCCTTGCATTTAAACGCGAATACAATGCAGTATTTGTAACCTTTCCTTCAGCATTACTTGCTGGGACTAAATCATCAATTAAAGTATATTATGAAGGAAATCCAACTGTTGCTAAACGTGCCCCATGGGATGGTGGGTTTGTTTTTAAATCAGACAAAGATGGCAAACCATTTGTCGCAGTAGCTTGTCAAGGTACAGGTGCAAGCCTATGGTGGCCAACAAAAGATCATCAAAGTGATGAACCAGATAGTATGGCAATAAACATTACTTCACCTTCTAACCTAGAAGAAGTTTCTAATGGTAGATTACGAGCTAAAAAAGATTTAGATAATGGATATACTCGCTTCGAGTGGTTTGTTTCTGAGCCTATAAATAATTATGATGTAAGCATTAATATTGCAGACTATGCACATTGGAGAGATAATTATATTAGCAATGTTGATGGAGAAAAACTTACACTTGATTACTATGTATTAAAGGAGGATTTAGAAAAAGCACAAAAACAATTTGAGCAAGTAAAGCCAATGATGGATGTTTTTGAAAAAAGGTTTGGGAAATACCCGTTTTATAAAGATGGGTATAAATTAGTTCAAACACCATATTTAGGAATGGAACACCAAAGTTGTGTGGCTTATGGTAATGCATATAAAAACGGTTATCTAGGAATGGATCTTTCTGGTTCTGGAGAAGGTAAAAAATTCGATTACATAATAATTCACGAATCTGCACACGAATGGTGGGGTAATTCCATTACTTCCTATGATATTGCTGATATGTGGATTCACGAGGGTTTCGGGCAATACGCAGAGACCGTTTATTTAGAAGAAATTTATGGTAAAGAGAGTGCCAACAAATATTTAGAAGGATTAAAACGTGGTGTTGGAAATACTGAGCCAATTATAGGACCTTATGGAGTCAACAAAGAAGGAAGTGGTGATATGTATCCAAAAGGTGCTTTGTTTTTAAACACACTACGTAATTACATTAATAATGATAAAATCTGGTGGGATATAGTTGCGTCTCTTCAGAAAAAATATCGTCATAAAAATATTTCTACAGAAGACGTAATTGAATTGATGGAATTAAAATCAGGTAAAAATTTAAAACCATTATTTGATGTTTACCTAAGACAAGGTCCCTTACCTTTATTTAGTGTAGCGTTACAAGAAAAAAACAACGATGTATTAGTTAAATACGAATGGTCGAGAGTTGTAGAAGATTTTAAACTACCTGTTAAAATTAAAATAAAAGGAAGCGATAATGTATATATATTATCCCCAGAAAAATCGGAGTTGCTCATTGAAAATATTAGCAAGGATAAAATTGTTGTTGATAGAAGCGAGACGTACTTTAAACTCGAACAAAAATAGATCAGAGAATGTGTAGATGTGTATTTTTAATTTGCACATCTACGCATTCTCAAATTGTTATTCTGGAATACTCTTACGTTCCATTTGCTTAATAATTTTATTTACTTCCACTTCAGTAGATCTTAATTTAGCTTGGCAAAAAGTTATTAACTCCGACGCGCGCTTTACTTTTTCTGCCAACACGTCTACAGAAACAGTTTCCTCTTCTATCTCCAATGCAATGGTTCGTAATTCATCAAACGCTTGCTCATAAGTCATATTTTTTTCCATCTGTACTTGTTTTTTTTATTACGGTTGTATCAATTTCAGTTTGATACATATTTATTTTCACTTTACTTCCTGGTTCTATACCATCAGTATTTACTAATATGTTTTCGTCGATACTAATAATAGCAAATCCCTTTTTTAAAATATTCACAGGGCTCATTAATTTCATCACCTTTACATAATGATTCATCTCATTCGATTTCTTTAAAATATAATTTTGAGATTGAGATTGTAATTTCATGTGCATAAAATCCAATGTTTGAAGTTTGCGTTGAACTACTAAGTTTGGTTTGTTCGAAATAACCATCATCGTAGAAATCATTTCATTTTGTTGTTCATTAATTAAATATTGAACATTCCCGATAACACTTCCCTTTAATTCATTTATTTCTGAAAGTTCTTTGCTTAATAATTGTTGACTTTTTATCAAGACCGTTTGTTGTAATGATAATACAGCCTCTTCAAATTTTCTATTATGAGATATTATTAATTCTGCACATTTTGTTGGCGTTTTGGTGGGGCTGTGTGCCATCATGTCTACTATACTCACATCCTTATGATGACCAATACCAGTAATAATTGGAATAGGAAATCTGGCTACTGCTCGTGATAAATTGTAGGTGTCAAAAACTAAGAAATCTGTTTTAGCGCCACCCCCTCTAATCATTACCACACAATCGTATTTCTTCCCCGAAGTATAAATACTTATTAACGTATTTATTAGTTCCTTTTCAGCATCTTTCCCTTGTACAGAAGAAAAATAATTGTCTATTTCAAATTTATATTGATGCTGGTTGTGTAACATCGTATGCGCAAAATCAGAATACCCTTCAGAATTTGGTGAAGCAACTAACGCAATTTTTTGTAATACACTCGGTAATTCTAGTTTTTTGTTTTTAGTAATATATTCATCATCAATTAAAAAAATACAATCGTCATTTTCACGCACTAACCGCAAAAGTGTTTCTCTCCTTTGTTTCTCAATGTTTCCAATGGTAAACGATGGATCTATTTCTAATAATGTTAGCGATAGTCCATATAATGAATGATATTCTACTTTAACTTTAATTAAAACTTGAATGCCTGATTGAAAAACCTGACCCGTTTGTTGCTCAAATTCTGCAATGCTCGCAGAGCCTTCAGTCCATGACTTTGCTTTAAATTTCGCCACTTCTACTTCTGAGTTTGCACTCTTTTCAACCAAGTCGAAATAATGACGGTCTGTATCTGGATAAAATTTGTGTCCAGAAACCTCAGCAACTATCCAATAATATTCAGAGGCAAATACTTGTTTAAATACTTGCTCGATTTTTCGAGATAAATCTGAAAGTTTTATGAATGCAATTTCTTCCACAACATAAAGGTACTATTTCATCCTTTGTTTTATTTCTTCTGGAAGTAAATAATTTTCCCTTTTAAATGCTTTGTATTTTTCGGATGCTTGTGAGTTATTTATTACATAATTAGAAAATTCATACAACTCCTTGCCAAGACCTTTGTTTATTACTGTTTCGTC
>CALRIM020000127.1:0-8849 GCA_943360385.1 Rhizobium sp. Q54 | reverse complement strand
ACCACTTGGTAAATGTTCAATACTTATTCCAGATTCTAAATAATTATCAGCCATCAACAATTTTCCTGTATAATCTGCAATTCGATAAGATAATATTTTACCACTGTGTTCAAATTGGATTTTATCTCTTGCTGGATTTGGATAAATTATAATTTCTTCTCTACTGAATGGAATGTTATCAATACCTACTAATTGACAACCTGGCGTAAGACAACCAAAACTATCAACTTTTAATAACCATGCATCTTGTGAATTTATTGAATCAATATTTGTAATTCCATACCCAGACATAAGAAACCCCTCATTAGTTTTACTAATATTATAAATTTGTTCTGGCCAAGTTTTGATCGGATTATATAATCTTTGAAATAAGCTATCTCCATTTAAATTAATTGAAAATAGCCAACCTTGCCCATTACTTACAGAATCATAATTAGTATTATAACCTGCCAATATAATATTATTACTATTATTAATTATAGCACTAGTAAATCCACAATTCTTTTTCCCTCCATATGATTTATTCCATATTTTATTACCTGAAGTATCAATTAACATAGCACAACCTTTTGTAGTACCTGTTCCATCTGCATTTGTTGCATATGAACCTGCTAGAATTATCTTATTGTTAATTTGCTGTATTGCTAGTCCTGCTTGTCTTGGAAATTCATTATATGTTTTTTTCCATAGTAAATTACCGATACTATCAGTCTTCACAAGGAACCACTTCATTATACTATTGATTGTTGATTGACCGAACATATAGAATGTGCCGTCATCTAGTTGTACTAATGAATTTGGATTTTCAAAACTAATATTACTTTGCTTATAAATTTGATGCCATTGCTTATTCCCATTGCTATCCAATTTCATTAAAAAATAATTACACTTTCTTCCAGATTGAATTTGATTACAGGTCTGACCAAAAACAGCAAATCCATTATCAATGGTTTTAATTATTTTGATGGAGAGGTCATTACCATTTTGAATATCATATTCTTGAGTGGAAATTGTATCTCCAATTTCATTAATCTTCCACATTCTTATATATTCACCCAAAGTGCTATCATCATATTTCTTTAAATCATATTCTTCCCCAGCTAAGAAATATCCCCAATTCGATTTTACTAAATCAGTACCTTTAATGTAGAATCTTGGTTTGTGATATGCCTTCGTAAAAACGGTATCTCCAAATTGGTTCGTTCTTATAAAATATAAATAAGTCTTTGCATAATTCAACGTGTCTGCTTCATTTAAATCTATGCATTGACTTATCGTAAAATAACCTGTATCTCCAAGCACTACAACATCCGAAATTAAGTTTGCAGTCCGGTTGTAATCATAAAATTTAGAAAAACGTATCTGTCCATTTACATTAGAAAATGTATATATAAGTAATGTAATTAATAGACAGATACGTTTCATATATTATTCTAAGATAATCATTCTTTTGTTCAATTGGTAAGATTCATTCTCATTGGTAAGTCTTATTGTATACACCCCAGGAGTAAGGGTTCCTTTTTCTATTCTTAATTCTCCTTCTTTTGAAACAATTTCTTTTCTAATTATTTTACCATGCATATCCACAATTGTTATGGTTCCACTTGTAGAAGAAAGCAATTTTACAACAAAATTACCACCACTCGGGTTGGGTATTAATAAGAAATCTGGTTTAGTAAGATGCATTAAATCAGCATTTTCCTTTTGTTCATTATTCACCTCAGTCTCCTCTTGATTTTGTAAGGTTTTTATTGAACCTGAATTATGTCTAACCATGCTTGATTCCTCCCAACGCTCTGCCTCCCTCACAAACTGATATCCAAAAAACATTTCTAAAATTTTCTTTGCTGCAATTGATACGGATGAGTTCTGTTCTGCAATTTCTATTACATCTTCAATTAATCCATCATCTCCAATACTATCAATTGGCAAGTCTTCATTTTCAATGTCCAGTATTGTTTGTATAAAATTCTTATAATCGCTCTCTTCAAGATTGTTGATTAAATCCTGAACCTCAATATTCATGATGGCTCCAAATTCTATGTAAATTGGAAGTTTCAATTCCTCCCATTCTGGACCAGTCTCCTCCTCCAACATAGTTCTTAATTCTTCTATCATTCCACTATCTCTTAGTTGTTGAGCCAAATTAAGTTTATACTTAAATATTAAATCAGCACTTGCTTCAGTATTATTACTAACTAAGTCTTGGGCATATGCAACACAAGGTACAGGATTTCCACCACAGGGATCTAATGGACTTTCACATTCATCATCAAAATGAGATGTTTCTATAGGTATTACAGTAACATTCGATGTTTTATTAATTGGAATACATTCAAATGGATCAGCTACTGAATAATAAGTAAACGACATACTTTCATTTAACCGAATATTATTGAACTCATTTAAATTTCGAGGAAAATAATTTGCAGCTTGCATAAATGATGGATCATCAGTACCAAAATGATGAATAATACCTGGTGTAATAGGATTTATTGACCAATCTTGAGTGGAATTATTATAGGTATTACATTGTATTCCTATTTGATTATTATTTCCTTCCAATTGATTTGCAAATTCTAATCTCTCAAAAGTATTATGTTCAATGTTACACTGTAAATTTTCAGAATTCTTAACTAATACTCCATAATTATTAGTAATATTTGATATTGAAGTTGGAACTTCAATAAAATTGCCAGTAAAATTGAAGCCTCTAGATAATTCGAGTTTGATGCCATAATTTTCCTTTAACCAGAAATTACTTTCATACTCTGGTAAAACTATTATATTTTCTCTTATTTGTGATCCTGCTTGTGCAGTTTCAGTAATTGCTAATGAAACATAATTGAATTCATTACCATAGACACTATTTGCTTGAAGTGGATTTTGAAAACCTGCTGCCTCTATTCCATAGGTTAGCCCTGTAAAACTATTATTATGAATATACGTTCTACTACCCCATGTTACAATTCCAGTTCCCTTTAAATCTGCTCTTGGTTGATAGGTGCTTTCAAAATTATTATTAAATATCCTTACACCACTTTGTTGAGCAATTCCAACAAAATATTTAGACCCTTCATATTTACCACCATCTATATAACTTTTATCGATCATAGCTCGGTAACATTTAAAATCCGAATTTGCAATAACGCTGTAATTAGAGTGTATTTGATTTTTTGCTAAACTATACTTTCCAAAAAACACGCCAAATCTATTGTTAATAAAATTCCCATTTATTACTCTTACAACACCGCCATTATTACTTTTAATTGCAATCCTTGCATTTTCGATTGTCCCTTCATTTTTAACTTCACACCACCCATGGTCAACTGTTGTTTGTCCCATTAAAGCTGTTCCTTCTACTACAACACCCTTCCACATTCCACCACAATAATTAGTAATGACTCCTCCATCAACTACTAATTTACCTCCTTTATTTACAGTAATACTAGAGTTATTCGGCATAAATAGTTTACCAGTAACAACCAATGTTGCTCCTGATAAAATCACAATATCTTTGGTGGCTCTAGTATCTGTAGAATATGTGATTGTGCCTTCTTCTATATATTCGGGAGCACCAGTATAATAAACACATTCTTTCAAATTAGTTTCCCATACTCCACGCCCAAAAGTAGCCGCCCTCAGTTTGTTATTAGAATAACTAATAACCAATTTCATAATAATGCATTTTGGCAAACCTGAATTATATTCATACCATGTATTATTTGAATTATCAAAATAATATACGCCTCTGTCAGTACCTGCAAACAACATATTATTAACCTTATCATATGCAATAGTATTTACAGGATATTCACCTAAAGTATTATTGCCTAATTTTGTCCATGTAGCACCTAAATCATTTGAATGCCATATTCTATCTCCATCCCAACTAAAGCCTCCTTTTGTAACCCAAATATCATAATCGCTACCATTTTTATTGATTTCAATATCAACAATTCCCGATGAACCAGGTTTGCTTATCAATGAAAATGTAGATCCCTCGTCTGTAGAAATATAAAGTAATGATTCAAAATTATTAGTTGACAGATTTTTACCCCAAGTACCTATTAACCATACCTGATTATCATCGGATACTTCAAAACTTGAAAATTCTAAATGACTTGGAATTCCAGAGTATGAGTGGGACGACCAACTATCGCCTTTATCAGTAGACTTATAAATTACATTATTTGGTTGTTTATTCCTAACAATATCAATATAATAAACCAAAACAGTGTTACTTGATTTAGCTTTATCAATAAACCTACACATTCCCGATCCTCCACCAGCACTAATAAATGAATTAGAGTTATATTCTAATCTTTTCATTCCATCATTAACATTTGTAAAAGCAATGGTACCTACTTTTTGAAAGTCTTCTTCTATGATTAATGTTTGACCAAAACCATCTCCCCCAAAATCTGAGGTCCAAAGTTCATTATCTTTATAATTAGTACCTGAATCATGAACTCCTCCAATGATTAAATTTGGATCGTTATCCGAAATACTTAGATTATAAAAATTTGATGCTTGTATTCCATTGGCTATAAATTGATAAGTTGCACCATTATCTATAGATAAATCAATGCCTGCATCGTGCGCTATATAAATATAATTATTTGCCCCTATAGATTTAATTTTAATATCTCTAATATCGTCATGCATCGAAGAGTTTTTTCGTGTAAAACTTTGGCCACTATTACTAGAATAATAAAAATGTCTAGATCCAAAATACACGTCGCTTGTTGTGTTTTCAGGAATAGCTAGCTCAAGTAATCCATTATAACCAGCTGAATTTATGCCAGTCGTAGTATTTGTTATTACTATATTATTCGGATTAGTCAAATCTAAATTGTATAACGTCTCAACTTCATTTAAACGAGTAACAACTTTTATATTATACCCTAAAGAACCGTTACATGCTATTGAAATTCCATCATATTTTGTAATTGAAGAATTAAATATGGTAGTAATATTTTGCCATGTAACTCCTGCATCAAATGAAATGAATAAACTATTTGCACTTGCTATCACAATGTCATTGTCAATTGGCAAAACTTTAATTTTGTAAAAGTCGTAAGTACCTGTAAAACCACCACCTGTTGAAAATGTTACACCTCCATCATAAGAAGTTTGAATTTTATGATCAGTTAAAGCATGAATAATAACATTATTAGGGTTGCTATTACCGACAATAGCAATGTCTTTAATATTTACTTTATCCCAAATGTCAGGACTCAGGCCTGATCGCTTCCAAGTAGCTCCAGAATTATATGAATACAATACGCCATAAGAATATTTTTCCTTATAACCAGTTTGTAATTCTCTACTCCCAGTACCAATGTATATTCTTGATGTATCATTTGGATCAATTTTAATAGACATTACCCCAATTAATCCTATGTCATAACTTGCAGTATTTGTTTCAATTATAAACTTTAATGGTCTCCAACTTTGGCCAAGATTGTCAGTCCGCCAAATACCCCCATTTGGTGTACCCGCCAAAATAATGTTATTATTTAATGGGTTGATTTCTAAACAAAAAATCATTCCGATACCCCCTAATGTTGGGTAAGATCCCCCAGATTTTGGCTTTTTATCCATACCAATTGGGACCCAAGGCTCCAAATTGCTACTATTGCTTTTATTTTGGAATGCACTTGCATTATTATCAAGTAAGCTATCTAACTTTTTTGGCAAATCAATTGTATAGCCATTCACATCTAATCTATTTGACCAATAAAAACTCCACCTTAAAAAATCCTTATACCCATATTTTCGAATTTCCCTGAGAGAATCATGTTGGCTAAAAAATTGTTCAGCACTATCTCTTTTTTGATAGTAGGTTAAGGTTTCATTATCTAAATGTTTTTTCCATTGATAAGTATCAAGGGTTTGCGCATTTACATTTACATTAATAATAAACATAAAAATGATGAATTGGAATAGTTTTTTCATAGCGATGATTTATGTAGTTAAATTTATTTCATTGTATACATTTAATAATATTTAATAGAAATAGTATAATGAGTAATACATTATTAATAACACAATATATTTTACTTTTACTAGATTATATTTTTAAATTTAGCTTGTAGCTTAGATTGTATCAATACCTAATTCTATGTATATTTCAAATTTGTTAATTTGTTAATTTGTTAACATTAAATTAAGTTGCAAAAAATCATTAAAAGCATTTGTAGAATCTTACAGACAACTTTTATACCAAAAAAATAATATTCAATTTAATTTGTTGGAATACTCAATATTATATTGCCTTTTTTTAATATAAACTGTATTTTGGAAATACAATTTATATTAAAAAATATTATTAATTAGCCAGTTTTAAATAAAATTCTAGCTTTTAAGACACTCTTATATCATTTTGATTATTGTATTATTTAAACAATAACATTTTTAAATTAAAATATGTACAGCTTTCAAACCCTTTTCGATCAAGTTTGAGATTTAAGTGGAAATTATAGGAAAACTATATCTCGCCGATATAATACTAGATAATGGTGGATTATTAATCATCGAATATTATTAAGGTAAATCTCCTCGACCAAATTATTATATAGAACGAGATCGGATCCAAGCTGGAATGAGTGAATCAGTAATAGTTATAGAAACTGGGACTAGTGGAGGCACCTTACATACTATAAAATTTTGTGAGGAAAATAATAGACCAGTGGCATGTTACTATTCAGAGAACATGCAATGGCATGAAAATAATATAGGAAATAAAATACTTGTAGAATCTAAAAAAGCGATGGCGATAAGGGAAGAAAAAGATTTAAGGATATTAGATAAATTGATGAATGACTTAAGTCCATATAAAATAAAATAACCTAAAATCAATCATAAATTCTATTTAAGAATAAAACTATTAATAAATTTAAAACTTTATGAAAATTTTAATTCTTCGATATATTCATACAACTCTTTAGTTGTCTTAAATTTTGAAAAATAATCAGAAATCAGCAAATTAGCTATTAACCTTTTTGCAAAAAATAAAACAACTAAAACTTCATTTCGTTTAATTTGATGTTTACTACCATGGGCTATTCCAGACCTTAATGTATATAAATTCTTAAATTCTTTAAAAATTTCCATTCTTCAGCTTTATTATCTGAAATAATAAAAGCTAATGCCTCAGAAATCTTATGACTTATTCCAGCTGTAATTATCTCATTTTTATTATTATGGTTCAATATTGATTCAATAGCAAAAATTAAATGAATAAATGTTTGATTCATATCATAATCATTTATTCCCTTACCGAACCATTTAATTGATTCTCTAATTTTAAATTGAATTTCATTTAAATCGGACATTGAAAATATATCCCATACTTTATCATAACCAAATTCACTACTTAAAAGATCCAACTCATCAATGTTGAAATCATGGACAATATTACCATTGTTAGAAGCACCCAATTGGCCATCTTCCAACAATATAATTCTAACTATTGGGTTAAACTTCCAATGGTTAAATACACCGACAGAATAATTGTGATTAATATCTGGAATAAGAAAATTAAAAATGTATTCAAGTGTTTCAATTTTAAAATCAGCTATTTCAATAGATTTTTCAAAATCTATTGCAGTGGTAACTATACTGACTAAAGTTCTGTTTGTATAATCTCTACCTTCAATTATTCTTCTAACTATATTATTTTGATTTGAATCTAAATTAAAATAATTATGATCTAAATTTGCTTTGTAAAAAAATATTCGCCATAAACAACTGAATCTTTTGATCCCAAATTAATTCCATTTATTTCATAAAATATTTTATAGTTTTTTGTTTGCAGTGATAAAATATCATCTACAATCTCAAGAAGCAATTCTTTATCAAATGTTTTCCTTTCTTTAACAACAATCAATAATGCCTTATCAAAATATTTTCTGGTTGTTTTATAAGAAACAACTTTACTTATTTCAGTACATTCAAAATAAAACATTTCTATAGTATCGTGAAATTTTTTCAAAGCTGCTTGATTTTGTATAAATATACTATACCCATCTAATGAAATTGAATATGGTGGTCCCAGCTTTTTGTTAAATACAAATTCACCAACACTTAATTCGATAAGTACATTATTGAAATTAGCAGTATGTTTTTTATAATCCATTTTCAATTATATGCTTTTACATATTAATATTCCTCGCTTGCGATATTATTGGGCTTTTCCGAGGTAATATTCAGGTATTTCTATATTACTTATTTTCTTATATGTTATTTGCATATCATGATCTTCATTGCCCTTTAATTCATTCACAGAACTGAATTGTAGTTCATTTATTAAACAACGATTAACACGTATGTTTTTTGCACGTAAGATATCAATATATTCTTGCTCAAGTATTTTAACAAAAAAAACAGTTCTATTCATTGAATTATATGAATAATGATTAATACGTGCAACTAAATTCCTTTGATTATTTATAACTTGATAATATAAATTTCCATCAATGTAAACTTCTTCTTTCCCCACTTTACCATCTGGATAGATATGTTTATTTGTCCACCGCCCTTGCAATATGGACATATCGATGGAGGTACTTAAGTCATTTGACTTTTTATTTAATTCTATCACTTGATCATTGGCTTTTGAAATTTCTACAAGCAAATCTTGTTTCTCAGATTCGTATTTAACAATTTTCTCATTGAGGCTTTTTCTTTCATTGTTTTCAAATTGAATAAAAGCCTGTTCAGAACTTTCATATTTTTTAACAATTTCTAAATATTTTTTCCCAGGTATACTATCTTTGCCAGTAATGAATAGCGAAAGTTTATTATATAATACTGAGCTAATATCAGAGATCCCATTTATTAAA
>CALRIM020000126.1:0-8878 GCA_943360385.1 Rhizobium sp. Q54 | reverse complement strand
GGTTATTAATTTTGTAGTAGGATTTATTTAAGTAATTCTTTCCATGTTTGGTCTATCAACTCTTCTAGATAAAGACACAGAAAAGAATTACTTAATCGAAAAACAACTTTGCAGTCTGCAATTTTTGGATTTGCATCAACTAAGATTTTCACTCTTAAATCAACAGAGTATTTTTTATTTATCTTATCTAATTTGAATTGAAGTGTATCCTTAAAATGGCTAACTTCAATTGCATCTACTATTGTGTGTTCAAGCGTTTCAAACAATGCGCTTATTTCTTTGTCTCGGTCACTTATTAAAAGTGGCTTGAAAATTTTTTGAGATTTTGATACAAATAATTTCATATTAAATAGTTTTAGTGTTTAGAATACGTTTACAGTCTGCAATCAATTCGGGAATTACTTTCCAGTCATGACTGTAGTATTTAGATTTTTCGCCGGGCATGACTTCCATTAAAAATTTTTCATTAGCCACAATGATTTTTACTAGTGGGAGTAGAGAGAGATTTGGAATAGATTTTTTTAATAGCTCTAGTTTTTCAATTGCGTTCGCTTTTGAAATGGATGTAAGTTGAATGAAATTGTTTTTGTAAAGCCAAAGCCTCAGTTGGATATAATGCTGAATTTTTTCAGCAATTAATTTTGTGGTAGCTCGATTGATAAGAGTTAGAGCTTCTTCGTAACCCACACGTAAACATGTTACGTCTTTTTGACCTGCTTCGTATTCCCAATACAGAGTTGCCTTGAATCCGTTATCTTGGGCTAAGATTTCGCTGGAGATCATTTTTAATTTGCTAGATCTTCAACTAACTCTTCAATTTTTTCAGTGATTGCTATATCTGTACTGGTCAGATATATTACTCTATTCAGTAATGCAATTCCTTTGTTGTTATCAAATTCGGGATGCTTTTCGAAAAATTTATTTTTCCAACCTCTTGGAAGTTTGCCGACCGCATTTGAAACTCTAACACGTAAATTCTCAATTTCAGGATTTATACGTTTTGTTTTGATTCTTTCCATTTTTCTCTTATATTAGATTATTATTATTTAGTAGCATCAATAAACATTAACACAATATTAATAAATATATTAATAAAACTTAACACAAATCATATGAAAAAAACAGAAAGCTCTATAAATGAGCGAATTAAAATTTTAGTCAAGTTGCTCGAAAAGGATAATCAGAGGCAATTTGCACACAAGATTAAAGCTGATCCTGTGACAATTAATAATATCATCCAAGAAAAACAGAAGGATGTAAAGGCCGGAATATTAGCTAATATAATTGAGGCCTATCCAACAGTAAATGTTAATTATTTAATTTCAGGTATTGGAGAGCCCTTGGAAAAGTTTTCAGTTAAAGCTCTAATGGATGAAATTAATTCAATGGGACAAAGTCATGCTAATATTTGTGGTGGACTAACCAAACAAATAGGTGAGATGCAATCTAGGATTGATTCACTCCTGGTTGATTTAGAAGAAGAAAGAAACAAACGTGATGAATTATTGAAAAAGTACGTTGAGCTTGTCGATAATTTGGTAAAGCATGAGGGTAACATCGAAGCCATTGTGATAGATCTGTATCCAAAAGAACAGGTTACACATGAGGTTACCCTGGCGGTATAAATGTCGCCTATGGCAGTTTAAATGAATAAGGTTCGAATCCTATCCGGACTACATAAAATCCTGAGTTCTAAGAATTCGGGATTTTTTTTTCAAAAAAAAAATCAGAAGTTCAGAAATTCAGAAATTTTGCTATTTGCAAATAACGATTGTTCTACAGTTCTACAGTTCTATAATTCCACAGTTCTACAGTTCTATAATTCCACAGTTCTACAACCCAAACCTCTCCCATTTCGAGAAGTACTTTCCCAATTATAGTAAAAAATCATTTTGGCATATTGTGAAAAGTACCTTAAAATGGTTTAAATACACTTTTTGAGGTTTGGCACATCAATTGAAATACTGTTACCGTTGTTGTTAATTTAATTGAGCTCTCTCAGAAATACCTCGTTTATTCGGGGTATTTCTATTTTCACTTTTAAAGAATAAAATATTCCACTTAGAGATGCATCACAACCTATATTTATAACCGTTTTCATTTGAGTTCAAAAAGGTCATTTACATACAATTCACAATTTTAAACACTTATAAATCATTCAAATTTGTAATATTTTATATGTAAATTTGCTACGAAAAACAATACACCATATTCTACAATAAAAAACATAATGAAAAAGTTAACATCGCTCTTATTTTGTATCCTTTTCGTTCAGCTTGCAATTGCGCAAACATCCACATTTTCTGGATCAGGAAATTGGAACAACGCTGGTCGATGGAGTAATGGGGTTCCAAATGCTTCAACTGCGGCAATTATTGCAAATAATTCTACTTGCACCATAAATATTTCTAATGCAGTATGCGCTTCTTTAGTAATTGCTACAGGAAATAGAACAACTACGGCAACAATAACTAGTGGAAATAAATTAACTGTTTCTGGGAATGTAACTATTCAAGTTTCCACCTCAGATAGTAGATATAAACAAATTGATGTTGGCGCAGGTACTCTGGATGTAGGAGGCAATATCACATTAGATAATCCTTCAAATAGTAATCGTGAAGTAATTTTTAGTATTGGTACTGGCGTTGTAAATTTAGATGGTAATTTTACCATGAATGGAACATCCTCTGAGAATTATTTAGAATTTACAGCAGCCAATGATGGTGATTTAAATATTGGTGGGACACTATCAGGTAGTGGCACCTTAGATGAAGCTACAGGCACAATTACCTATGATAAAGCTGGCAATCAAACTATCGCAGCTACAACTTATTATAATTTAGGAATCAATGGTTCTGGAATAAAAACTTGTGGTGGTTCATTTACTGTAAATGGAACATTGAATCTCACCGCTGGTATTATCGATTTAAATGGAAATACTCTTACTTGTAACGGAGAACAAACTAAAAATTCTGGTTCAATGAGAGGAAGTACAACTTCTAATTTAACCATTGCTAATTCTGGTGGAAACTTTGCTATTTATATGGATCAAACTTCTTCTTCAACAAGAAGTTTAAACAATTTAACTTTGTCGAGAACAAATGGAGCAACAATTATTGATACTCTTGAATTAGACAATACACTAACCATTACTAATAGCGCAACACTTAATACCAATAACAAACTAATTCTTATTTCTACTGCTAGCGCAACTGCTCGAGTGGCAGATTTAAGTGCAGGAACCGTTAGTGGAAATGTAATTGCTCAACGATATGTGCCTGGTGGAACTGATAAACGCAGATGGAGATTCTTCTCCTCTCCTACCAACATATCAAATAATTATAACTATAATCAATTTATTGATGATATACATGTTACTGGTGCTGGTGGTGCTACTAATGGTTTTGATAATTCACCTAACAATAGTTCATCTGCTAGAACCTATACAGAATCTGTGGCTGGAGCATCTTCAAACGGATGGACAAACCCAACTGTTCTAAATACGAACATTCCTGTAGGTAAAGGTGTATCTGTTTTTGTACGCGGAAGTAGATCAACACAAGATCCCTTTTTAAATTGGTCAACTCCAGATAACGTTACTATTGATTTTACAGGTAACCTAAACCAAGGTACTATTGATATTTCATCTCAATTAACTTATACTGTTAATACTCCTACTGCCGATGGATTTAACCTAATTGGTAATCCATATATGTCGCAAATAGATTGGACTTCTAATAATATTACAAAAACTAATATTGGTAATTATTTATATATTATTAACCCTACTACTGGATCCTATGCAACTTATGATGTGAATACCCAAACAAGTGTAAATGGTGGTTCTAAATATATTGCATCTGGACAAGGATTATTTATACGTACAACTGCTGCAAGCCCTTCTATTATTTTCAGAGAAACAGCAAAAACTTCTACCTCTGCTCCTGCATTTTTTAGAGGTGAAGCAAATGCAACTCAAACAAGTACTTCGTTTGCAAAAATAAAATTAAAAGCAATTAGAAATGCAGAGAATACGGATGAATTAGTAGTTGTTTTAGGAGATACTGCTCATAAGAATAGCAGTGATGCATCGGATGCTGTGAAGTTTTTCAACGACAATAATTTAAACATATACACTCGTTCTACAGAATTAACAAACTTAGCAATTAACTACTTCCCTATTCCAACATCCAACGATACAATTGCTGTTTCCTTTTTTAGTTTTGTTGATGGAATAAAAGCAGTTGGTACCTATAGTATTGAAATTGCTTCTTTAGAAAACTTTCCAAGTAATGTAAATGTATTTTTGGTTGATGCGTATGCAAATCAAACTGTAAACTTAAAAGAAACATCCAATTACGTATTCGATTTAGATTTAAATGCCGGCTCTGCAGGAAATGATCGATTTAAATTAATATTTAAACCTGATACTAGTACTGTAACTCGTTTTACAAACTTTAGTGGAGTTAAAAAATCTAAAAATATTGAAGTAACTTGGAGTACCAATAAAGAAAAAAACATTGCTTATTATATAGTTGAAAAAAGTATTGATCAAGTAAAATACAATACCTTAAAACCAAAGCAAATAATTGCTTTGAACAACAGTAGCAGTTTTAATTCTTATTCTATAATAGATCGTAATCCTTCTTTAGGATATAACTATTACAGAGTAAGTATGGTTGATTCTAATGGTATTAAAAAAACATACTCAGAAATAGTTTCAGTACGATGGACTAAAAAACATACTGCAGAAACACCAATAGCAGAATCGCCATTCGCTCAGAAAACTGTATTTAGTAACCAAGAGCAAATTGCACTATTCCCAAATCCTGCTAGCGATAATGTTTCAATTAGAATTTTTACTGATTTTGATGAGAATAATAAAGTCGAAATTTGCGACATCTCTGGTAAAATAATCTCAATATTTGATGTAGCTAGTCAAGAAATTTTTAACTTAGACATCAGTAAATTAGAAAAAGGACTTTATTTTATTAGAAGTATTTCAGATATTACAGGAAAATCATTCACAAGCAAATTTATTAAAGAATAATATACATGAAAAAGGCATTCAAACTCACATTAGCATTAACAGGCTTATTTCTTGCGCTAAGTATCCCTACATTTGCTCAAGATCCTGGACCAGATCCAGGAGGAGACCCTGATGCTCCAATTGACGGTGGTATAGGTATCCTAGCCGCTGCTGGAATTGCTTATGGTATAAAAACATTACGTAAAAAAGACTAATTGTACATCTTATATAAAAAAGGTCCTGACTTCAGGACCTTTTTTATAAGACTATATTATTCGCATTCTTTCAATAAATATTCAGCCCTACTCTTCCCCCATTTAGGCATAAAATCATCACTACTTTTTTCTTGAGCATACAAATTAACGGCATTACTCAATAATGGTTTTGCTACATTTTTCCCTCCACCAAAAAACTCTGGAGTATAAAAAGTGTTTTGTCCGTGCACTAAAAATGGACGAGGATTTGATGGGTTTATTTTTTCTGCTTTCGCTAACATTTCCATGGCTGCTGGTGTACCTTGAGGAGCTCTTAACATTGGTGAAACAGAAATACGCATCAATGTAACATACGCTTTCAGCGTAAGAAATTCACTTTGATCTGCTTTTTTAGTTTCCATTAAATCTATTAACTGCAAAGATTTATCATACAAATCATCTTGTTCCGATTCTTTTTTTGCATTCATTCCAGCAAACATAGTACTGTATGCCCCCCAATAAATAGGCAACCATTCTTCTTTTTCTACATTGCTAATTCTTTCAAAATGATTTGCAACATTAAGGAACTCTTCAGAGGTTTTTGCCGCCTTTAGCATTTCCATCCCTTTAACCATTCCTTTTTGATAATTTGTTTGTGCCTGTGCTGAAATTACAACAACTAAAAGGCAAATTGATACTGCTAACTTTTTCATACTTTTTATTTTTTTTGTTTATTTTGATTCATTTTTATCCGATAGCTATCGCTATCGGCCATGCAGGGAAGCTCTACGAGCTTTAATTAGTACTCAGTAGCTAGAAACTCCCCTAATTCCTAATTTTATTTAGTTCTCAGTAGCTAGTAGCTAGTATTGAGAAACTCGTAATACTTAATACTTAATACGTAATACGTAATACGTAATACTTAATTCAACACGTTGTCATCCCCTATAGAAATAAACATTCCTACAAACAAAGTCCTTGCAGCATTGGGTTCTAATGCCATTCTTCTAGTCCCATCATTTGAATATTCATATCCATAAATATTATTGATTCCGAAAATATTTCCTGCTGATAAAAACACCACCGTAAAATGATTTTTTATACTTGTTAAATAAGATGCACTAATACTAAAATTATGATAGTTGTTCGTTTTATCTTTTAGGAATTCGGTATTATTCGGATTGTAGTAGGTTCTTCCTGTAGCAAAAGTATAAGTAGCAGAAATTTGCGTTTGAATCTTTGGTACGTATTCTTTATAAACAATATTTAGTGTATGTTTTGCTGCAAATGTAGGAGTCGCTAATACTGGATAATCTTTATATTTCCGTTTTGTATCTAAGTAAGAATAGCTAATCCAATAATCTCCTCTCTTAATAGATTTCCTATCTCTCCAAAAAATATCAAAGCCTTGCGCATAACCGCTACCATTATTTTCGAATACTGTTTCTGTAGAATTAGTGGTTACTAATTGATTATAATTTTTACGATATCCTTCAATTCTAAAGATGTATTTCTCTGTTTGAAATTGATAATTTGCAAGGTAATGCGTTGCTTGCTCGAAATTTAATTGATTGGTTCGTATTAAATAAACATCCGAAGGACTTTGAACGAATTGTCCGTATGCAATAGAATATTGATGTTGCTTATTATGTTTATACGCCATGGAAATTCTCGGAACAACTTTGCTTGCATTGAAGTATTTAGAATGTTCGATTCTAGCACCTGCTCGCAATACCCATTTGTAATTAAAATAATAATCGAATTCTAAATAAGTGGAGGTAAGTTGTTCTTCCAAATAAGAAGAAATAGAATTCCATTTTTCATCTTTTATTTGCAAAATATAATCAACACCAACTTTTGCTTGAAGTTTTTTGTTAATATATCCGTTCAAGGATAATCTTGCTTGATTTAAATTGTCGTATCGTATTAATAAATTTGAATCTAATTTGAAATTATTTCCCTCTACATTCACACCCAACCCTGCATTTATTTTCCAATCATCATTCAAATATTCAGAATACGTAATATTCGTATAGGTGGCCTTATCCTTATTATCTACAAGTGTTTTCGTGTTTATTGGATCTAAATTTTGCTTGTTTAATTTCAGCGAGTTAGTAGTATTTGTAGTAAATATTTTCAACAAACCAGTTTGAGAAGTTTTTACACGATAGTTTCCACCAATAGCAATAGATTGTGGCTCATTTACCCAATCTATATTTTGCTTTATTACTTTAAAAGCTGGAGTTAAATTAAAATAGGATGCATTAACATTGAACGAACTATTTTTTAATCGTTGTGTATGTCCTGCCGTTAAACCTGCCGTCATTACTCCAATATCACTCGTTGTTTTATCTGCAAGGTCTTTACTTTCTAATATTAATACTGATGATAAAGCTTGACCATATTGAGCAGAATACCCACCAGAACTAAAAGTAGTACCCTTAAACTCGAAGGGAGAGAATCTGCCTCTTTGTGCTACATTCGGCACATCATTTAAAAATGGTTTTTGCACCCACAGTCCATCGAACAAGGTTTTAGTTTCAGAAGCTGCTCCACCTCTTACAAACAAACCCTCCTCTTGACTTGCGGCTTGTGTTCCTGGTAATGTTTGTATGGCTGAATAGATATCAGCATCTGCACCAGCGGTAGTCGCTATGTCTATAGATGATAGAATCATCACCTTTTTAATATCTGCTCCTGCTTCAAATGAGCCCGCTGTAATAGTTACAGTATTTAGTTCATTGGGTTTTTCTACCAATTTAATGGTTAATACATGCTCAGCATTTGTAATGAATAATGGCGTTTCCGATTTTTCGAACCCTACAAATGAAACTACAATTATTACATTACCTTTTTCTGATGTTTGAAAACTAAACTCTCCATTTTGATTTGAGGTAGTTCCATCGTATGTATCTTTAATAAAAATATTCGCACCTGCAACTAGGTCCTTACCTGCTATTACTTTACCCTTTATAAGGTGTTGTGCAAATAATAATTCAGGTACACTGATTAAAGTTAACAGGATTACTTTTTTAATATGTTTGTAAATCATACTCAAAAGTAACGGAAGAGATGTTGTTAGGATTTATTATCCGACGAATGGAAAAAATAAGGTGATGAATGTATGAATAAAAAGAACAAGTGAATTACCACTCCATCCACTTCTTAATGGCATCTATATAAGTTCTTCCGGTATGTAATTTGGTTTCATCAGCATTATTCATTACGAGTATTGGGGCAGAATTAAAACCTTTTCTGAATTCTTTTACATGATTCATGTTCACTAAATGACTTCTGTGAATCCTTTGAAAATAATTTGGCAATTTTACACTTAACTGGTTTAGGGAGTGCTCGATTATAAACTTCTGATTGTTTATTGCATGCAGTTCTACATACTTATCGCTGGCTTCAAAATAAATAATATCATCAAACTTTACCATTACAACCCTATCTCCAATTTTTACAGGTATGGCAAGAGGTTTACTAGAAGTTTTCTCTCCTTCTAAAATAGAAACTATTTCTACTTTATTTATACTTGAAGGTTCTCTCCTTCTTAATTTCTCTATACTTAATAGAAGTCTATCTTTTTCTATTGGTTTTAAAAGGTAATCGATAGAATTGTTTTCAAATGCCTTAATCGCATAATTTTCATATG
>CALRIM020000125.1:0-9294 GCA_943360385.1 Rhizobium sp. Q54 | reverse complement strand
TTATCGAACGTAGACATGGCATACCACTGGAGAATTTTAGATCGTGAAGTATTCATTGTATTGTGGATAGTTATTTTTGCGATGTTAGGATTTTACTTATTAGGAAAATTGAAATTCTCGCATGATAGTGATGTAAAACATGTATCGGTAACACGATTATTTTTAGCGATTGTAACCCTAAGTTTTGCACTATACTTAGTTCCAGGTTTATGGGGAGCTCCGTTAAAAGCGGTAAGTGGATTTTTACCACACCAAGGCACACAAGATTTCGATCTATACACCAGAACCTTTACAGATGCAGGTTCTAGCGGATCGCATTCTTCTGGCTCAAAAAAATATGCCGACAGATTACATGCACCATTAGGTATCGATGCTTTCTTCGATTACGAAGAAGGCTTGGCTTATGCAAAGAAAGTTGGCAAACCAGTTTTCTTAGATTTTACCGGACATAGTTGCACGAATTGCAGAAAAATGGAAAATGCTGTTTGGCCAGATCCAGAAGTTTTAAAAAGATTGAAAAACGATTTCGTAGTTATTTCTTTATATGTTGATGATCGTACAGAATTGCCAGAAACAGAAAAATACGTTTCGAAATACACTGGTAAAAAAGTAAAAACATTAGGAAATAGAAATGTTGATTTGCAAGTTTCTAAATTCAACAGCAATGCACAACCTTTATATGTAATAGTGGATGCCGAAGGAAATCCTTTAACGGTTACTCATGGTTATAAAGAAGATATTGCTGGGTATATTTCGTTTCTGGATTCTTGGAAAAAGTAGTAGTAACTCGTAATTCGTAGTTCGTAACTCGTAAAATTTCGAAGTACGAACTACGAGGTACGAAATACTGTTTTTACCCTATAATACAAAGTTTCTCCTCCATCACTCTTACTTCAAATGGAGCACTCCCTTTTATCTCTCCATCGATGGTTAAATTTTGAGTAGAGGCTGATTGAACTTTTATAGATTTTACTTGGCGGTATTCTAAATATTTAGAGTGAATGTGTTTACCTGAATAGATACTTGGGAACAATTTCAATAAATTCACAAAAGCTGTTTTTCTCACTAACAATACATCCATTAATCCATCCTGTAGATCAGCGTAGGGAGCCATCTTCATTCCTTTGCCAGTATGCTTCGTGTTTAATATTAGTACAAAAGAAAAATCTTCATCGTAATAAACATCATCAATATTAATTTTTAAATGCGAATGCGGATTAGGGAGCATTGCTAAAACAGATGAAAGGGTGTATCTCATTGGACCAAGCCAACGCATATCTTCAGAGAGTTGACTAATATTATTTACCAACCCCCAACCAATCATATTAAACGAAACACAAGTTTGTTCGTTATATGAAATTTCCAACAAATCTATTTTCATTACACGAAATTGTCTTAAACGATCGGCAGCTTTTTTGTAGGTGAGCGAATCGAAATCGTGATTAAATGCATTTCCACTACCTGCTGGAAAAAGTAAGACAGGAATATCTAATCGATTATTAATATGAAGGGCGTTTACCACATCGTGCATCGTACCATCGCCACCAAGAACTAAAACAGCATCTATATCAGTAAGAATAGTTTGATCGACAAAGCGGCAAAAATAACCTGCGCTTTTACTTTCAAGTACAATAAACACATCATTAGGAAAGTCATTCCTTAAACTTGCAAGCATCTTCGAAGCTTTGTGAGTACCCGATAAAGGGTTCATCGTACATAAATATTTTTTACTCATATATCAAGGAATATTATACAATATAAGAAAAGGTTGCTTATTTTTGGTAAAATAGCTAAGTGTATACTCAATTTATATATGATTACAATTAAAGAACATTTCGAAGAAGCGAATTCGGTATTAAACATTTTTTTAAGCAACGATGAAAACTTCCGTCAAATAGAAAAGGCTGGAATGATTTTAAGTGAAGCGGTAAAAAATGGAAATAAAATAATATCGTGTGGAAATGGAGGCTCTATGTGCGATGCGATGCATTTTGCAGAAGAGTTGAGTGGGCGATATAGAGACAATAGAAATGCGATGCCCGCAATTTCTATTAGCGATCCATCGCACATTTCATGTGTAGGAAATGATTATGGGTTCGATTTTATTTTTTCTAGGTTCGTTGAAGGATTAGGAAGAAATGGAGATGTACTTTTAGGCATTAGCACTTCTGGAAATTCTAAAAATGTTATCAATGCTGTTAACGCTGCAAAAGCAAAAGGAATGAAAGTTATTTGTTTAACCGGAAAAGATGGAGGAGCATTGGCAAGTATGTGCGATGTAGAAATTCGCGCACCACATTCTGCATATGCTGATAGAGCACAAGAAATTCATATCAAAGTAATACATTCGTTGATTGATTACATTGAGAGGAGTAATGGGTAGTGGGTAATGGGTAATGAGTAAATTTTAATTCTTAATTCTAATAAGTTGTTTAGTTATTTTTTGAGTCCTGTTCGTTTAATTGGAATGTCAATAATTTTATTGGCACTTTCTATGTTTGTTATTCCGATTAATAGAATAGATATGCATTTAACGAGTTTATTGTTTACCGCGTATTTTATTGTCGCTTATTTCAAAGTCAAAAAAAATGGAGTAGAATTATATTCAGCCAAAATATCCGAAAACAGAATACTCCTACTAGTATTATTCATCATCCTTATACTAATTATGTTGCTAGAATTTTACAACAAATCTACTAACAACAAATTAGATGTAGTATTCGAGCAAATAATTATTGCACCCTTTATTATTATTTCGGGTTTGTTTTATTTTAAAGTGTTTTTGAGGAAATAGAAGCTTTTCTACTAACCATATATCCAAACAACGCAGCCGTAAAAAACATAATTAAACTATATACTGCAGGAGGTATGCTCATAGTACTATTACCAATTACACTTAATGCAATGTAGATGGCGAGCGTACCATTATGAATACCGATTTCCATGCCAATTGCGATGGCTTGTTTCTTGCCAATGTTAAATAAGTATGGAACATAATAACCCATTGCCATGCTCAATATATTAAAAGCCAAAGACGCTAAGCCTACTTGTTCAAAATACATGGCTATTTGACTTTTTTCTTTAATAATTGTTGCTGCAATAATTAACACTAGAAATAAAGCTGATAAAATTTTAACAGGTTTGTCTAATTTCTGAGCTATACTATTTGATCTATTTCTCACCAACATTCCAATAGTTACAGGCACTAATACAATTGCGAACACTTCCATTACTTTTTTAAATTGCATTGGAATTACTTGGCCGCTTTCTAAAAAATATCCAATAGAAAAATTTACAATAAAAGGTAGCGTAAAAAGTGTCAACAAACTATTTACGGCTGTTAAACTAATATTCAAGGCAACATCGCCTTTCGATAAATGGCTGTACAAATTTGCGGTTGCGCCACCAGGTGAAGCTGCTAGCAACATTAGTCCTACCGCAAGTTCGGGAGGCAAACCAAATGTTAGAGCAATTACAAAGCAAATAACTGGCAATAAAATCATCTGACAAACAAGTCCGATTACAATTGCTTTGGGGTAAAGAACCAATCTTTTAAAATCATCGAGTGTTAAGCTAAGGCCTAAGCCAAGCATAATTATTCCTAATGCAAGCGGCAAAAATACGCTTGTTAATGCTGAAGATTCCATAAGGGGGTGTAGTTGGTTTATTCTAAGATAATAAATAAAATAAGTTTTTATACAAAAAAGATTAGGCATTTGAAATACGTACTTTATAGTATTGACAGCATTAAATACATACAATACCTTTATCTAGTTTTTTGTTCAAACAAAATAATCCCCCTAGATGGAATGAATTAAAGAATACTCGTAACCCCTAAGAATGGCATAGAAAGTGTGGAGGTAAAAGCAGAAGTGTATATTATTGACGTATCAAGTTACAAACCAATCTTTATAGAAAATGGTCAGATTTGTTCTAAGGCACCGAAAAAGTTATTATTTATAAGCATCTCATCACTAATTATTAAAAACTATAACAAAAGATCATTAGATATTTCTTACATTTAATAATGATGGAAACCTTGAAAAATAAATTCATAAACTACAAAATAGCTTTATTGCTATTTTGCTTGGTTTCCTTAAATGGATTTGGTCAATCATCTTGGCAAAGAGCTTATGGAACTTCATATAAAGATTTTGCAAGACAAATGATACATCTAAGTAATGGCGACTATCTTTTATCAGGCGAAAATTATGTGCAGAGCAACGGGATATACACCACAGGTTATATCGTAAAAACAAAACCTAATGGTGACACCATTTGGACAAAAAGGTTTTTTCCTACTGATTCTGGAACAGGTGTGATTATTCCTACTATATATGAGATCAATCCAAATGACTATCTTTTATCTGAGGGGACTATTTTAATTGGGTTAGATTCAAATGGAAATATAATGTGGTCTAAAGGAAAGTACAATGCAAATATTTTTTCCATTTTAGACTATACTGCTACCAATAAAATTATTTTTTGTAATAATTTAAAGATTGGAAGTGTAGATACATCAGGGGTATTTAATTGGGTAATCAATTTCCCACATAACATTAATCCTAGATTAGTCATCAAAACAATAGGAGGCAAATATTGCTATTTGTACAAGGATAGCATTAATCGGGTTTATTTTAAAGAAGTATCAGCATTTGGACAAATATTAAGAGACACATTATTGCCTTTTTTATCTATTCATGCAGTTACAGGATTGCTTTTTCAAGATAAGGATGGTAACTTCATTTCTGTTAATGATGATCAAGCAATTAATGTAATAAAATTCAATAATAGTTTAGAGATATTGTGGCAGAAATCACACCCTGTTTCTGCTACCCATTATTCTGATGCTATAACACAAACGAGTGATAACTACTATGTAATAGTGGGAGAATATCTTAATGATCCTGCTGGAGATATATCATTTCTAAAAATTGACACTTCTGGCAATAAAATATTTTTCAAATCATTAGCAAGGTTCGGAAAACAAGAAAAAGCAGTTGATGCATATGGAGACAATGATGGTGGCATTGTTTTTTTTGGGCGTGGGGAAGATGGGCAATTTGGAGATTTTGATTTATTGCTAGCGAAGATTAATTCTGATGGTACCTTAGGTATCCCTTTTCTATCTTATGGAAAAGAATTACAATTAACACTATATCCAAACCCTGCTCAAGATTATTTGCAAATAAAATCAAAAGAAAACTTAAATGGGAAAATACAAGTTTATCAATTAGATGGAATTTGTGTATTCGAAAATGAAATAAGTAACAAAGATATCAGTGAGGTTGATGTACAAAATCTTTCATCTGGAATCTATTTAGTTAAGGTTACTGATGATATGACTGGAAGTTTTTATTGCCAGAAATTTATAAAGAAATAACGTTAACTAAAACCATACTATTATGAAAAAAATCGTTACTTACACAAGTATGTATCTTGTGTGTTTTATTTTATTTTTTAGAACTACTCAAGCTCAAACTTCTCAATCTGAATTCATTTGTGGTACTACTGACAGTGCCATGATGTTAAATTTCACCCCCGATTCAGCATCTTTATCCTTAGGAATGTATGACTCAAGATTAGGGGGTGTCTTTACTGCTCGAGATACCTTACGAGCATTGGTGGTCTATTGTGGATTCAAAAATGATGACACTATAGGACATGGACTATATAACAGTGCAATTTGGCCCTGGGATTCCGTGGCTCCACGTGATGCAAAAAAATTATTTTACAAAGATTTTAATCAATTTAATATAAACTCCAATGATTTTAATATTTCAAACTTTTACTACCAAATGTCGAGGCATGCTGACAAACCATTCAAATTTATTGCAGAAACGTTCCCGCATAGAATAGATGTTACAGCAACCAATACCATAAATAGTCAGGGTAGTTCTGCATTTACGATCTATACCCAAATGGCATATGATACCCTTCAAAAATACTATCCAAATTTTAATTGGAGCAAATTTGATACTAGAAAAAATAGACCGAATTTCGCTTTCGACAACAGCGATAATATTACCTACCCTCCTGATAATAATATCGACTATTTAATTGTCGTATGGCGTTATGATAAATCAATAGGTATTCATAACACATCATCAATAGTATCACCAAATGGATTGGCCTCCGTACCATCCTATAATTTTATCAATTCGAGTAATGATACGTTTAGTGTAAAACCAGATGCAGGTTTTACTATTTTTACTGGCGTAGCTGATTCAGTTAGTCTAACTAATTTTTTTGTGCATGAAGTTGCACATACTCTTTATAATGCACCACACACCTTCGCTGCTAATGATGTTGTGGGTAAACATTTTGTAAACACAGAGGGTTGGGGAATGATGCATGGTTATATGCCCATAATTACTCAATGTGCAAATTCTTGGGAGAGGTGGTATAATGGTTGGTCAGAAATCACATACGATTTATCAAACCATTTTCAAAATGGAAACTATACTCTCCGGGATTTCATTACGACTGGTGATGCTATTAGAATAAAATTACCTCATGTAGAAGGTCATTACATTTGGATAGAGAATCACCAAAACAAACATAAGTTTGATAGCAGATTAGGTTGGAATATTAATGGATTAAATGATAGTATCCCGTCTCGAGAAAAAGGTGTCTTGGCATTCATAGAAAATATAGCTAGTCAACGTTCTGATGTAAATAGTAAAATTTATGATTCAACTGGACAAGAAACATATGTTGATATTGCAGTTCAGGGCGCCAATGGACTGAGAGCATTATCTAGAGAGGGAAATGGAGACTATATTATCGATAGTTCATTCCAATCTCTTGAGTGGTGGGATAATACTATCTATGATTTCAATAGAGTTGCAGATAATGCAGTAGGTATTTATGGAAATAATTCTTCTCTCAGATTTGATTACAATAATAATAATTCAATTCAATTGTCTTCAAGCGTAAATTCTGCCTCAAATGAATATTCCTATGTTGTTTATTTGGATAATGGGTATAAATATAGTCGTCTAGGTGCTGGCCTTACTTTCCTTGAAAATGATGAAATATCATTGTCCTCAAAAACAGTACCTACTAATTACTCTACTTATAATAATGTTTTTAGAACCCCAGCACCTCCTGATTATTTAAAACTAAGTCCTATCTATTTAAATGGGATCTCAATTAAAATAACTAATTATGATAGTCTTGGCAATGCAAATATTGAAATTAATTTTGATAACTATAGTGTTAATAATGATACACGTTGGTGTGGGGATATTATTTTAAGTAAAAATACAACAGATAGTACTTTAGCATCACTAAATTTAATTTCGAATAAATCGATATTAATTGATAGAGCTATTACCCCAAATAGAACTTCAAAGCTAAATGGTCAATTCATTAACCCAACGATTTTTATTTGTAAACAGAAATCATTTGTTAAATTGAATACAGGATCAAATATTACTGTTGACAACGGCAGTACCTTTAAAATGGAATCAACTTCCAAATTAGAAATCAATTCAGGTGCTGTTTTTAATATTAAAAACAATAGTGTTCTAAATCTTGCGAATGATGCTGAAATAATAATAAAAGAAGGAGGTAAATTACTAATTGAAAAAGGGAGTAGTGTTCAGTTAAATGGGAATGCCAAAATAACTTTAGAAGACCCAACCTCTCTTGCTCAATTAAATTCTATACTTGAGTTAAAAGGTACTTCTGTTTTAGTTCTGAATGGAACTTCAAAAATTATTGCAGAAAATAAAGGAAAGATTCATGTAAAAGATACAGCACAATTTAACATCACTGCAAATGCGGAACTGCAATATGATAATGGAGCATCACTGGTATTAGAAAATACTAAATCTAGCTTAGGATTTGATGGGAAGATCCGTATCGGTAACAGTACACAGTTTACATTTACTGGTAGTGGTTATATGAAAGTTAGTAAAAGTACTGGACAATTTATAACTGGTAGCAACTCATCAGTTAAAATCAGTGGATCTAGCAATACTGATCAAATTATTGATATCGCAGATTCTGTAGTTTTAACATTTCCAAAAGAGCTCGATCAATTAACTATTTTTAATGGTAAAATTACAATGGATAATTTATCCAAAGTAAATGTTTACTGTAAGGCAAGAATAGCATCAAGTAAATTTACATCATGGGATGGAAATCCTACAAATCATCTTGGACTTAATCTTTTTGGACAGGGTGGTGTGTATATTAGTTCTTGTACTTTTGAGAAGGGGGCATATGGCATTTACAATACATACAAACCCAATACTGCTCGTATAGGAAATAAAAGCTATGTTTCTAATTCTATCTTCCAAAATTTAGCTATGGCATACTACCAGTATGGCGGGGGTTTTTCATTTTATAACTCTGAATTTACAGACAACGACGAAGGTATTATCACTAATTTAATTGAGATTAATTCAGAATTAAATGGATGTACATTTGATGGGAATTCAAACTATGCAATTCGATTTATTGGAACAGGGACCTCTTCGCTGTCATTGAATGGAACAGATATTACTGCTAGTGCAAAAGGAATTTTTGCTTTCGGGAATAGTCAGACTAATATTAAATGTGGAACTTTCTCTGGCAATACAAATAGTGTTTTCGGATATTTTGACCCTTCATTCAATTTGAGTTCAGTTCAAAATAAATATGGGACAGCTACATTTAATAATGAAGGGCAAATTTTTAGTTTTTATCATGCTGGTGATTTATTCTTAGCGGAGGGATATAATAATTTTTATCCCTCTGCTAGTGGTAATAATGAAATCATCGTTGGTACACAAAACCGTTACGTCTCTTCAAGTACCAGTTATTTTAACGCATTTAGTAATGACTGGAACGGTTCTGGTCTTACTCCTGTTTACTCTTCTGATTATGAAGTAACGTCTTCAGAAACAAATCATTTTAATGACTCTATTTATTATGGAGATGATACTCCCATTACAACAGCAATTGAATGCGGTACAGGTGAACCTTGTAATAGTTGTCCTGCGGAAGATTTAAACTATATAAAACATTGCGACTGTGAAAACATCTCAACCACACATGTTGATAATTTAGCATTAAACACAGCAATTCAAAACATTATAACTGACTTAGATGAGGCAACAACAATTGGTGATAGAGAAGAAAGTGTAATTGAGCTTAAGGAAATACTAACCTATTCAATGTCATCGGTAAATGAAGAGGAACGATTCTTATTGAAATATGCATATAGAATGTTTAAAGATGAGCTAGCATTGTGTTTATCTGATACTAATTATGTAGATAGTGCAGCATTAAGCACGAATGAAT
>CALRIM020000124.1:0-9323 GCA_943360385.1 Rhizobium sp. Q54 | reverse complement strand
CGTTTATTACTTTTGCCAATGGCGCTAAACAATTGGTTGTACAAGAAGCATTGGAAATAATATCCATTTCTGGTTGATAGGTATTGTGATTTACTCCCATTACAAAAGTTGGAGTATTATCCTTTGCAGGGGCAGAAATAATTACTTTTTTTGCTCCTGCTTTTAAATGTGCTCCAGCTTTTTCTTGATCTAAAAATAATCCCGTTGATTCTACAATATGAGTAGCACCGATACTATCCCAAGCTAAATTTGCAGGATCACGCTCCGATGTAACTCTAATTCTATTTCCGTTAACCACTAAATCTTTCCCATCCACTTCTACTGTCCCTTTAAATGGTCCATGTGTCGAATCATATTTTAACATGTAGGCCATGTAATCCGCTTCCATCAAATCGTTGATCCCAACTATTTGAATATCTTTCCTGTCTACTGCAGCTCTAAATACTAATCTGCCTATTCTTCCAAATCCGTTTATTCCTATTTTCATTTTTTAAAGTATTGTGTAATGGGTAGTGGGTAATGAGTTAAATTGAATTTCTAATGTCTCAATACTAACTACTTATTTACTATTTTAATGCAATATAGCGAAAGTGTACAATATACACTAACTATTTTTCAGTTTTTTTTTATTTTTTTTAATAAATGTTGTTTTTGAGCGTTTTGTGGAGTATTTGATAACAAAAACAATACAATGTATATTTACTTACTTTTATAATTTTGCACGAATGGAGCTAGCTATTAAAGATGAATTACTTTTTGCCCAGATGCGATTGCATGATTCGAAAGCATTTGAGCAATTATTTAAGAGACATTATAAGCCTTTATGTAGAAGAGTAAACACCATGCTTAATGATGAAGAGGCCTCTGAGGATGTAGTTCAGCAACTATTTATAAAGATTTGGGAAAGTAGAGAAACATTACAAACCCCAGATTCCGTTGGTGCATATTTATTTACAGCAGCCAGAAATAGAGCCTTAAATTATATTAAGTCTCAAGCTAGAAAGTCGAGTAATGAGGTCCCATTAAACACTTTTCACGATGAGGCGGATAATCGTACAGAAGAGCAAATGGATGCAAAAGAACTTCAAAAAGCCTTATATGCAGCCATTGATGCATTGCCTGAAAAAAGAAGAGAAGTTTTTGTTTTGAGTAGATTTGAAGGAAAAAGCTATAAGGAAATTGCAGAAATAAAGCAGATTTCTATTAAAACGGTTGAAGCTCAGATGGGAAAAGCGTTATCTACGCTAAGAGAATTTATTAAAACTCATCAAAATGAACCACTATTAATGGCTCTATTTATTATTTGGCTAAATTCTAAGTAGGGGTTTAATGGTTGATTACTGTCTAGAAGGTATGGTTCTACAATTAAGCAATTATTTTAAGTATACGTTTATCGGAATATTATTCATATTTCAAGTAAATGCTTATGCTCAGAATAATGCTAAAGCTGAGTTTAAGGGTATTTCTGTAGAAAAGGCAATAGACCTTATTACCCAAAAATACCATGTGGATTTCTCCTTTAGTTCAGACTTAATAAATCTCTCTAAAAAAATAAATATTAATTTAAATCAAAAGAGCTTAAACGAGGTTCTTGAGCAATTTTCTGAGCAAGCAAATGTAGAATATAGATTAACAAATAATCAAGTTGTATTATATCCTAAAAAAAAGTCAACCAAATCAATTAATACTAATTTGTATATACATGGGTATGTTAGAGATTTGTACACAAAGGAATTATTGCCTGACATATTAATTTTTTGTTCTCTAAATAATACATCTACCTATAGTAATAAATTTGGCTATTACTCTATTGAAATACCTGGTTCTGCTGATAGTGTAGAGCTTCAGGCGCACATACTAGGGTATAAATTAAACAAGAGAAAATTATCTGTAGAAAATAATACACTTGTTAATTGGGATCTAGAGTCGAGTATTAGATTGGCAGATGTTGATATTAGTGATAATAGGATGGATGAAAAAACATTTCATAAATCGTTAATATCCGATAATATTGATGATCAGATTCGTGAAAATTCGCCCCGCTTGTTAGGAGAAAAAGATGCTTTAGCAAGTACTCGTTATTATTCTGGAGTGAATAGAGAAACCGATATTAGTAATGGCTATAATATTAGGGGTGGAAGAGCAGATCAGAATTTAATAATATTAGATGATGCACCACTGTATCATTCTTTTCATTTATTTGGATTGTATTCTGTATTCAATGAAGATGCCCTAAAGCAAATGAACCTGTTGAAGGGGGGATTCCCAGCCAGATACGGAGGCCGGTTGTCATCTGTAGTAGAAATGGTAACAAAAGATGGGGATTTACAAAATTATCATACAGAGATAGGGACGGGGGTTATTGCTACTCATGTTGGAGTTGAAGGGCCAATAATAAAAGATCGGCTTGGTTTTTTTGTCACTGCAAGGGTATCTCATTTAACACAAGTGATGAGAATTTCAAAAATGGATGATGATTTAGCGTATCGATTTTATGATTTAAACGCAAAGATTCAATTAAAAATAACAGATAAACATCGTCTGTTTTTTTCATTTTATAGTGGTTCAGATCGATTCGATTATTATTTGAGTAATTCTAAAGATCCCAAAAGTTATTTTTCTTGGGGAAATCAAACTGCTACGTTGAGATGGAATCATTTAATTCATCCAAAATGGTTTGCTAATACCTCGATTATTTTCACAAACTATAAAAATAATACAGTTCAAATAGATAGTGGATTAAATGTGAAATATTTTTCTGGAGTAAGAGATATAAATGTTAAGTATGATTTAGACTATTTTCATTCAGATTCGCATCGTTTTAAATTTGGTGTAATTGCTACTTTTCATGAATACACACCTTCCGAAAGTTTAACCGTTTCTGGTTCCTATGATTATAATTCAACAGATAAGTTTTTAAATGAGGAATTTGCATTTTATGCAGAAGATGAAATAAAAATTTCAAATAAATTATCTGTAAATATTGGCATTCGTGAAAGCGGATTTAAGTATAAAAATTATGTGAATTTAAATTCCGAACCAAGAATATTAACCACTTATTTGTTAAATGATAAAATGGCAATTAAGGCATCTTATGGCAGAATGTACCAATATTCTCATTTTTTGAATACGTTTATTAGCATTGGTTTACCAACAGACATCTGGGTTCCAAGTACAAATGAAATAAAACCAGAAATGTCTGATCAGGTAAGTTTGGGATATTATTTTAACAATAAAAAAGCTTGGAAATTTAATATAGAGGGATTTTATAAAAATCAAAAGAATATATTAAGTTACGCCCCAAACTCTACAGGCTTGGCATTGTATTTTAATGAGATCGAGCCTTCTGATATTTCATGGAATGACAAAACAATGGACGGACTTGCAAAAATTTATGGTGTAGAAACTCAATTAGAATTTAACCATTCAAAATTACGTTCAATTATTGCATATACCTTATCATTCAACAAAAACAAATTTATAAAAACTGGATTTAATGATTGGTTCTGGTCTAATAATGATCGTCGACATAATTTAAGTGTATCAAATTTCTTCCATTTAAATAAACATTGGGGTTTAAATGTTAATTGGATTTTTACAACAGGAACTCCGTTTTCATTGCCAGAATCAAGTTACAGCATTGTAGATCATGAACCAGGAAACTTCAATAGTAACCTCGGATGGGGTGCCAATAATTTTTATGCTTATGATTATAAGGGTATAAATAACTATAGAATGTCTTCTTATCATAGATTAGACATGAGCTTATCTTATAAAATAAGTAAAAAATCGTCGACCTTCGAAGTACAGTTTGGAGCGATGAACATTTATAATAGAAAGAATTCTATGTTTTATTCAATTGGATATGATGAAGTAAATAATAAAAATGTATTGAAACGTACAGCATTTTTGGGTATTGTACCATCTGTAAGTTTAAACTATAAATTTTAAATGAAAAATATTCTCTATATATTATTAAGTATTTCCATTTTGTATACATCATGCGATGAATACGATTCGGACATAACATTGGCACCTGGAGAATCTAAGCTGGTATTAAATGCATTTATTTCGCCCGAAGATACCTTAGTCAGAGTACGTTTATCGCAAACAGTTCCAACCATAGGTGCTAGTATTGATCCTATGATTTATAATGCAATTGTAACGATAACAGATGGGGTTCAAACGGATACAATGAACTTTGATTTTAATGAGAGTGCTTATACATCAACGATACAAATTCTGCCGTCTACTACCTATACAATAAAAGCAAACACTAACGACGGACGATGGGCAGAAGCAAGTTGCACAACATTATCGGATGTTCCATTAGATTTCACGTATTCGTTAGATTCAACCATCGCAGATGGGAAAGTAACGTATTCTGTGACATTAAATTGGAAAGACAGTACAGCACTTTCGAAAACATATTATAGAACTGACGCGGAATTGATGTACATTGTTATTGATACAGTAAATCAATCGTTTAATGTTGTTCAAGAACAACTACTTCCAAATCAATATGAAACGGTTGCTGGCGCAGGATATAATCAACCGATGAGTGTTGTATATAAAAGTAATGCAGAGATGAGAAATGTGATGAAATTTATGGAATTACATTTATTAATGGTGGATGAAACATATTACAATTTCGATTTGACTAAAAAGAATAGCACAAGCGGATTTCCAAACTTCGAATACAGCAAATTGTATTCGAATGTAAAAAATGGATTAGGTATTGTCGCTTCTTACCATAATCATGTTATTAAACCTATAAACATAGAATAAAGATGAACCTCGAAAATATTGATGAGCTAATTGCACTAAAATTAGTGGGAGAGCTAGATAAAGCAGGGGAAGAGCAACTTCAAGTTTGGATAAATTCGTCCGAAGAAAATGCTCAACATTTTGCTGAAATGCAGAGGATATGGGATGCTGGAAAAGAAGATGATTCTTTTAACCCAGATGTAAATGCTGCATGGGAATATGTTTCTGAAGAATTAGATTTAGGAGACACATCTAAGGTAATTCCGATACAGCGTAAATCTAATTCTATTTTTTATAGAATAGCAGCTGCTATTGTTGTTTTATTAGGTGTTACATGGATTTACACAAATCAATTGAAGAGTCCCGAAATGATTCAGGTAGCAAGTTTATCTGAACTGAAAGAAATTACGCTACCCGATAATAGTAAGGTTTATTTAAATGCCAATTCTGTTTTGGAATATCCAGAAAATTTTAGAGGTGGTACACGTGATATAAAATTAGAGGGTGAAGCTTTTTTTGAAATTACAAAAGATAAAGCCCATCCGTTTATTATTCACACAGCTAATGCATATACAAAAGTATTAGGTACTTCTTTTAATGTATATGCACGAAAAAATTCATCAGAAATTATTGTAAGTGTAAAAACTGGTAAAGTGGAAGTTGGTTTGAATGAAAATAATAATGTGAAAATAGAACCAGGCTATACTGCGAAGGTGAATTTTAAAACCAATACAGTAGAAAAAATGGAAACTCCTTCAGAGAATTATTTAAGTTGGAAAACTAAAGAAATGGATTTTGAAGATGTTACTATTGCAGATTTAATATTGTTTATGAATTCATATTTCGATGTAAATATTACGGCTAACGATGCTATTTTGGAGTGTCATTTTACTGGTAAATTTAGCCAACCCAGCTTAACTGATGTCTTAAATGTATTAGAATTAAGTAACGGAATAAGCTATACTATAAAGGATAAACAAGTAATTTTAAATGGTTCATCTTGTAATTAAACTTTTTTTTCGAAAGTAGTAAGGGTATAGGAAAAGTATTTTTGTCTTTAATATATAAACACAAAATACTTTTTAAAAAATGAAAAAAATACTTTTACTTATTTCTGGAATTATTTTATTGAATACATCTGTAAATGCACAATTTACCTCTTCAAATAAAATTACTGATGCTAATTTGAGAATTAAGAAAGCATCTCAAACATTAACTCACAAGAACGCTGGTTCTGGATTACAAAATGGTGATTTAGAATTATGGACTTTAGATTCTTTTGAAACAGGATCTGGTACGCAAATGAAATTCTACCACCCTGAAATGTGGGCTCCTGTTAATGGGTTAATGTTTAGTTATTTCTTCGATATTCCAATATCAATTTCAGCTGTTTATGATGTTATAAATGCAAATACATCAGCAAGGATAGAAATTGATACAATGAATATTGGGTCGGATTTAGCAACAATTTTTGCAGCAAATGAGAGAATTACAACTCTAAATGGGCAGTATGAATTTAATGGTGGACCAAGGAGTGCTTACTTCGATATATATGCTTCTAAATATAATGTAGCAGGTGATAGTTCTGAAATTGTTGGAGTAGGAATGTTTGAAGTATCTTCAAATACTAATGGTTCATTCCAAGATTTTACCGCTCAAATGCAATATTTAGATGAAACCGTTATTCCAGATACGTTTTATGTTTTTGCTACGTATTTAGAGGGTGCTCAAGGGACTTATTTGAAATTCGATAATATCTCTGTTTCTACACAAATGACAGGTGTGGAGGGTAGCAAAGCATCTAAATTATCGGTTTATCCTAATCCGAGTTCAGAAAATATTTATGTTAATTTTTCTGACGGTACAAAAATTGAAAATGCAGAATTAAATGTAAAATCAATAGATGGAGCATTAAAATTAAAACTAACGAAGTTTAATTCTCAAGAGCCAATTGATGTTTCTAGTTTACCTAACGGAATTTATATTCTAAGTGTAAATGATGAAAAAACCATTTACACTCAAAAAATAAATAAACTATAAATAAAAATACTTCATAAACAACTCCGTGGTCTGAATAAAATCAGGCTGCGGTTTTTTTATTTAGGGAGTTTAACTTTACCTTCTTGTAAATACCTATAAATAGTAGACTTCCCTATATCCAACTTCTTTCCAACATTTAAAACATTACCATTGTATTTGTTCAGGAAAAATTGAATGATTTTTTGGTTGTATTCTTCAAGTGTTAATTCTTCTAATAAGAAATCATCTGGTTCAGCATTTCTTAAAAAGGTTAAATCGTCTGCTTCTATCGTCTCCGTTTCCGACATTACAATTGCTAAATCAATGATTGCTTTTAACTCTCTAATGTTTCCTGGGAATGCATACGTAAGTAACCTGTCTTTTGCTTCTGGGCTTAATAGTTTTTGTTTGATTCCATTCTCTTTGCAAAAATGCTGAATAAAATGTTTTGCAATTAATAATACATCATGATCTCTTTCTCTAAGAGGAGATAACATAATTGGTAATCCAATTAAACGATAATACAAATCTTCTCTAAATCGACCTGCTTTTACTTCTTCCGCAAGATTTTTATGCGTTGCAGTAATGATTCTAACATCTACTGCAACAAGGCTATTACTACCGATTCTGGTGATTTCTCTTTCTTGTAAAACTCTAAGTAATTTAGATTGTAAGTTTAAATCAAACTCACCAATTTCATCTAAAAATAAAGTCCCTTTATGAGCCTCTTCAAATTTACCAATTCTTCGTCCGTTTGCTCCTGTAAATGCTCCTTTCTCGTGACCGAATAATTCACTTTCTATTAAGTCTCTCGGAATAGCAGCAACATTTACTGCCACAAATGGCATTTTATTTCTTTTGGATTGAAAATGAATTGTTTTTGCAACCAACTCCTTACCAGTTCCTGTTTCTCCAGTTATAGAAACATTGATATTTGTTGCACAAGCTTTTTGTATTAAAGCATATGTTTTTTTTATGGATGGACTATTACCAATAATATTTTTTTCGAAATCGTATTTTTCAATTACTTCTTCACGTAATTGGTTTAATTCGTTTTGCAAACCAATATTATCTCGAATATGATTAATGATATTGAAAATTCTGTTTTTTGTATTATCGTCTTTGGTAATATAATCATACGCCCCATCTTTTAATAAATTGATGGCCGTTTGAATATCTTCTTGTCCGGAAATAATAATAACATTGGTGTTGGGCGAAATGGATTTTATTTTCTTTAGTATTTCGGACCCATTCATATCCGGTAAATTATAATCGAGCGTTATAATATCTGGCAACTCATGCATAGATGCCAAAAATGTTTTTGCATCATTGAATATTCTAACGTCGTATTCTGGGTTTAGAGAAAGTTGATGATTTAAATACTTACTGTACCATAAATCATCCTCTACTACGAAAATTTTATATGAACTATTTTGCATTGGGATTAGTTTAGTATTCCCAAAATTATAATATTCCCATTAATGTGCAAAGAATATAAAATTATTTTGTTTTAAGTTGTTTTTCAAGCTTTTGAAGCAATTCCAATTCGTGGATTGGCTTAGAAATGTAATCATTCATGCCTTTATCAATAAAAGGTTGAAGTTCGGTTTCGAATGGATTTGCTGAAATTCCAATGATGGGAATAGTGTGTAAATGGGAGATATTGCTATTTCGGATTCTTCTGGTGGCTTCAAATCCACTTATTATAGGCATTTCGATGTCCATTAAAACAGCATCGAAGGGTTCTTTTTCTAATATTGCTATTGCTTCTACCCCATTAGAAACAATTTGAGTTTCAAAACCCAAATCATCCATCATTTTTTTAATTAAGAACTGGCTAATGTCGTCATCTTCAACAACTAACACTCGCCCTTTGGGTTTTTCCAATATCATAGATACCCTTTATACGAAAAGGGCTTAGGGAAAGTTACAGGATTTCTTTGTTAATTTCTTTCCAAAGCATGTCCTTTAGTTCTAAAATACCTTGTTGTGCAACAGATGAGATAAAAATATGGGGAATTTTAGGGAGATCTTGTTTTATTTCTTGAATTAATTCCTCGTCTAATAAATCGGCTTTGGTAATCGCAAGCATTCTAGGCTTTAGAAGTAATTCGGGGTTATACAATTCTAGTTCTTTAAGAAGAATTTCAAACTCCTTATGTATATTACTACTATCTGCAGGGACCATAAATAACAGTACTGCATTTCGTTCAATATGACGAAGGAATCTGATTCCTAATCCTTTACCTTGTGAAGCTCCCTCAATAATACCAGGGATATCGGCCATTACAAATGATTTGTTATCTCTATAAGAAACGATTCCTAAATTTGGAACAAGAGTAGTAAATGGGTAATCAGCAATTTCTGGTTTTGCCGCACTTACCACCGAAAGGAGGGTAGATTTACCAGCATTTGGGAATCCCACCAATCCAACATCAGCTAGGATTTTCAGTTCCAATATTTTCCAAGATTCTCTACCTTCTTCTCCAGGTTGAGCATAACGAGGGGTTTGATTGGTTGAAGTTCTGAAGTGCCAG
>CALRIM020000123.1:0-9387 GCA_943360385.1 Rhizobium sp. Q54 | reverse complement strand
GCTCTTTTTAGTTGTTTGAAATTACCTTCACCTAATGCATTTCCTACCCGAACGGATGTAGCCGCTCCAATTCCACTGGCAGCCATGTATGTTGCCGAAGCTATACTAATAGCAATTTGATGTGCAGATTGATTGTTCGGGCCTAACATTCCCATCATTAGGGCTGCCAATGCGAATGCTCCAACTTCAAATAAGTATTGAAAAGCAGTTGGTATTCCATAGTTTATGATTTCTAAACTCGATTTCCATTTAATAAATTTCAACCTTGCTTGGTGTAAATAAGGCTTGAAATTTTTTGATCTTAGAACATAAGCCATCATTAAAATAGCCATTAAACTTCTTGAAATTAGATTGGCAATTCCAGCACCCTTTAATTCCATTCGAGGTAATCCCCAAACTCCATTAATTAAACCATAGGTTAAGAAAATATTGAAACCATCTGCAATTAACGTAATAATCATTGCTTGGCGAGTAAAGTTTAATCCCTCTGCGAACTGTTTAAATGTTAAAAACAACATTAAAGGGACCATCGAAAATCCAATGATTCTTAAAAAGGGTAGTGCTTCTGTAACTACTTCTGGAGATTGTTTAAAATTGCTTAATTGGGTTGATAATCCATAGATGCCTATAAAAACCAAAATCCCAGCAATTGTATTAATAACTAATGAGTTTATTAAATATTTCCCACAGGCATCCTTATTATTAGCCCCAAATTCCCTAGAAATATGAGGTGTTAATCCATATGCAATTCCAATCCCGAATACCATTAGTACCGCGAAAACACTGATCCCAAGCGAACATGCGGCTAGTTTAACCGGTCCCAAATGTCCGATTAATACCGAGTCGGTTATATTCACAATAACATGTCCAACCTGACTGATAACAACAGGGTAAGCAAGTAAGAAGGTTTTCTTAAAGTGTTCTTTTCTAGATTCTAATAACATTTCAGGCAGCTGTATAATACTCAATTTTCTCTGTGCTATGCACTCGAATAACTCCCGAAAGTACTAAATTGACAAGTATTTTAGAGGCTCTACGCCTAGATATATTCATTAATTTACAAAATTCCATTAAAGTAATACGTTCGTTTTCCGCTAAGTATTCGAGTAAAGCTTTCTCTTTTGAAGTAAACACTATTAATGCCGATTCACCCTTAGTTTCCTTTCGCAATACATCAATTACAATTTTACTCGCTAAAACACTTTTATCTTTTACTCGAACATATGCCCACCATTTATCGTCTTCAGATAATGCATAATGTGGTTTTACATCGCTTTCCTTAATCTCTACGGCAAGTACAATTACCCCATCTATTTCATACTCAGTAAAAATTGGATCAATAACAGGCTTGCAGTAGTAGGTTCCTGCTTTTATGAGTTGATATTTCTCTTCCTCTTCAGATTTTACACCTTTAATACTGCCATCGTCCATTACTCCAACTAAAATAATCCCGCCTTTGTTATTCGCGAAGGCAGTCATCGTCTTCGCAATTTTATGAACATGAGTAATGGTTTTCTTGAAATCAAGACGTACTCCTTCGCCTTCTAATATCAGTTTTTTAATGTTCATCGCGATTTTCTACAACAAAACTAATTTACATAACCACAACGCAATAAATTAATAGGAATTATCAACAGAAGTTAAAAGCCAGATAATGGTTTTTGTGAAGGCTTAGTTAGTCGTAAATAAACTTCTGTTTTTGCAATTACATAAATATCTCCATCCTTTGTTTTATAACGTACTTCATGAGTATGCTTATATTTTCCAATGGTATTCAGAGATTCTTCTGCAGCAATTATTTGTTCATCTGTAATTTCAAAATCAAGATATAATGATTTATCTGCGGGCCTCATGTAATGAATTTCAGCACTCTTTAACCAGGCTTGAATTTTATATCCTTTACGTTCGAATATTTGCCAATATAAAACAGCATAAAAGGGGTCCGATGCAGAAAATAATGCACCACCAAAGATGGTCCCATTCATATTTCTATTCCAAAAGCTTTTTCTAATTTTTACTCTGCAACCTTTAAATCCTTCTTTAATAGAAATAATTTTTATCCTGTTCAAAATGAATGGAGGATACAAATTCATGAAAAATTTACCTAGTTTTTCAGAAAAAATCATGAATCAAATGTAAAGAATGCTTACCACATTTTCTCTAAAATCATTTCATGATCTGTATAACACATTGGATATACTCTACCAGTTGCATTGTTTAATTTAAGATTTTCCAAAATCTTAAGGGTATCTACTTTCTGAATATTTACTTCCGATAATCGAATTGGTGTATTAATAGAAGTGTAAAATTCCTCTAATTTAGTTATGAATTTAGCAGCATTTTCTTTCTCTGTTCCATCAGTAATATCAAAAACCATTTTGCCCAAAAAAGCTAATTTAGATTCAAACTGAGAAGAAAAGTGTTTCATCCAAGCCGGAAATACGATCGATAATCCAGCACCATGAGGGATATCATATAACACACTCAGAGTATGTTCAAATAGGTGAGAACCCCAATCGCCATTCCCCTTACCATTAACAAGAGAACCATTTAATGCATTTGTTGCTAACCACATTATATTAGCTCGCGCATCATAATCTTCTGGATTTTCCATAACCTTTGGGCCATAGATGGTTGCTAATTTTAAAATACTGGCTATATAATAGTCGGAGAGTGGTGATTCAGATTTTCCAAAATATACCTCTAAGCAATGTGCAATTAAATCTGCAATACCATAAGCCGTATAACCTGGAGGGACCGAATAAGTTAAAGTTGGATCTAGAATGGATAATCTTGGGAAGAGATACGGTGACGAGAAGCCCTTTTTCATTCCTCCCTCAGTGTCTTGTAAAACCGATGAGGAATTCATCTCTGTTCCTGTTGCTGCTAACGTTAAAATATTAATTAGTGGTAAAGCTTTCTCTGGTTTTGATTTTTGTAGATAAAAATCCCAAACGGAATGATCTACAAAATAGCCCATTGCAACAGCCTTCGCCGAATCGATCACAGATCCTCCGCCAACAGCTATGATCATTTCTGCACCAAATTCCTTTGCCATTGTAACAGCTTCATCCGCATCTTCGAAGGTTGGGTTAGATTTAATGCCTTCGAATGTAATGGATTTAATGCCATACATATTTAATGAAGAAACCACCCTTGCGTAAAGGCCACTTTTTTTTGCTGATCCTTTACCTAAAAGAATGATTGCCTTGGTGCCAATAAGTTTTGCTTCTGAACCAATTCGATCAACTTCATTTTTGCCGAAAATGATTTTGGTGGGATTGTGATAACTGAAGTTCTCCATTTGTCTAGTTTTGCTTGTAGACAACTGAAGAACGTTATTTGTTTTTATTTATAAGATTTTCTTATGTAGTACACATTGTCGAAATCCATATACCCTCTGGAAAGTAGCAGTGTATCCCCAATGAATTCTACGTAAGCAGGGTATTGGTCTTCAAATTGAATAGTAAGTGCACTATCACCTTGCTGTTGTTGAAAATCATTTATTCCTTTTCTCAATTGATATTTACCTTCCTCAACTTTATCTCCTTTTATAAGTCTATAGCTACCATCAGCCTTTATACTTAAGGATTGTGTGCAATTACAAGTAGGCGGACTAGTCCAAACACTAGCTCTACCGCAACAAAATGTTTTCACCCAAGTCCATTCTCCAACAACAGGTTGACCAGCAGATTCTTCGCTACATCCACCTTTGGCAGAAATTAAGGTGAATCCGATTAATGTTAATGCTAGTATTCTTAACTTCATCATTATAATGTAATTTAATTATATACGAATCTAATAATTTTATGAAATGTTTAACGGATTGAAAAATTTATTTATCCTTGTTCAATGAATAATACCGAAGAAAAAAACATTAGAAATATAGTACTTGTGGCCGCTCTAGGCTACTTTGTGGATATTTACGATTTAGTATTATTTAGTATAGTGCGAGTAAAAAGCCTTAGAGGAATAGGCATTCCAGAAAGCGATTTAATGGAAAAAGGCATTTTACTTATTAATACCCAAATGATTGGAATGTTATTAGGTGGATTGTTATGGGGTATTTTGGGCGATAAAAAAGGTCGTATCTCAGTATTGTTTGGATCTATTTTCTTGTATTCGGCTGCAAATATTGCAAATGCATTTGTTCATAGTATAGAAGCCTATGCTATCATTCGATTTATTGCTGGCATTGGCTTAGCAGGTGAACTAGGAGCTGGTATTACACTTGTTTCTGAAAGTATGAGCAAGGAAAATAGAGGCTGGGGTGCTATGATTGTGGCTAGTGTTGGACTTTTGGGTGCAGTTTGTGCTGCTTTGGTTGGCGACTATAATTCTTGGCAAACAGCTTATATTGTAGGTGGTGTTTTAGGAATCGTTTTACTGTTACTTCGAATTGGAGTTCACGAATCTGGAATGTTTAAAAGTATTCATATAGAGGATGTTCATAGAGGCGACTTTATTAAATTGTTGAAGAGTCCATTAAAACTAAAAAAGTACATTTACTGTGTTCTATTAGGAATACCAATCTGGTTTTTAGTAGGTATTCCTGTTACTTTTAGCCCAGAATTTGGTAAAGCCCTTGGAATAATGGAACCATTAAGTGCTGGTAAAGCCATTATGTTTTGCTATGGAGGTTTGGCTATTGGCGACATTGGAAGTGGTTTTTTAAGCCAATATTTTAAATCAAGAAAGAGAATATTATTAAGCTTTATTGTGCTGACTTTCATTAGTATAGCCTATGCTATCTATGGTAAAATTTCAAGTGCAAATGCATGGTATTTTGCATGTGTACTAATGGGAATTGCTGGTGGATATGTTGCTTTATTTGTAACGGTAGCATCCGAACAGTTCGGAACAAACATAAGAGCAACTGTTACTACAACCGTCCCAAATTTTGTTAGGGGCTCTGTAGTTCCTGTAACATTGAGCTTTACAGCTTTAAAAAGTGGAATGGGAATACTTAATGCAGCATTTCTCGTAGGTGCAGTTACGGTGGTATTAGCAATCTGGTCAGCCTGGAAACTTCCGGAAACGTTTGGGAAGGACCTTAATTACATTGAAGAATAGTGACTGGGGGTGCTTGTAGATAGTAGCTTGTAACTTGAAGAGTTGGGCTCCGACGCGATCGGTTACTGAGCGCAGTCCCTGTCTGCCGACAGGCAGGGAAGTACGCGTCGATAGTATTTAGTCGATAAAAGAAGCTCGACGTGGACGTCGAGCACAGCAAGGTAGTTAAGCTCGTAGAGCTCCCCTGCGTAACCGATGGTGAAGCGAAGCGGAGCCATCGGAAAGAAAAGTAACAAAGTAAAAAAGAATCATGACAAAAGAGAACATAACTAACTGGTTTAAAGAACTTCAAGACACTATATGTAAAGCGGTAGAAGAAGCAGATGGTGGAGCAAAATTTCAGGAAGAACGCTGGAATCATAAGGATACTGGAGGTGGACGTACTAGGATTATTCAGCATGGAACTATTTTGGCTAAAGCTGGAGTGAATTTCTCAGGCGTAGGAGGTCATTTAAATGAAAACATACTAAATGCCCTTAAGCTAACAAAAAGTGAATTCTACGCAACTGGAGTGTCAATTGTGATGCATCCAGTGAGTCCAATGGTTCCAATTATTCATATGAATGTTAGATATTTTGAAACACCAGAAGAATATTGGTTTGGTGGTGGGATTGATCTAACCCCGCATTATGTGAATGATGAGGATGCGAAATTCTTTCATCAAAAACTAAAAAGCGTTTGCGATCAAACAGATTTAAATTATTACAACAGATTTAAAACCTGGGCGGATGATTATTTTTATAATCCACATAGAGAAGAGACAAGAGGTATTGGTGGGATTTTCTTCGATCGGTTAAATGAACAAAAGGAAGGGAAGTCGAAAGAGGAAATTTGGAAGTTTGTGCAGGAAGTGGGATTGAGTTTTGCAGGAATTTATACGCACCTTATGACCAAAAATTCTGTCATTCCGTACACCGAAAACGAGAAACTTTGGCAAGGTCTACGGAGAGGCAGGTATGTGGAGTTCAATTTAGTGTATGATAAGGGTACAAAATTTGGGTTCGAAACAGGAGGGAGAACAGAGTCTATTTTAATGTCGATGCCCCCTCAAGCTCAATGGGAATACCAGTTTCAAGCAGTTCCAGGCTCTGAAGAAGAACGTACATTATCACTTCTAAAAAAGGGTATTTCGTGGGTCTAAAATTTTATTCTTAACTTTTCCACAATCCCGCATAAACAATAGGTTTTTGTTATCTTTACGAGGTTATAAATACAAGTAAAGAGAGATGTCAGAAAACGAAAGAATTATCCCTATCAACATTGAAGAAGAAATGAAAGCGGCCTACATCGATTATTCGATGTCGGTTATTGTTTCTCGTGCCTTACCTGATGTACGCGACGGCTTAAAGCCAGTACATAGAAGAGTGCTTTACGGAATGTTAGATTTGGGAGTTACAAGTGGTAAACCCTTTAAAAAATCAGCCAGAATTGTCGGGGAAGTTTTAGGTAAGTATCACCCACATGGTGATTCATCTGTATACGACACCATGGTGCGTATGGCTCAAGATTGGTCGTTACGATACATGATGGTTGACGGTCAAGGTAACTTTGGGTCTGTAGATGGCGATAGTCCTGCAGCAATGCGTTATACGGAAGCTCGTTTAACAAAAGTTGCGGAAGAAATGTTGAACGATATCAACAAAAACACAGTTGATTTTCAGCTCAATTTCGATGATTCGTTAGAAGAACCAACGGTTTTACCAGCAAAAATCCCAAATTTATTAGTAAACGGTACTTCTGGTATCGCAGTAGGTATGGCTACAAATATGGCTCCGCATAATCTTCGTGAGGTTATAGATGCCGTTTTTGCTTATATCGATAATAAAGAAATTGAAATAGACGGACTGATGAAGTTCGTAAAAGCACCAGATTTTCCTACAGGTGGTATCATTTATGGATATGATGGTATAAAAGATGCTTATCATACAGGTCGTGGTAGAGTAATAATGCGTGCGAAAGCCGAAATCGAGACTTATGGTCACGATCGCGAAAGAATCATTGTAACCGAAATCCCATACCAGGTGAATAAGGCAAACATGATTGAGCGTACTGCTGAATTAGTAAATGAGAAAAAATTAGAGGGAATATCGGATATCAGGGATGAGTCTGACAGAGATGGTATGCGCATCGTTTATGAAATTAAACGCGATGCAAACGCTGGTGTAGTATTAAACAATTTGTTTAAGTACACTGCTTTACAAACCTCATTCTCAATTAATAGTATTGCTTTAGTTAAAGGCCGCCCGATGATGTTAAATCTTAAAGATTTAATACATCATTTCGTAGATCACCGTCACGATGTTATTGTGCGTAGAACGAAATACGAGTTAGACGAGGCAGAGAAGAGAGCACATATTTTACAAGGCTTATTAATAGCTTTAGATCATTTAGATGAAGTTATTGCTTTAATACGTAATTCGAAAACTCCAGAAGAAGCAAGAGAAGGCTTGATGGAAAAATTCGGTTTATCAGAAATCCAGGCAAGAGCAATCTTGGAAATGCGTTTAAGAGTATTAACAGGCTTAGAACGCGATAAGATTAAGGCAGAATTTGAAGAGTTAATGGCTTTAATTGAAAGATTAAAAGCAATTTTAGCGGACGAAGGTGCCAGAATGCAGATTATTAAAGATGAGTTGACGGATATTCGTGAGCGCTTTGGAGATGATCGTCGTTCGGAAATTGTATATGCAGGTGGTGACTTCCGTATGGAAGATATGATTGAGAATGAAGAGGTGGTGATTACCGTTTCAAACGCTGGTTATATTAAACGTACCGCATTATCAGAATATAGAGTTCAAGGAAGAGGTGGTAAGGGGTCTATGGGAAGTAATTCTCGCGAAGAGGACTTTATTGAACACTTATTTATTGCATCAACACATAATTATATATTATTCTTTACTGAATTAGGTAGATGTTACTGGCTGAAAGTGTACGAAATTCCAGAAGGAACACGTACTTCTAAAGGTAGAGCAATCCAAAACCTAGTTAACATAAGTAAAGAAGATAGAGTTCGTTCGGTTATTAATGTAAATAACTTAACAGATGAAGAGTACTTGAAGAACAATTATATTATTATGTGTACTAAGAATGGTACTATTAAGAAAACATTGTTAGATGCATACTCAAATCCTCGTGTTACTGGTATTAATGCCATAAACATTAACGATGGAGATCAATTACTTGACGTATTATTGACAAATGGAACATCAGAAATCCTGATGGCATTACGTTCTGGTAGAGCAATACGATTTAACGAAAGTACGGTTAGACCAATGGGAAGAACTGCAACGGGAGTTAGAGGTATTACACTTGCTGGTCCGAAAGATCAAGTTGTGGGTATGATATCTATAAACGATCCGGAAACAACAATATTAGTAGTTTCTGAAAAAGGATATGGAAAACGTACTGATATTGAAGACTATAGAGTTACAAATAGAGGTGGAAAAGGAGTGAAGACCATTCAGGTAACCGATAAGACGGGCGATTTGATAGGTATTAAAGATGTAACAGAGTCTGATCATTTAATGATTATTAACAAATCTGGATTAACAATTCGTATGGCAGTTTCTGATCTTCGTGTAATGGGAAGAGCAACTCAAGGGGTTCGTTTAATTAAGTTAAATGATGAGGATGAAATTGCATCGATTGCTAAAATTGAAGATGTGAAAGAAGATGAATTGGCAGTAGTTTTGGATGAAAACGGAAACCCAATTGTTTCAGAAATAGATTCAGAAAACACTATCGAAAACACTTCAGATGACTCATCAGAAGATACAGATAATCAAGAAGATAAACCAACTAACACAGAGGAATAATTTAACAATATAAAACAATGAAAAAGTTAAGTTTGCTGATCATACTAGCCGGCTTCGTATTTGGAGTAAAGGCGCAAAATGCAGAGGTAGTAAATGCATTTAATTATCAAAAATTTAAGGAATACGATAAAGCTAAAATATCTATCGACAAGGCAATATTGGATCCAAAGACTGGTATCAGTGCGAAAACATGGTATTACAGAGGGTTGATATACTTCGATATTACTATTTCGGAAGATGCAAATGTGAAAGTATTAGATAAAGACGCATTAGATAAGTCGTTAGAATCCTTTCAAAAAGCCATTGAATTAGATGTAAAAAAACAATATTTAGATGATTGCAAAATGAAAATTGCTGCATTGTCGCCATTTTACGCTAACAAAGGTATTGAACAATACCAGGCTAAGAATTATTTAGAAGCCGCTAAGAATTTTGAGAAATATTACAATCTTAAAAATGATTATCAAAATTCAAAAGATGTGACTTTTGCATACAATTC
>CALRIM020000122.1:0-9451 GCA_943360385.1 Rhizobium sp. Q54 | reverse complement strand
TATGATCCAGAAGAATCTGTATGGAATGCTGCTTTTGGAAAGAATGGAGTAAATATTATTGGAGATGGTATGAATATATTTCATCAAACTAGAAGTAATATTAAATATAGTAATATAAACGACCCTACACCTTTAAAAAAAACATATTTTGCTACTTGTACAGTAGATAATAATGGGAAAATATGGTATTACAAAAAAGCGAAATTATACGAATTATTCGACAACGATACTGAGCTTGAACATATCGATTTCCCAAATCCAACCAATTTTGCTAACACTATTAGTGTAAATATTATGAGTGTGAGCAGTACCAATGAGGTACAATTTTTATGTAAAACCAAGATTTTAAGTTACAATCAAAATTTATTAAGTTGGGATACATATACCTTACCAACAAACAGTCCCATAATTGATTTATTCACTTTTGCAAACGATCAAAACAATAATACATGGGTAGGTACCGACAAGGGAATTGCGCTAGTTGAAAATAAATTCATTGTACTAAATACTACCATTAATGAAACTAGGTCAATAGATTGTATAAGATATATTAAAAGTATAAATTCTCTGGTATACACACTTAAAAACATTAACACAGAATTTATAATATATAATTTATCCGCGAATACAAAAACATCATATGCACTTCCCTCAACTTTTCAAGCTGAATTAAATTCAACAGTATTATGTATTGATAAAAATGATAATATTTGGATGAATACTTTTTATAGTGGTGTTTATAGATTTAATATTCAATCATTAACATTTGACTTGAATTTCAACAAAGATAACTCAATAATGAAAACTAATGGATTCCGTTTTATTAGTGTTGATGAAGAAAACAATAAATACTTTTTCTCTAGAGAGAATAGATTATGTTACATTTATAATGAAAGCAGTATAGCACTAAATTCAAATAATAACATTATAAAAAACAATACCACAAACATCACCCTCTACCCTAACCCAACCTCTGGAATACTTACCATAGATTCCAAAGAAAACTTCCAAAGCTATAGTGTTTACAATATGCTTGGGGAGGTTATCGGAAATGGGAAAATCGAAAACAGAAAAATCGATATTTCAGATCTACCATCAGGAATTTATACGGTGAAAATGGTTGGAGAGAAAGGGGAAAGTTTTAGGAAGGTTGTTAAGAATTAAGAATTCAATTTGGACAATTGATTAATTTGAACGATTGACTTTGGATTAATTAGTAAGCGAATATACAGGTTCGCTCACTATCAGGATTAGGAATTAACTGTGATTAATCGATATATTTAAAAACAATTATTAACTTTTCTTTAGTCTAGCTACCAAACCAAAAATAATTGGTCTGATAAGTTTATAGGCGATTAGTCCAATACCAGCTATTATCAGTATAAATACAGAAGGAATTATTGCTCCAAAGGTGTAGGTCATTCCAAGAATAAAACCTAACATAAATTCTGAGTAAAATACAGGGATAACAAAGCTGAGTACAATTAAAAAATAAAGCGTATTATCTAAGAAAGGTTTAAACTCATAGGTAAAAGAAATAGAGAGTAAAATGCCAAAAACTAACCCAGCCAAAAAAACCAAAAAAATCCTATTATTCGTGTTATTGATATTTGGTTCCTTAGATTTTTTCTCCACAAATCTCTTTTCAACCCTACTCAAAAGAAACCAAGTAAGCAACGGTAATAATAGTCCACTCCACCAATTTGAGATGGATGGAAGGTCCTTTTGTTGAAGAATATGATGACTAGTAACTCCTCCATTAAAATGCTCCCAAAAAAGGAAACCAAAAATAAATATTATTACAATGCCGATAATAATGGCTTTTATCTTTGAAAATTGTAGGTTTTCCATGTTTTCTTAATTAAATATAATTGGATGTGTTATTCTAAAACAATTAAATTTTTAAAGATAGCTATCGGGAGATCCATGTAATACGAAACACTACCTATTGCAAATGTACATATATAGGGCGTTAATCTTCTGTCTTTCACATGCATACTTCGTAACAAAAAAATGTCAAAAATTCCATCGTTATTTATGTCGTATGCATAAAATCTCCTCTAACGTTTTTGGATCTGGCGATGGATAGAATTAACTAGTACTAAAGATCCTCTTTTGCCAATCGTATGTTAGCCGTAGTGCTTCTTTCCATCAGGAGAAACTCTTGTCCATTTTGTATTCTTGTACATTCCTAATTCTTCTTTTGCTTCATTAACTCTTTTTTCCATTTCTTCTGTCCATTCTGGAAGGTGAAAATAACAAATGTCCAAAGAAAAGCCCTTATCCTTTTCATACTTTTCTGTTGCAATACCAATAACTATTGCAGAGTCCTTATACATTTGTCTGCCAACCATACACCTAATTTGCAACTCTTTTAGTCTGCTCTCTCTTTGTTCAAATGGTCTTGTCAAAAAAACATAAACAGGAGAGCCTTCTATTTGTGCTTTTACAATTCTTGAATTAGGTGTTATAGTTCCATCGCCTACTCCAATTATCTCTTGTAATGATTTACTTAGCTGTCGTCTTCCAAACCTATTTTCTTTATTCATTTGGCGAACAGACAATTCAATTTCCTCTCTCGATTTTGAATAGATAGTCTGCCCATTTTCAAAATCATTATGCATCGTTTCAATTATGCCATCCCAAATATAACTAGGTTTATTTTCTTCTTTTTCTAGTTTATACTCATCAGAGTTGTAGTAACCTTCCCACATTTCATCCATAACATATAACAATATTTTGTCTGGTTCAGGAAATGAGAGCCCGTTTTGAAGGTATAGAGCGAGCATATCTTCGTTGGAAAATGCGATATGCTTTACACCTAATTTTGTGAATTCTTCTTTAGCTTTTAGATAGTCTGTAAAGTCAGTTATTGTATCCAGTTCCTTTAGAATAATATGAATTGATTTTTCGTCTAAAACGTGAACAAAGCCTTTGCCCAAGTCGCCATATTTTAATGGATACTTGTCTCCTCGTCCAAAAGCAACAGCAACTCTATATATATTTCTTATTCCCTTTTCAGGTAGTTTAATTTTAGTTTTATTATCACTTAAGAAAATTTCTTCCCTTAAACTTATTATTCTTTCTGCGCCATAAATTTGGTCAACTGAACTTTCAATTGCTCTTTTAAGCCATCTCTCAATATCTACATCAATGTCACCGCTTTCCTTTATTGAAATATCTTTTACGGAAAATATTATTATGTCAGGGTCACAAATGACCAGCAAATCACAAAGTTCTTTCCCTTTTTTCCCAATTGGGTTTGGAAAACTCCAAAAGGAAAGGAAACTGTCTTTACATAAATCTGAAACTATTTTTTCTGTTGGTGTCATTCTTTGTGTGGATATGCTCGGGGCTGTGCCAATTAGTAAATGTGCCAGTGCGCCAATAGTAATATGTCTTTGGACTATTTAGGCCTTGGACATTGGACTCAGGACAAAGGACTAAATTAAATATTGTCATATAATTTTATTATCTACAATCTTGTAGTTTTGATTAAAATTATTGTAAAGTCAATGACAGAAATTATTACTTTATTCTTTCCAATACGTTAGTAATTGATATTTGTTCTGTATCCATTCTCCTTTAGTAAAATTTGGATTATCAAATTTATCATATAATGATTTACTACATTCAATTTGATAATTGAAACTCATTACATACCCATCCTCAAGCAAAACTCCTAATAAAATATCCTCCATACCTGAATTTAGTTTATTAAATGTCTTTACCAATAATTTATAGGCTTCTATAGTCGTAGTTGTTGTTTTATCATTTGAAAAATAAATCATTCCCATGCCTGGATATCGAGAGGTATTGTCTTGATAACACAATAGGGAGGTATCGTTTTTATGAGCTGCAATAAAACCCTTAAACTCTTTTTTGGTGTCAAAAGTTAGCAACTTGGCTTTATACGAAATCGGATATTTCCTATTTGCATTTATCAAATAGGTTGTGTCAAACGAGTAATATCCATATTGCCCAAATACATTTGTATTTAGGTTCGAGTTTTGTGGATTTATTACCATTTGAAATGGCAAAATTTCCTTTCCCTTTAAAACGTATAGATTAACTGCATTTGTATCTCTTAATTCTTTCACTTTTTCTCCAACTTTAAATGAATTGAAAATCTTAGCTACTTCATTTTGATCTTTACAATAAAAAGTAAACCTTTTATTAAGTTGCAAACTATCTGAATATTCTGTTAAACAGATTATTTTTGTTTCATCGGTTAAATAAAAATCTTTTAAAAAATAATTATTTTGTGAATAAGTGCTTTGTGATATTAACATTAACAATAGCAAATGGTGAAGTTTCATAAGCGAATAATAACGATTAAAAATTAACGATTAAAAATTAATGATTAAGTAATATACCGAGTTACGAACTACGAATTACAAGTTACAAGCTACAAGCTACAATCTACTCCTTAAAAGCCAGCACTTTTCGCCGCTTCCAATATCCCCTCTGCAACCGCTCTATTCCCCACAATAATCGACCGGCCATGAACATAGTCAGTTCCGCCATTAAAGTCGATACAAACGCCTCCTGCTTCTTGTACAAGCAATGCTCCGCCTGCTACATCCCAAGCGTTGAGGTTGTATTCGAAATACCCATCGAATCGCCCGGCGGCAACGTAAGCAAGATCTACCGCTGCACTGCCCAAGCGGCGTAGTCCATGCGTTTCTTGCATGAGGTTGCTAAACAAGTTCATGTATTGTGGTAACAATTCAAAGTTATAATATGGGAATCCTGTGGCTAGTAAAGTATCTGAGAGATGTTCGGTGTTTGTACATTTTATAGGGGTTCCATTTAAATAAGAGCCTCCATTTTTAGATGCAGAAAACATTTCGTCCTTATTTATTTCGTACACCACTCCTACTACAATTTCGTTGTTATATTCCAAACCAATGCTAATAGCATAAATGGGTAAACTGTGAATAAAATTAGTAGTTCCATCCAATGGGTCGATGATCCAGGTGTACTCTTTTTGATCGGTGCGAATGGTATTTTCTTCGGTAAGAAATCCAGCTTGTGGAAGAATTTCTTGCAGGCCTTTTACTAATTGTTGCTCTGCAGTTTTATCAACATACGAAACTAAATCGTTTTTCCCTTTGTATTCTACTTTACCCAATTCGAATAATTTAGCTTGCTCTGCTATGTATTTTCCAGTGGTTCTACATAGTTCTTCAACTTGTACCGCAATCGATTTTAAATCCATTTAGTTTGGTAATTTTACTTTAAAAGTGAAAACCTTATGTAGCCTGTAACTCAACACTGCTATCGTTCCTACGGCAATTAACCTTGCTAAGGTTGGCCAAACGTTAAATACATCAACCAATAATTTCATCATAAAATAATTACCAAAAAAAGTAACTACTGCCACCATTATGTATCTAAGAAATTGTTCTCTCCCTCTAATATTAGATTCGTTGAACACAAAATATTTGGTGATTAAAAAATTGGTGATTAGTCCAAGCGTAAACGATACACAAAGCGATGCTATGTGTGCACCAATTTGTACATGTCCGAAGTGAAGATTCTCTTTATGTAAAATATAATTAAAGATGATAAAAAACGAAGCAACGTCGACTACCGTTGCTGTTCCGCCAGAAATAATATAGCGTACTCCCTTATGCTCCATTGCATTTTTAGAGGCCGTTCGTAAACGCTGACGAATGTGTTTACGGTGCTTTACATTACTCGGATGTTTATCGGCTTCCTTCATGCTTACGGTAATTTTGATAAGAAATATACATTCCTATTAATCCTAACAACATTAATATCGATGATATTAATTCTGCTTGTGTAAATTCTTTTCCGAAGATATGATAAAGTGTATTCACTCTAATTTTTTCGATAAAAAAACGTTCCATTCCATTTAAAAATAAATACACCGAAAACATCATTCCTGTAATATTTATCTTTTTACGAATGCTCCATAAAAAAGCAAAAATAACAAGTGCCATTACCGATTCGTACAAGGGTGTTGGGAAAACAGCCATAGGCAATTCTGCACAATGTTTGCCTACACAACCTGCAATTTGCACCCCTTCGCCTAATACATTGTGTGGATACTTAAATGCCCATGCCCAATCTGGTAAAAAAGATAAGTAGCTTGGTTTTGCTAATGTGTTCACAATCCCCCAATCGCCATCGCCAGATAATTGACAGCCAACTCTTCCAATTCCATACGCCAACATCAATCCTGGTGCTGCTGCATCTATTAAATGAATAAACGGTATTTTGTTTTTACGTGCATAATAATACACCGCTCCTAATCCTACTATTAGTCCTCCGTAAAAAGTTAATCCAGAAAAAGATAGTAAGGCATCGATTGGATCTTTTACAAACGAATCCCAATTTTCTAAATTGTGAAATATTTTTGCTCCCAATAATCCTGCAACGGCAGCAATTATAATGATTGTACCCATTAAATCGTGCGGGTACACTTCGTATTCTCTATTAATTGGTTTTTCTAATTTCGATTTATCCTTTTCGTAATAAGTATAATACGCCAAGGCTGCTGCACCAATTATTCCTGCTAAAAAATTTCCATCAGTGGACAATACAAAGCCTGGTGGGTTTTGTGTAAATGCTGAATAATTAGCAATGATGTACACTAATTTATATCCTAATAAAAAGCCAAAAACTCCATTCGTAATTAACTCATTTCTAGTCGCAGCTAAACCCTCTACCACCGTTCTTTTGGTTGGGATAAATAAGCCCAATTCTTTTTTCCTCTTTAGTTCCGCCACTATAACGTAATGCCCAATGATAAAAGCCATTGCCACCATAAACCCAAACATTTGGATTGGCAGAGGAAGGTTAATTCCGAAAAGGTCTTTGAGTAGGTCGGATAGGGTTGGATACATATTGCTAGTTGTAAGTATTGAGTATTGAGTATTGAGAAAGTCACTAAGTGCTATTTCTCTTTTTTTTAAAATTTCTAATCGTTAATTGTTAATTTATTGAAGAAATTGCAAATGCAATTTCTTCAATATTTACATCCCCATCCTCTGCTATATCCACCAACTTTATTTCTTTTAAATCATTTACTAATAAAGGATCATACTTCGCTTTTACTTTTACATAATTACGAGTAAATCCGTGCATATATCCTTCCTTACTGTCGGCTTCAAATAATACGACTGCTTCTTTACCTAACTGTTGCTCGTAAAAATGTCTACGTTTTTTCTCAGAAAGTATGGTTAACATTTTATTTCGCTCTGCCCTATCCGATCCCGGTACTGCACCTTTCATGCTTATGGCTAATGTATTTTCTCTTTCTGAATACGTAAATACGTGCAAATAAGAAATATCCATTTCGTTAATAAAATTGTATGTCTCTATAAAATCCTCACGTGTTTCTCCTGGGAATCCAACAATTACATCCACTCCAATACATGCATCGGGCATTACTTGTTTTATTTTTGCTACTCGCTCGGTATATAATTCTCGCTTATACCTGCGGCGCATGGCTGCTAATATTTTATTGGAACCAGATTGTAATGGAATATGGAAATGTGGTACAAATCTTTTTGAGGTAGACACAAATTCTATTATTTCATCGCTTAACAAATTTGGTTCGATAGAAGAAATTCGAAATCGATCTATTCCCTCTACTTCATCCAATGCCTTTACTAAATCGAAGAAATTGTATTTTCCCTTTTCTCCAAAATCTCCAATGTTTACTCCTGTAAGTACAATTTCTTTAGTGCCTGTTAACGCAATTTGTTTTGCGTTCTCTACTACATTCTCAATAGTATCACTTCTACTTGCTCCTCTTGCTAATGGAATCGTACAAAACGAGCATGAATAATCACACCCATCCTGAACCTTTAAAAAAGTACGCGTTCTGTCTCCAAAAGAAAAACTAGAAACAAAAGTATCCGCTTGCTCTATTTCTTTTTGAAAAACCTTTGCCTTGCCTGAAGCTTTTTCTAGGTTTCCAATGTAATCCATTAACTGGAATTTCTCCGAAGCTCCCAACACAATATCAACACCTGGTATTTCGGAAATCTCTTGTGGCTTTAATTGTGCATAACATCCGATAATAGCAACATATGCTTCTGGCGAATGCTTAAGTGCTTCTTTTACCACCTTACGGCATTTTTTATCAGCATGGTCGGTAACAGAGCAGGTATTAATTACATAAATATCTGCTTGCTCATGGAATTCTACCTTTTCATAGCCCGCATCAATAAATAATCTACCAATCGAAGAGGTCTCCGAGTAGTTTAATTTACATCCAAGGGTATAAAATGCTACTTTTTTCATAAGAAACACAAAGGTACGAAAATGCGCTTAAAAGGCGAATTGAACAGAAAATCTTACTCCAAATCTGTTAATATTATAGGGGTTTGTTACCCCATTATTTCGCTGCAACTGCTCGTATTGTGTTCTATAGGCTGTATCTGTATAACTCAATCTGTAAATAAAGTCCACCCTTACAATCTTAAAAATATTGGTTACCCCGAATCCTGCCTCTAAATATGGTTTATTGGTTAAGGTGCTATAAGATTTTGCGATTACAGTTGACTGATTTTTTGTGGTTAAGGTACCATATACCCCTCTAAAGGATACTACCTCTCTAAATTTTAAACGTCGAATTAATGGAATTCTATTAAAAATTAAGCCCTCAAAATTGTGCATGTAATCTAACGAAACATATTCATCGCTAATAAATTCATTATAGTTCATTAAATTAAATGTAGCCGAGGCGAAAAATGGTGTTTGATTTCCTCTATGAACCTGAAGCAATGTAAAAGGTGCAGCTGAAAATACCTTACCAGCATTAAAGGTATATTTCGAAAACCCTAAAAATCCTAGTCGCATTCTATGATTTACTTTTACATTAAATCGACTGTAATTTAAATCAGAGTTAAATACATTTTTTACTCCAATAACATACTGCAATGTTACCACTGGAATTCTTGGAGAACTTACAATATATCGTCTGTTATTATCCAACACCTGCAACTCTTTCCATGCAAAGCGTGCTTCCAATACTGCCTCAGAAGTAACATAATCTTTTTGTAAAATACCAGCATTGTTTGCAGAATCTAAAGTAGATGCAAAGTAATGCTTATATCCTATGTTTTGAAGTGTTACACGCGTTGTAATTCCCTTTTTCAACTCTCGCTCTAACCATATTCTATTTTCGGTTTTACGATTGAATAATGCAAAACGTGTAATTTGTGAAGTGGTAGCATATAATGAACTTTGTTCATTACTAAAGGCTGGACTTTCATCATAATTAAAAGTTACACCTACTTGATCCACATCTTCTCTTCGTTGTACACCTACTTTTGTCCATAAATCTCTCGACAATATTTTCTCTACTTGTAAGTTGTATTTAAACCGTTCGTCTTTAAAACCATAAGCCAAGTACCCTCTCCATATCCAAGTATCACTAAACGTTATGTTCGTTTTACCGCCCAATCTTAGT
>CALRIM020000121.1:0-9522 GCA_943360385.1 Rhizobium sp. Q54 | reverse complement strand
AAGCTGAACATAGTATAGCTAAGATTTATGCAATTGATACCGCAAAACTTGCAATTGAAGCCGGTGATGTAAAATCGAAAATAGATTTTATTGCTCGTCGTGGAGATTTTGTGGCAAACAATCCTAATGAATTAATTAAGTTCCCATATAATCTATATGCTACCTCGCTGCCAATGTTTACTTGGTTCTTTGACGAAAAGAAAATGGACTTTACTATGCCTTCTGCAAGTGCAGGTAAATACAGGTTTGTATCTCTACACCCATCTCAGGACTCGTTAGATTTTGAAGCGCAGAAAGCAACCTATGATTTAGTAAGAGAGGATATTAAAATTGATGGAGTACCGAGAATTCTAGTTGCAGATGCAGAAATTAAAACGAAAGATAAGCATGTAGAAATTTATGGACAGGCCATAATGAAAAGACTAGAGGATGCGGAAATTTTTGCAAATACAAAGACAAGGTATCATAGACTATACAATTCCAAAGTAGATGTTTTTGGCAAGAAAAAATATGCAGCAAATGCGTATTACGATTATAGAACAAAGTCTGATACACTCGCACAGAAAATTCATTTCAAGGAAACAAAAGTCGACAGTTCAATACAGACGTTTGCAAAAGGTACCATTACAGATTCCATGGAGTTCTTGTTGAATGCAAAGGTAAGGTATAAAGGAGATGTATATTTAAAAGCGGCGAATAGATTTTTAGATTACGATGGGTTTATAAAAATGAATCACACTAGTAAGTTTATTAAATCTCAATACTTCAGATACAAAGGTTTTGTTAATCCAGATACGGTTGCATTAGTATTAAACGATCCTCGTGATGAAAACAAAAACAGATTGTATAGTGGTATTCACATTGGTATTACCAATTACGAAGCATATGGAACTTTCTTAAGTAAAAAGTTAGAGCCGAACGATGTGGATGTAATTAATGTTGAAGGAAAACTTATTTATGATGATAAGAATAAACTCTTTAAAATAGGTAGTGAGGGGAAATTATTTGGAGAGGCTAAAACTGGAAGTTACATGACCTTTGATGATAAAAAAGAATTTTTATATGCAGAAGGCTTGCTGAATTTAGGAGTAGAGTTTGGAGATAAACTAAAAATAAGTACAGCCGGTAATGTAAGTAACAATATAGAAAATGATAAAGTTGTGCTCGATTTAGTAACAGTTTTGGATTTCGAATTTTTACCAGATGCAACGAATTTAATGTTGAAACTAATAGATCTTAATGGTTTTGATATTAATGGAGATAATAAAGAACGCCCAGTATTTGAAAAGGCGATGTATGAATTATTTCCAGAAAAAGATGTGAAAAACATGATGGGAGATTTAACTCAATCGGGTTTATATAAATTGCCAAAATCTATGGACAAAGGTTTTGTTATTTCGGGTGCGAAGCTTGCATGGGATCAACAAAAAAGATCGTGGAGATCTGTGGATAATAAAATTAGTATTATGTCTGTGTATGATAAGCAAGTAAATAAAGAGTTTAAGGGATACATGGAAGTGGTAAGAAAACGTAGTGGTAACATAATTAATATTTACTTTGAGGTTAGTGGAGATTGGTTCTTTTATACTTACCGACAAGGGCAAATGGAAGCCATCTCATCTGATGAATCTTTCAATAAATTATTAACAGAAAAAACGAAAGCAAATTCTCCATATAGTATATCAGCTATAAAACGTAAACTAGATTTTGTAAGAAGCTTTCAAAATAATTAATGAATGAATGTACATTTTATATCAATAGGTGGAAGTGCGATGCACAATTTAGCATTAGCATTGAAAGAAAAGGAATACACCATTACGGGTTCTGATGATGAAATTTTTGAACCCTCTAAAACTAGGTTAAAAAATGCAGGAATATTACCCGAAGAAATGGGATGGTTTCCTGAAAAACTACATAAAGATTTAGATGCTGTAATTCTGGGTATGCATGCAAGAGCAGATAATCCAGAGCTTTTAAGAGCCAAGGAATTGGGACTACCAGTTTATTCTTATCCTGAATATTTATACGAGCAATCTAAAGACAAAACTAGATTAGTGATTGGTGGTAGCCATGGTAAAACGTCTATTACTGCAATGATTTTACATGTTTTACAATTGGCGGAAATGCCAATAGATTATATGGTAGGCGCGCAGTTGAGTGGATTTACTACGATGGTTAAATTAACCAAAGATGCAAAAGTAATGGTGTTGGAAGGTGACGAATATTTATCGTCGCCCATAGATAGACGACCAAAATTTCATTTGTACAAAGGGAACATAGCTATTCTAAGTGGTATTGCATGGGATCACATAAACGTGTTTCCAACTTTCGAAAACTACCTTGAACAGTTTAGTGTTTTTATAGATACTTTAGAACCAAACGCTACTTTGATTTATTGCGAAGTAGATGAAGAATTGAAAAAATTAGTGGAGAAACATCCAAGAAAAGATATTATAAAAATACCATATTCTGCACATCAACATTGTAAAGAAAATGGAACAACCTATTTAAATGTTGGTGATGGAACTATTCCATTGTTAATTTTTGGAAATCATAACATGCAAAATTTGCAAGCAGCTTATTTAGCGTGTAAATCTTTGGGTGTAGCAGATGCTGTGTTTTATAAACATATACAAAGTTTTAAAGGTGCAGCTAAACGCTTAGAGTTAATTGCAAAAAATGGGAATGCAAGAGTATTTAAGGATTTTGCTCATTCACCATCAAAATTAAAAGCAACTATTAATGCAGTAAAGGAACAGTTCGGTGCTCAGAAACTTGTTGCTTGCATGGAGTTACATACTTTTAGCAGTTTGAATAAAGAATTTTTACAAGAGTATAAAAACAGTATGGATATGGCTGATGTATCTATTGTTTATTATAATCCTCATACGATAGAACACAAGCGTTTAGAGAATATTAGTGAGCATGAGGTAAAAGCAGCCTTTGCGAATGAAAAGATTCTAATTTTCAACGATTCCACGGCATTAAAAACATATCTGGAAATGCAGAATTGGACCGATACGAACCTATTACTCATGAGTTCAGGCAATTATGATGGAATAGATGTGGATATTTTCGCAAAAAAACTTTTAGAATAAAATTATATTTGCATATTAAGCAAAAGAATGGCTAACAAGTTAAGATCACAAGTAACAGCACCAGAAGAAGAGCTCGAAGAAGAGGTTATTGAAAAACCGGTTTCTAAGACCAAAGAAAAACCTGCTGTTAAGAAAGAGAAGAAAGAAAAGGAAGCTCGCCCAAAACGTGAGTTGGATGCACGATTTGTAAAAATCTTGGGTTTGCTATTATTGCTTTTTTCTTTGTATTTATTCGTCGCATTTTTCTCGTATTTATTTACTTGGGATGAAGATCAGAGTGTTGTAAATGGAGCAACCCTCAATATTATTTTTGATGCAGCAAACCATAAAGTAGAGAACTGGCTTGGTATTTTGGGTGCCATGGTTTCTCATTTGTTTATATACAGATGGTTTGGAGTTGCATCTTTCTTATTTGCTTTTTGCAGTTTTTTAATTGGATACCGATTGTTGTTTAAAGTTAGCATAATGAAATTAGGTAAAACACTTGCCTATTCCTTATTCTTTTTGGTATTTGTTTCTATCGCCACTGCCTTTGTAATTAGTTTTGCAAAAATAGATTTATACTTTTTAGCTGGAGCATACGGTATACAAATGAACGAGTGGTTTAACCAAGTAATTGGTAAAACGGGTACTGCAGGATTATTGGCATTTGCGTCGCTTTCTTGTGCTGTTATTGCCTATAATTTCGACTTTAAATCGCCTATTAAACCGAAAGAAGAAAAAAATGAACTTATAGGATTAGAAGAGGAAGAATTAATCCCAGTAGAACTTAATCGTAAGCCAGAAGTTATTCCGACTTTGGAATTTGAAGCTAAACCGAAATCGTTTGAATTGCCTTTAAGAAATCAACCATTGGAAGAAGAGCGAATGCCTACTCTTAAAAATAAATTAAGAGAGGATGATGTGGAAGATGAATATGAATTGGAAGATGAGATTGAAATTTCGGAGGATGAGTTGGTAGATAACTTCCAACAAGTTGTAGTGAAAGAAACCATCGTTGAAGAAACAATTGCTGCTCCAGTAAAAAATGTAGATGACGATGGATTTGAAAAGGTAGAATTTATAAAAACAGAGAAGGCAGAACCTGTACCCGATTTGCCTTTAGAAATGGTTGCCCCTGAGGAGGAGAACGTAGTATTGGCAACTACCAATACAGGCGAAATTACTTCAGAAGATTTAGTAAGAGAGTTGGGAGAGTACGATCCGACCTTAGATTTATCATCTTACAAATATCCACCATTAGATTTATTAGAAAACTATGGTAGCGCGAAGATTACTGTAAATACAGAGGAGTTAGAGCGTAATAAAAATAGAATTGTAGAAACACTAGGGCATTACAATATAGAAATTGCAAAAATAAAAGCAACTATTGGCCCAACAGTTACCCTATATGAAATTGTACCCGCAGCAGGTGTGCGTATTTCTAAAATTAAAAATTTAGAGGACGATATTGCCTTAAGTTTATCGGCATTAGGTATTCGTATTATAGCACCAATACCTGGTAAAGGAACAATTGGTATTGAGGTACCGAACCAAACACCAGAAATGGTTTCGATGCGTTCTGTTTTAGCATCGGAGAAATTTCAGACAGCACAAATGGATTTACCAATTGCATTGGGTAAAACTATTTCGAACGAAGTGTTTGTAGCTGACTTAGCTAAGATGCCCCATTTATTAATGGCCGGAGCAACTGGTCAGGGTAAATCGGTTGGTATAAACGCATTGCTTGTGTCACTACTTTATAAGAAACATCCATCGCAAATTAAATTTGTAATGGTGGATCCTAAGAAGGTAGAGTTAACTTTATTCAGAAAAATTGAACGCCATTTCCTTGCCAAATTACCTGGTGATGGAGATGCTATTATTACAGATACAAAGAAGGTAATTCATACTTTGAATTCATTATGTATAGAAATGGATCAACGTTATGAATTGTTGAAAGATGCGCATGTACGTAATTTGAAGGAATACAATGCGAAGTTTATAGCACGTAAACTGAATCCACAAGAAGGGCATCGATATTTACCATTTATAGTATTGGTGATAGATGAGTTTGCCGATTTAATGATGACCGCAGGTAAGGAAATTGAAACACCAATTGCCCGATTAGCCCAATTAGCACGTGCTATTGGAATTCATTTAGTAATTGCAACACAAAGACCCTCGGTAAATGTTATCACAGGAACAATAAAGGCAAACTTCCCAGCACGATTGGCGTTTAGAGTAAGTTCAAAGATCGACTCTAGGACTATTTTAGATGCAGGGGGAGCGGAGCAATTAATAGGTAGAGGAGATATGTTGTTATCTTTAGGAAGCGACATTATACGTATACAATGTGCCTTTGTAGATACACCAGAGGTAGAAAAGGTGACCGACTTTATTGGAGCGCAAAGAGCATATCCAAGTGCACATATCTTACCAGAATATGTGGATGAAAATGGAGAAGGTGGAGGATCGAGAGAAATGGATGTAAATGAACGCGATGCACTTTTTGAAGAGGCAGCACGTTTAATAGTGATGCATCAACAAGGCTCAACCTCGTTGATTCAACGTAAATTGAAATTAGGGTATAACAGAGCAGGAAGAATAATTGACCAATTGGAAGCATTTGGCATCGTAGGAAACTTCGAAGGCTCAAAAGCAAGAGAAGTGTTGATTAAGGATGAGTACCAGCTTGAGCAGCACTTGAATCAGTTGTTTAATAAGGGTAGTGAGTAGTGGGTAATGAGTAGTGAGTAGGCTGCACGACATGTTCATAATAAGCTCGTAGAGCTTCCCTGCTTAACCGATGGCGATAGCCGTCGGGAAGAAAAGTAGCAAGGTCAACTGCCAGTGTGCAAGTAGCCGATGGCGATAGCCGTCGGGAAGAAAAGAAGCAAAGTCGACAGCTAGTGTGCAAGTAACCGATGGCGTCAGCCTTCGGGAAGAAAAGTAGCAAGGTCAAATGCTAGAGTGCAAGTAACCGATGGCGTCAGCCGTCGGGAAGAAAAAAATGAAAATGAAAAGAATAACAATTATAGCAATTACCTTATTATTTGCATTAAACGTAAATGCGCAGGGTGACAAGAAAGCAAAGGATATACTGAACGGAGTGAGTTCGAAGTATAGATCGTATAAATCTATGAAAGCGGAGTTTAGTTACACTTTGGAAAACCCTACTGCGAAAATAAAGGAGACACAATCGGGGTCTATAGTATTATCGGGGGCAAAGTATAGATTGGCAATTGCTGGACAAGAAGTAATATGCGATGGTAAAACCATCTGGACGTATATGAAAGAGGCTAAGGAAGTGCAAGTGAATTCGGTAGACCCGACAGATGATGGAATAAAGCCGAATGAGATTTTTACTATGTACGAAAAGGGGTTTTTATATAAATTTTTAGATGAGAAAACGGTTGCAGGTAAGGTTCAACAAAATATTGAATTAACACCGACAGATAAATCTAAAAATTTTTTCAAAATAAAATTAACGATCGATAAAAAAGCTAAGCAAATAATAAAGAGCATTATTTTTGAAAAAACAGGCAATAGATATACCTATTCAATAAAAACGTTTACTCCAAATTTTGCAGTAAACGCTAGTACATTTACATTTGATGCCAAAAAATATCCAGGAGTAGAAGTGGTTGATTTAAGATAAACAGTATGAAAATTTCACAAGGAACATTAGACAAAATTGAAGAGATTTTTAAAGTGCAACAATTTAAGGTGCGCTATGAAAAAGGTAATTTTAAACCAGGCTCTTGTTTAATTTTAGAGGCGAAAGTAGTGGTGGTGAACAAATTTGCGACCATGGATGTGAAGATAGCAGCCTTGGCAGAAATTCTACAAGAAATTGAAATCGATGAAACATTGTTTAATGAAAATCAAGCAAAGTTTTTTCAATCTATAAAATCTCAAAAAGTAAGTTAGTGAAAGTTACTTTCTTAGGCACAGGAACATCGCAGGGAGTACCTGTTATTGCGTGTGAATGCGCTATTTGCACTTCTACAGATTCTCGTAATAACCGATTAAGGTCTTCTGTAATGATAGAAGTAAATGAGAAAGTATTGGTAATAGATTCTGGTCCAGATTTTAGGTACCAGATGCTTCGAGAAAAAGTACATCAACTAGATGCCATTCTGTTTACCCATGAACACAAAGACCACATTGCAGGATTAGACGACGTAAGAGCCTTTAATTTTAAGCATGATAGGGAAATAGATGTTTATGCAGAAGAGCGTGTGCAGAACGCTTTAAAAAACGAATTTTCGTATGTCTTTTCAGGATTAAATTATCCCGGTTTACCAAGAGTTGTTTTACATCATATCAAAGAGAAGGGGATGAACATTCAGGGAGTAGACGTAACTCCGATAAGAGCTCTGCATTTTAAGTTACCCGTATACGGGTTTAGGATAGGTGATTTTACATACATTACCGATGCCAAAACTATTTCTGCAGAAGAGAAGGAAAAGATAAAGGGCTCGAAAGTATTGGTTTTAAATGCACTTAGAAGAGATGAACACATGTCTCATTTTACCTTAGACGAAGCCATTGCCTTAGCTCAAGAAATTGGAGCAGAGCAAACGTATTTAACACACATATCCCACCAATTAGGCTTACATGCCGAGGTCGAAGCGGAATTGCCAGAAGGGGTGTTTTTAGCTTATGATCGCCTTACTTTGAGTATCAAGTAGTGGGTATCGGGTATCGAGTTAATTATACAATTTAAGAATTTACCCGATACTCGATACCTGATACACGATACTAAATACTGAAAAACAGGCCCTAAGCTATTAATTTCAAATTTTTCTTGACAAGAATACTAAAAACTCTATATTTGCAGTCCACAATCAAAAAAGCGAAAGTAGCTCAGTTGGTAGAGCACGACCTTGCCAAGGTCGGGGTCGCGAGTTCGAATCTCGTCTTTCGCTCAATCTTCACCTCTCTTACGAGAGGTTATTTTTTAGAAGATGCTCGGGTGGTGGAACTGGTAGACACGCAGGACTTAAAATCCTGTGACCCTTACAGGTCGTGCGGGTTCGATTCCCGCCCCGAGTACAACAAGTGGATTAAAAGCCTCGATCGTAACATCGAGGCTTTTTTTATTCCCCAACCCTTAACTTCCCATAATAAGCTGAATTGTTGTTTTCGTCGGTTACTCTTACCAAATACATCCCAGGAAGAATATCTGAGACCTCGAAGGCGCTTGAGCTGAAAATTTCTTTTAATAATTTTCCTTCTAAAGAATATACCGAAATTTTTTGAGGATTTTCTATTCCCTTAACAGTTACTTGGTGGTTGGATGGGTTGGGGTATAGGTTTATTTTGATTGAATTTTTATTATCTACTCCTGATTTTAATACATGTAAAATTGCTTCATCAGAAGGAACAACACAATTACCATTTTTTATTACACATCTATAAATATAATTGTTCATTGAATCAGTAATATTATCTACTAACAAAGTGTCTGAATTTGAGGCAGGGATATTATTAAAGGAAGAATCAACTTTTAATTGCCATTGATAATTAACTAATGGAACATACGGTTTTACTCGAAATGTTACAGGTGAATAGTTTACTGAATATTGATCTTTTGGTTGCATTATTATTGCTTCAACACAATTTATTACAAATAAATTAGTCCCATAATATACAGTACCAATTTTTAAACCATTCCTATATTCATGTATTGCGAATGAAATTAAAAATTTACCAAATTGAGTTGGCTTAATTTTTAAAATACCTGTGTTTTTGTTCAATTCTAAGGGTGGATTTGAGTTGATTATATTATTGATATTATAACCAACTGACCATTGCACAGTATCATAGGGTTTTGGGCCATTATTTTGTCCTGGATTACCTGTTGAGGTATATCCACCAGCATTTGGTGTATTCACTTCATATACTAAAGAATCACCATCTGGATCTATAAACGCCATGTTGTATATTAATTCTTTATTTATACATACAGTTGGATTGAATGTAAATGGAAAATATGGACTACTATTTACGAGTTGGGTTTTATTGGTCTCGGAAATTGTAAACTTGGGGATATTAAGTAAAATTCCCATTGGCGTTGTTGCAGAATTTTCAATATTTACAATTCCATTTGCTAAGCAGCAACGCTCCCAATAAAAATAATAACCTATAGAATCGTAATAATTAAAATCTAATTGGAAAATATTGAATTGAATTGAATAATTGGCTTGCTCAAAACACTTAACTACTCCATTGCAGTCAGTAATAATGGGAGCTTTTATAATAGTATCTCTATTTAAAGTTAAACTACCTACTTTCGAATTATTTGCTTCAGAATATATTCCAACCACAACACTGGTTTCAAATGTTGCACCACCTCCATCACAATTACGTTCTAATTCTAATTGAAGTTTACCATAATTAGCATTCAAATAAGTAAACTTAAATTTACCTCCAGTGA
>CALRIM020000120.1:0-9592 GCA_943360385.1 Rhizobium sp. Q54 | reverse complement strand
CGGCATGTTTACATCTAAAAAAATTAATTCAACCCTATTCGCTTTTAAATAGTCTCTAGCTTCGGTGGGTTTATTAAATAATTTTACGAGTTCGATTTTTTCAGAGTCCTTGCAAAATTTCTCTATTATTTTCAAAGCCGGTAATTCATCGTCAATAGCAATTGCTTTTATCATACAAAATGAAGGATTAGAGAAACAGTATATGAATTATGAGTATCTTCTATTGCTAAGATATGTTTGTTAGGGTACAATAGATTTAATCTGCTACGAGTATTTTCTATTCCGATGCCGTGAGAATCGTAAGTACTTTCGGTATAATCTACTTTTGTGTTACTAATGCAAACATGCATCATTGTTTTTTTTATATCTATATTTATTTTGATGGCTGAATTTTGTTCAGCATTTACTCCATATTTAAATGCATTTTCTATAAATGGAATTAGAAGAAGTGGAGCAACAATTTTTCCATCGGTATCGCCAACTATCGTAAATTCAATACTTACAGCATTTTCGAATCTAATTTTTTGAAGTTCGATGTAATTACTAATGTAATTTATTTCTTCATCTAAACTTACCCAATCTTTACTGGCATCATTTAGTACATACCGCATCATACTTGATAATTTAACAACTGCATTTGCTGTATTTGTAGAGCCAATAATTGCTAGCGAATAAATACTATTGAGTGTGTTAAAAAGAAAATGAGGGTTTATTTGTGATTTTAAATAGGCAAGTTCCGTTGTTATTTTATCACTCTCTGCCTTTTTTAATCGCCTGTTTATTTGAAGGACTACACCCAGAAGAATGATTAAAATATATTGGAATACTCTTTTTAATTCGTTAAAAACCAAAAATATTCTTGGCCCTGGAGGTCTCATTCTAAAGTCTCTTTCAGAATTATTGAACTCCATTCTGGGCATATCTTGTCTGAATTCAGGACGTGGACCTCTGTCGAATTCTCCATTAAAATGCAACATTATTTTTGGTACAAAGAAAAGCAGCATAAATATTGCAACAAGGAGAATTATATATAGAAAATATTTTTTGTTGAAATAGTAAAGCGGAATTAAGTATATATAATTTACATAGAAGAAAATTAATAGTAAGAAATGAAAAATAAAATCTTCCTGAAATCCACGAGCTGTTATAAAATGTAGATTGGTAGAAAAATCCGGAGAAAATAAAATTGGAATAGATAGAAATATTATTATTCCTATAATATGATAAAATATATTAAGTCGCTTTTGTGACATATTTATAAAAATACGGTATAGAAGTCTAAAATCAATAAATAGAGGTATATGAAGCTATTTTATAGGTAATATTATTGGTGATGGTATGGCTCACCTTTTAAAATAGTATAGGCCCTGTACAATTGCTCAACGAAAAATAAGCGGACCATTTGATGGGAGAAGGTTAATTTTGATAATGAAATTTTGAGATTAGCTCGATCATAAACACTTTGATCGAATCCATAGGGGCCACCAATTAAAAACACAACACTTGTAATGCTTTGGTTTTGCCACTTGTTAATTTCCTTACTAAATTGGAGTGATGAAAATTCTTTTCCATTCTCATCTAAAAGGATTACATAATCGGTATTCGAAATTTTGGCAAGTAGTAATTCAGCTTCTTTTTGTTTCTGTTGTTCGAAGCTTAAGTTTTTGCTATTCTTTAAATCTGGAATTTCTATTCGCTGAAATTTGCAATAGTGTTGTAGCCTATTCTCGTAAATAGCAATACCTTCTTGTAGATATTTTTCGGTGGTTTTGCTTATTGAGATTAGTGCTATTTTCATTTTGGAAATATGAGTATCGGGTATCAAGTATCGGGTATCGAGAAAGTTTTTCCAGATACACGATACACGATACCCGCTACACTTTATTTTACAGATGCACGAATAATATTCAACGCTCCTCCAGCCTTAAACCACTCAATTTGTTGGTGATTGTAAGTGTGGTTTACACTGATTTCATCTTTAGTGCCATCGTTATGGTTTAACACAACTGTTAATGATGTTCCTGGAGAAAAGGTAGTTAATCCAACAATATCAATTTGGTCGTCTTCTTTAATTTTATCGTAATCGGCATTGTTTGCAAATGTTAATGCAAGCATACCTTGTTTCTTTAAATTAGTTTCGTGGATACGAGCAAAAGATTTTACAAGAATGGCGCGTACACCTAAATGGCGAGGTTCCATTGCAGCATGTTCTCTTGAAGAACCTTCTCCATAGTTTTCGTCGCCCACCACGATAGATCCAATTCCTGCAGCCTTATATGCACGTTGTGTAGCAGGCACAGCACCATATTCTCCTGTTAATTGATTTTTTACAGTATCTGGTTTATCATTGAAGAAATTGATTGCGCCAATTAGCATATTGTTAGAAATATTATCTAAGTGACCACGGAATTTCAACCATGGACCAGCCATAGAAATGTGGTCGGTTGTACATTTACCTTTTGCTTTTATTAATAATTTCAAGCCTTTAATATCTGTTCCTTCCCATGCTTTAAACGGAGCTAATAATTGCAAACGATCAGAAGTTTCTGAAACCAACACTTGCACTGCCGAACCATCTTCTGCTGGTGCTTGGAATCCTGCATCTTCTACAGCGAATCCTTTTATGGGTAATTCAATTCCTTTTGGTTCGTCCAATTTTACTTGCTCACCATTTTTATTGGTAAGTGTATCTGTAATTGGGTTAAAAGTTAAGTCACCTGCAATAGCAAATGCCGTTACAATTTCTGGTGAAGCAACAAAGGAATGTGTATTAGGATTTCCATCAGCACGTTTTGCAAAGTTTCTGTTGAAAGAAGTGATGATAGAATTTTTCTCTTGTTTTTCGGCACCATGACGAGCCCATTGACCAATACATGGACCGCATGCGTTTGCTAATACCACACCACCCATGTTTTCGAATATTTTCAAATATCCATCACGATCTACTGTATAACGAACTTGTTCAGAACCAGGAGTGATAGTGTATTCTGCTTTTGCTGTTAAGCCCTTATCAATTGCTTGTTGAGCAATAGAAGCAGCACGAGTAATGTCTTCGTAAGAAGAGTTAGTACACGATCCAATTAAACCAACTTCTAATTTTGCAGGCCAACCGCTTGTTCTTACAGCCTCTGCAAATTTAGATAATGGCCAAGCCAAATCTGGAGTAAAAGGTCCGTTGATATGTGGTTCTAATTCTGATAAATTTAGTTCAATTACTTGATCGAAGTATAATTCTGGATTTGCATAAACTTCTGCATCCCCAGTTAAGTGATGAGCAACAGCATCTGCCAACGAAGCCACATCAGCACGGTCTGTACCTCTTAAGTAATCGGCCATTTTTGCATCGTATCCGAAAATAGAAGTAGTTGCTCCAATTTCGGCACCCATGTTACATATGGTTCCTTTACCTGTACATGAAAGTGAGTTAGCACCTTCTCCAAAATATTCTACAATTGCACCCGTTCCACCTTTTACGGTTAGAATTCCAGCAACTTTTAAAATAACGTCTTTTGCCGATGTCCAACCCGAAAGTTTACCTGTTAATTTCACCCCAATTAGTTTTGGGAACTTTAATTCCCACGCTAATCCAGCCATAACATCACAAGCATCTGCACCACCAACACCTATCGCTACCATACCTAATCCACCTGCGTTTACTGTATGAGAGTCTGTACCAATCATCATTCCACCTGGGAATGCATAGTTCTCTAATACCACTTGGTGAATGATTCCTGCTCCTGGTTTCCAAAACCCTAATCCGTATTTGTTAGATACTGATGAAAGGAAATCGTAAACTTCCTTGTTTTGTGTATTTGCTGTCGCTAAATCTTTGTTAGCTCCTTCTTTTGCTTGAATTAAATGGTCGCAATGCACTGTAGAAGGCACTGCCACTTGAGGGCGACCAGCTTGCATAAATTGCAATAAGGCCATTTGAGCTGTTGCATCTTGCATCGCAACGCGATCTGGAGCAAAGTCTACGTATGATTTTCCTCTTTCGAACGCCGTGGTTGCCGTTCCATCCCAAAGGTGGGAGTAAAGGATTTTCTCTGTTAAAGTAAGGGGTTTATTCACGACAGTTCGAGCTGCACTCACTTTGGCGTCAAGGTTGTCGTAAACCTTTTTAATCATATCGATATCAAAAGCCATTTTTTTGTGTGTTAACAAGTTAAAGATGCGCGAATTTATGAAATTTTCGCACAAAATCGGAAGCTTTTGTAACTATTTAGCTAAATTGGTATAGTTGGGATTACCACATTAATGGGAACTTATTCTATTCTTGTAATTCTATACTCCCCATTAATATATCCAGCAGTTTTATCCATAAATATGACCTCTTGTTTTTCAATATCATGTTTAGAGAAAACCATTCCCTTTTCATCAACATATTCTATGTAGTTTTTTATGAAATTATTGCTTGATGTATTAGGAAGTCCAAACTCAATTTTTGCGCAAAAATAATTCCTGTTATGAATACTAATGCTGGAAAGGTCCTTCACCACTAAACTGTTTGGAATGCCATTATTAGATTCCCAAAATGTACCTATTTTTAAAAGTTTCTTATATGCTACAGCGGGTTTTTCATTTAGAATTACTTCATTTTTTTGATTAAATAAATAGGCGAAATAATTGTAGCTAGAATCTGTAATTTCAAGATAATCCTTCGAGTCACTTTGATTAGATGATTTTTGTAATTGGACTAAACATTTTTTAGAATTAATTATGGTGTCTTTTTCAAAAATCACTTCAGTAGTATCAATGAACAAATAGGTTGTGTCCCTATTGTTTATCGTAGTATCATCAAAATGATATATTATATAATATTCGTATTTTGAATGATCTCCAATAGCATAATTTAATTTGATGCTAGAAGTAATTTCTGAATTGTCTTTTGAACATGCAAATAGAAGTACTGAAAACAGAAAGAGAAGTGAAATTAATCTCATTTATTATTAAGATAAGTTAATCCAGTAGTCCAGTAATCCAAATGTCTAGCATTCTAACTCACTACTCACTACTTCCTTTCTACTTTATACGGTACATTTTTAATGACGAAGATTGAAATCCTTTCTTTTCATCATTACTTATCCAATCAGAACTGGTGAATTCTAATTTTACTAAACCCCTATTTGAAATATACTCTACATAAGAATCATTCTCATTATATAGGAATTCTCCAGGAAAGGAGTTTGCTCTAATTACTACACAATCGAATTCACCTGCACTCGTACTTACGGTTGCATTCTCAATAACTTCATTTCTTCTATCATTATCATTAGGGGTATTGCCCCAATGCATGCCAACTTTCATATTAATTGGAAACAACAACTCTGGAGTATTGTAAATTTGAACAAAGGGGTCATTTTCATTATCGATATTAATAGCTCCAATTTGGTAAACACCATCAGATTTCTGTTGAACAATAATTGTATTATCAAAACCAATCCAACCTTTGTAATTAATAATTAAACAACTAGATCCGTTGATGATGGTATCTTTTAAAACCTCCATAATAAGAGTGTCGTTTTGAACAGAAACAGAATCGTTATTAAGCGCAGTGGTATCGTTAAAAAAATAAGATCCTTCTAGCAAATAAGTGAACTTATCTCCAACTTGATAATTAACAGTAATTGCATCTGGATTCTTCTCTTTTTTACAAGCGGTTATGGATACAAAAAGTAGTAGGTATAGAAATGTTTTTTTCACGAATAAAAATTTAAAATGTTAATTTAAGTTATAAACAATAATCCAATTTTCAAAATCCATCGCTTAAATAGATCAAAGTCATATTATTGAATAACGTAGTAACTTACTAATCCAATCCCCTTAGGTATTGGTATCAGGACTAATTCTTAAGTGGTATTGATTCAAAAGAATACCCTTCCTCAGCCCAAAATTCCATTGCCCTTGGTAAGGCATCTTTTAAACGGGGCCAAGCCTTTAGGCTATCATGAAAAACAACTATTGAGCCAGATTCGGTTGATTGCGTTGCATTTTGAAAGCATTTCTCAGCATCAATTCTCAAATCAAAGTCGCCACTTAAAATATCCCACATAATAATCTTACAAGAGGAGTATTTTTTTTTGATTGCTTTAATTTGTGAGGGTAGTATTCTTCCATAAGGCGGACGAAACAATCCCATATTTGTATATTTATTGCAAAGCTCAATATTGTTTAAATATTCCTCAGTACTTGTTTTCCAGCCATTTAAATGATTAAAAGTATGGTTGCCAATGGAATGCCCAGCTGCTTTTACAAGGTTGAAAATTTCAGGATATTTACGAACATTATCTCCTATACAAAAAAAAGTTGCTTTAGCGTTATATCTTGATAAAATATCTAGCACAAATGGAGTAACTTCGGGTATTGGTCCGTCGTCGAAACTTAAAAAAATGGTCTTAGAAGTGGTTGGTAAATCCCAAACCAATGAGGGATACATTTTCTTTAGTAACTTAGGGTTTTTGGTAAAGTACATAGATGTATAAAGAAATTTTTACGTAACAACGCTGTTTCATTGTTTACTGATAGCGAATTTAACATATTTTTACCAAAGTAGTATCAGGTATCGGGTAACTGGTATCGGGTAATTAATTTAATTAATAAATTTATTAAAATATGAGATTATTATTCTCTTTAGCAATTACGCTAATTACATACACAGGTGTAAATGCACAGGTATGGACATTGGACAAATGTGTTAGTTATGCAATGGAAAACAATTTGAACATTAAGTTATCCAAAATTAATGTTGATTTAGCGGAGATCAATAAATTGGATTCGCGTTTTGATATGTATCCAAATTTAAATGCATCCGCATCCCAGTCAAATTCGTTTGGTAGAGCAATTAATCCATTAACAAATACTTACGTATCTCAGAATGTGGGTTCATTGAATTTAAATGGAAGTTCTAATGTTACTGTATTTAATGGTTTTGCTAAAATGAATAATTTTAAAAGTGATAAAGAATCGTTAGAAGCTGAAAAATTATCGTTAGAGAAAAACAGAAATGATATTGCTTTGTACGTAATTAATGCTTACATGAATGTGTTGTATACTCAGGATTTATTACGTGTTGCGAAGGAGCAATTAGAAGTTACTAAATCTCAATTAGACAGATCAGAAAAAAATGCAGCAGTAGGGAATGCAACTCAAGGTGATGTTTTAAATATAAAATCGCAAGTGGCAACTGATGAGTTAAATGTTACAACTGCTCAGAACAACTTAGATATTGCACGATTAGATTTAATTCAATTATTAGACAGAGATCCAGGAGAAGGGTTAGAAGTAGTTCGCCCAGAAAATGTAGACCAGTATTTAACTGCAAATACATTTTCGAATTTAAAAGATGTTTATTCAACTGCAGAGTCTACCTTGCCCGATATTAGAATTTTAGAGTATAAATATAATGCTGCAAAGTTTAATTTGGCCGCAGCAAAGGGCGGTTTGTATCCAAAACTGAATCTAGGTGCCGGCTTAGGGTCAGATTATGCCGATGTAAATCCGCTTTCATTTAATAATCAATTGAAGAACAATTTTTCTAAATATGTTTCTTTTCAACTTTCGGTTCCAATTTTCAATGGATTTAGCGCTCGTAATAATGTTAAGAGAGCAACTATAGCTTTAACCACTGCAGAAATTAATCGTCAACAAGCAAAATTAACGTTGAGTAAAAACATACAACAAGCTATTGCCGATTTAAGAGCGGCTAAAATGAAGTATGAATCAACTCAAAGAAGCAATCAATCATTAAAAGAAGCCTTTAAATACAGTCAGCAACGTTTCGATGTGGGCTTGTTGAACTCTGTAGATTATGGTTTGTCTAAAAACAATGTGGCAAAATCGGAAGCAGATTTAATTCAATCCAAATACGAATTAATACTAAAAGCTAAACTTCTTGATTTTTATAATGGTAAACCACTTACTTTTTAATAAATTCGAGCTAATTATCCAATCATCATGTTAAAGAAGAAAAAGAATTTAATTGTTTATTTATCAATAGTTGTAGTAGTACTGTTAATAGTACTTGTTATTGGGAAGAAAAAAGGATGGTTTGGTGGCGCCAAATCGGAGGAAGTGGCTATTGAAAAAGTAGAGAAAAGAAATATTATTGAAACTGTTTCTGCTTCTGGGAAAATTCAACCAGAAATTGAAGTTAAAATTTCCCCAGATGTTTCGGGTGAGATTATTGGTTTATATGTTAAAGAAGGAGATAAGGTTAAGAAGGGTCAGTTGATGGTTAAAATTAGACCAGATGTGTATGAGTCATATCGCGATAGAGCAACTGCAGCATTGAATAATAGCAAAGCAAATTTATCAAATGCAGAAGCTCGTTTTATTCAATCTGAACAAGCATTTAAACGCAATACGAAATTGCATAACGATAAAGTGATTTCGGATGCAGATTTCGAACAAATAAAAAGTAATTACATGGTTTCTAAGGCTGAGGTTGAAGCTGCACGTTTTAACGTGAAAAGCGCTGAAGCCTCTTTAAAGGAAGCTCAAGATAATTTGGTTAAGACCACCATTTTTGCTCCTGTAGATGGAACCGTTTCTAAATTAAATGTAGAGTTGGGTGAGCGTGTTGTGGGAACATCACAAATGTCGGGTACTGAAATGCTACGCATTGCAAACCTAAATAGTATGGAAGTAAATGTTGATGTAAATGAAAATGATATTAATCGTTTGAGTTTAGGAGACACTGCTACTATTGAAGTGGATGCATTTATTGATAAAAAATTTAAAGGTGTAGTTACCGAAATTGCAAACTCTGCTAGTGTTGTAGGTAGTAGTGCAGATCAAGTAACAAACTTCACTGTTAAAATTAGAGTATTGCCAGAGTCGTATGCCGACTTGGTTTCTAAAGATAAAAGTTTGCCATCTCCTTTCCGCCCAGGATTGTCGGCAACGGTAGATATTCAAACAGAAAAAATAAACAGTATACTTACAATTCCAATACAAGCTGTTACTACTCGCGAAGATACAACCAGTTTAAATGAATCGCCTGTAATGAAAGCAGCCGCTAAGAAAGACGATAAATCTGAATCTTCGAAAGACAAAAAACAAACTGAAAAATCAAACGATTTATTTGAATACGTTTTTGTAGTAGAAAATGGAAAAGTAAGAATGCAATTAGTTAAAACAGGTATTCAAGACGATCAGTATATACAAATCCTTTCTGGCCTAACCGAAGGACAAGAAGTGGTAGTAGCTCCATATTTATCTATATCTAAGAAACTCAAAAACGGAACTGCTGTAAAAGTGGTTAAGGAAGATGAGTTGTTCAAGGAAGAGAAGAAATAATATGCTAGTATGCTAATATGCTAGTATGCTGATCCCGTTAAATCGGGACAGGTTATGCTAATATATTAGCGTGCTTGGGTGCTAATGAGTAAGTAGTCTCGAATTTATTGCTTCTGACTTTCTGATCTTCTGACTTTCCGATTTTCTGACCTTCTGACCTTCTGAAATTGTCATTTAAACATCATATTTGTTGAATTAAAAAAAGTATTTAAGTACTTGTTTGCTTATTTAGAATGAATCTATTACTTTTGACCCATACTTAATAACAAAAAAATGGAAAATGTATTAGAAAATT
>CALRIM020000119.1:0-9749 GCA_943360385.1 Rhizobium sp. Q54 | reverse complement strand
TGGGAATGCTGTTTACGAGCTGGCACAGAGAAATAAAACGAATTTTTCCAACGTTTATTTAATGGTTAGATACACCGAAGAGAACAATGTAATAACAGATGATTTAGAAGAAATAAACAATCAAAACCCAAAAGTATTTTCAAAATTATACGACAAAGAAAAGTGGGTGTTAGTAGATTTAAGAACGTTGAGACTTAGAATGAGATATGATAATTCAATAACGCAGGATACTTATAAGATTATAGAAAAATACGACTATGTTTTAGTGTCTCCAGAAATTCTAAAATACTAAGCCGAATCACTAATATCAGAGTGCAAAAATGAAGAGCTTGGAGTTTAATTTATTTGAGTTTGTATTTTAAATAAGCGTTTAATAGAAATTTTATTTACCTTAATCTATCATTTCCGTAAGCGGGAAACCCTTATTGGTCATACTATGACAACAGAACATTATAAAATAAACATGACCTATAAAACGCTCCTGGTTGTTATTTCAATCTGTATTTGCTCAACCACATTTGGACAAAAAATTACCTATAATAATGTAGTCGATACTTCCAATGTTGAAGTGAAGCAGGTTCAAAAAGTATTCGAGAACTATATTCATGCTCGCCCAGATAGTATTTATAATAATCCGTTTTGGAGTGAAAGTGATAAAAATAGCAAAGGTCATTTCGATATACTTTATGGTGAATTCCAACCTTCTTTATACATGGGTTTTCCAATTCATGTATTAAGTATAAAATCGCAAAAAGGAATTTTTGTAATCAAAGCAATGTTTTCATCATGTGATCAAGAGGGTCAACCTTATGTTTTAGCAATAGCAAACTTTATTGCAAAAAAGGAAAATAATGAATATAAACTTTCTAATTATTTAAATTATAGCCGAGAGAAGTGGAATAAAAAGAAAATTGGACTTGTTACATTTTATTATCCTTTATATCATCCCTTCGACAGCGTAAAAGCAAAAAAACTGAATACTTTTTCTGACGACTTTTGTAAAAATCTAAAAATTCCAGCAATGGAATACGACTATTATTTAGCAGATGATTTTGATGAACTTCAACAATTAAAAGGAATTGACTATTACCTTGGAATGGGAGGGGAAGTTAAACCAACAGGAAAAGCAGGGGATTACAGTGCATTTTGTGGTGGAATGGGAGAAAGTTATTTTCATGAACCCATACATATATTAATGGGGAATAACTTCAAGGGCCACTTATGGGCAGGCGAAGGGACTGCGACCTATTTTGGTGGTAGTCGTGGACAAAATTTATCTTGGCATTTATCCAAAGTAAACAACTATTTGAATTCACATAAAAATGTGGACCTAGGTAATATGCTAACTTTACGTACGCTCGATGAGTACACCGATTATAGATACGCGATTGGAGGTTTTATAGTCAAACTTGTATATGAAAAAGGAGGCTGGAATTTACTTAGGCAATTTTTAAATGCAGGTTCCACAGACGATGAATATTACTTATCTATTCAAACTTGCTTAGGCGTGAAAAAATCGGACTTGAATAAATATCTTAGGGAACAAATAAATAAAGAAGTGACAAAGAATGGTTCGACCAGGTAATAGTTTCCTATTTCCTTCCTTATCCAAGGCACATATGAGGTTGCCACATGTTAAAACAATACTATTTAAATTCATTTTATTATATTTGAGTATGACAAAGGCAGAATTAAAAATAGAAATTCAGAGAGTTATTAATAATGTTCCTGAAAACATTTTAGAAGATGTTCTTGACTTTTTAAAAGAGCTTCAAGAACAACCTGATAGTAAAGTTAAGCTAACAAACAATCTTCGTAAAATTCTATCTGAAGACAAAGAACTACTTGAAAGACTTGCTAAATGATTGAATTGAAAGATGTTCTTAATATCCACAATATTCTAATAGATAAGTTTGGAGGTAGTAAAGGTATTAGAGATAGTGGCTTACTTGAATCTGCTATCAATAGGCCATATGCAACTTTCGAAAATCAAGATTTGTATCAAACAGCAATTGAAAAGGCCGCTGCAATTTTAGAAAGTATTTTAATCAATCACCCTTTTGTTGATGGGAACAAAAGAACAGCTTATGTTTTAATGAGGCTCCTATTAATTGATAATGGTTGTGAATTGAATGAAGATCAAGATGATAAATATCAAATGGTAATTTCTGCAAGTAAAGGTGATATGAGATTTGAGGAAATTAAAAGTTGGATTCAATCGCGAATAAAAGAAAAATAGATTCATTGTGCTTATCAATTCGGCACTACTTAAAGCACGAAATGATTGCACTAAAATAATATGACCCCAGACTATTTACTTAAAGGATTACTCATTGGCTTTTCGATAGCAGCTCCAGTTGGGCCAATTGGTGTACTAACCATAAAACGTACACTTTCTGAAGGACGGACATCAGGTTTTGTTACCGGGATGGGAGCGGCAATGGCAGACACCGTTTACGGCATCATCGCAGCCTTTGGACTCACAGCAATTTCCTCGTTTCTTTTAGCACAAGAATTTTGGATAAAATTAATTGGTGGGTTATTTTTACTTTATTTAGGTGTAAAATCCTTTGTAACTAAACCAGCATCTAAAGCTGCAAATGTCGACAGCAAAGGGCTTTTCAGTAATTTTATTTCAACTTTTTTCTTAACGGTTACTAATCCCACTACCATATTGTCATTCTTAGCCATATTTGCTGGACTTGGCTTAGGTACAACAAAGACAGACTATTCATCATCCATGACTCTTGTACTTGGTATATTTATTGGTTCTGCGTTATGGTGGTTAATATTAAGTTCTATCGTTAGTTTTTTTCAATCTAAAATTACACCCGACAGATTAATTTGGATAAATAGACTTTCAGGTTTAATCATAATTTCATTTGGACTCTTTGCGTTATATTCATGTATAACAATAACACATTAAAATTTACTTCCGTTAACACGCCAATTGAAAAGCCACAGAACGTTAACAGAATCCCTTAGACTAAAAACGATATAACAGAACTTACAATGGACACAAAAATATTTTCTCAGGTTGATGAATACATAAGTGGTTTACTGGCTCCAGAAGATTCGGTTTTGATTGAGACAATAAAATCACTTGATAACGAAGGACTGCCACAACATAGCATTTCTCCAAACCAAGGAAAGTTTTTACAAGTTATGATGATTACTTGCAACGCAAAACGAGTTTTAGAATTAGGAACGTTGGGAGGGTATAGCACTATATGGCTTGCTAGGGTTTTACCAGACAACGGTAAAATCATAACCATTGAGGTTGACAAACATCACGGGGACGTTGCACAAAAAAATATTGACAATGCTGGGCTTTCGCCAAAAGTTGATTTGAGAGTTGGAAAAGCTTTGGATATTTTGCATGAAATTATAGAAGAGAATCATGGGCCATTTGACATGATATTTATAGACGCAGATAAACCTCCCTACACTGAATATTTTGAGTATGCTTTGCAATTATCAAGACCAGGAACAATTATTATTTGTGACAATGTAATTAGGGAAGGGAAAGTTCTTGATGAAAACAGTACAGACGAAAAAGTACAAGGTGTGCAACGGTTCAATAAAATGTTGAGCGAAAATAAAAAAGTTACTGCGACAATTTTGCATTCTGTTGGTGTGAAAGAATATGATGGAATGGCTATTGCGGTTGTAAATAGAATTAACGAATAACAAATGTAACACTCTCCAACTTATCAAATGCACAAAACATTAACATAAATTGTAGGGATATTTAACCTAAAAAGAAAATTTTGAACAAGACAAAAAACAAACTTGCCATTTTCGACATTGATGGGACTTTAACTGACAGTGTTAAAATTCATCAGTCTGCTTTTGTAAATGCTCTTAACAACTTTGGATTATTTGACTTCGACACTAATTGGTCTTCCTACAAACACCACACCGATAGTTATATTTTTAAAACAATATTCGAAGCTCAATTTAAAAAGCCTTTAACGGATAAAGACCTAGAACGCTTTGAAGACTTGTTATATGAACTTATCTCAGAAGCGATCATTCAAAATCCGCTTAAAGAAATTGAAGGTGCAAAAAAAATCTTATCTGCATTAAAATACAATTCCGACTTTGATATTGTTTTCGCAACAGGCTCACTATTCAATCCCGCTAAATTCAAGCTTGAACAAGTCGGCATTTCCTTACCAGAGAGGTTAATCATTTCGGCAAATCAAATATTTTCGAGAGATGAGTTAGTTTTAAAAGCGATTGAAACAGCGAAAATATTTTACTCTAATAATACCTATGAGCAAATTATTTCTTTCGGCGACGGTCTTTGGGATTATGAAACTTCAAAGAATATCAACATCGATTTTATCGGAATTAATAATGAAAAACTTCAAGAATATAATGTAACCTCATTTTATTTAAACTATACAGACAACGAATTATACAGCAAGCTAAACATTCAAAAAGCAACACATACAGATTTTAACTTCGAAATAAAACCTAGAGGGAAAATCTCCGAAGAGTTTCTTAAACATAATATTTCAACCTTTAAACAGGCAGCAAATTTTATTCGAAACTTACCCTACGGACGTAATTCAAATAAAAATGACTTAACGACCTTATTCACGAACAATTGCGGAACTTGTAGTACAAAACATGCCATACTTAAACAATTGGCGGATGAAAATAATTTCACCGATTTACGGTTGATAGTTGGATTATTTAAAATGAATGAGAAAAATACTCCAGAAATTTCAACAACACTTAAACGTAATAAACTTGAATATATTCCTGAAGCTCATTGCTATTTAAAGCACAACGACCTTATTTTTGATTATACAAAAGCGAACTCAAACCCAACTGACTTTATTGATTACATACTTGAAGAAATAGAAATTTCTCCAGACCAAATCACTGACCATAAAGTAAACTATCACAAAAATTATTTGACAATTTGGCTTGCCAAAAATGACCAAATAAAAATGACACTAAACGATATTTGGAAAATAAGAGAACAGTGTATTCAAGATCTTGCAGATAACTGAAATAACAACTACCCCTTACTGCATATTTGCAATAGGAGGGCTATCCGGAAAAAACATTTGTGGTGAAAAGCTCGTATTTGCAATGCTGTAAAATGCTAATATTCAACTAATTGAAACTTGTCCAGATAAAAAACTTGCATATTATAAGTACACATATTATATTTGCACTTATTAATTAGTTATTCATTAAATTCAAGAAAAATATGTGGACAAAATCTCATTCAATTGTTACAAAAGAAGTTACAAAGGAACAAATGTGGAAGCTTTTTGCTGACGTAAATAATTGGCATGCTTGGGACAAAGGTGTTGAATTTGCAAAATTGGAAGGCAAGTTTGAAAAAGGTAATTATTTTATGTTTCAACCGAAAGGTGGGCCAAAACTTAAAATTGGAATAGTAGAAGCAACAGAAAACAAAAGTTTTACTGATTTTACAAAATTCCCTTTCGCAAAAATGTATGGCGAACACACATTTGAAGAAACACCAAACGGATTGAAACTCACTACAACAATGAAAGTAGAGGGGCTCTTGGGTTTTCTTTGGAGAAAGATTGTAGCACAGAAAATTGTAGACGCTTTACCAGAAGATATGCAACAACAAATTAAAACTGCAAAGAAATTATGAAATCCAAAGACAATACGTTTAGTGTAGAAAAGGCAGAAGAAAGTTCAGGTTTTTTGTTGTGGCAAGTTACAAATCTTTGGCAACGAGAAATAAAAAAAGCATTAGAACCGTTGGACTTGACACATTCGCAATTTGTATTGATGGCAAGTATTTATTGGTTGACATTGCATAAAGAAGATGTAACTCAAATATTATTGTCGGCACATACAAAAATTGATCCCATGACAACTTCAACTGTTTTAAGAACATTGCAGACAAAAGGGCTTTTGCAAAGAAAAGAGCATTCGACAGACACTAGAGCCAAGACAGTTGAATTAACAGAAAAGGGAAAGAAAATTATAAAACAAGCTGTGAAGACGGTTGAAGCTTTTGACAAAAGTTTTTTTGCAACACTTGGCTCCAAAACACCATTATTTAATGAACAACTATTAACGTTACTCGGACAGAAAAAATAAAATAGGAAGCTAACATTAGTTTGGTGATATTGTGGACGAAGTATTTTGATAAATAATTCACTAGATAGCCAAACTGAAAGATAGTATCGTTCAGCTTAATTTAGTAAGGGTGAATTTAACAGATGTAATTTTAGCGATTTCAATACGTTAGACAAAAAAGAAAATGGCATCTAGAAATTAAAAAATACAGAACAATGAAACAGTTATTATCAATTTTAGCACTTATTGCATTCTTTACAATTAGTTGTAAAAAAGACAAAGCAATTCCCGAAGAGCAATATGTTCCTGGTGATTTATCTATTGGAATAACAAGTAACGCTGACCTTAGATCTGTGTTTGATACACTCAATGTACTTGACCTGAAAATTGCCACAATGCACGGATTTTTTTACAATGTAGACTTACCAGCGGATAGTTTAAATTCATTATTAGCCTTTCTTGACACGAAAAATTATATAAATACAGGCACAGGCTGGAAAGCGTCTGGCTATTATTACGAACCAGAAAATACTATTAGAGTATTGTGTAGCTATTTTGACATGACTCCAGCCAATCAATTTGATTTTTTAAACACTGTATCATCTCTGAATTTAATTGACAAGCACGAGGATAATAAATATATGTTTATAAAAGTACCAGTTGGGTCAGAAAGATATTGGCTTAATGAACTGAAGAAGTATCCGTTCATTAAATGGACGGAGCTGAATTATATAGATCAATTTAAGCTTCATTAAAAATAAAAATTACCCATTCCTAAAAGCAGTAGAATTACTATGAAAAGACTGCAGAAAGAAGATATTATCAAATTTTTTAAAGACAATGTTGAGCCATTAGAAGACAATGCTTATGGAATTGGATATAGAGCTTCTGTTTATTTGATAGACGGAACATTTTTACCTTGTAGATAATCCCCTCCCCAAAATATTTTCAAATAAATTTGCGCAACTCGAAAGTTGCATATATATTTGCAACCTACAAGTTGCGTAAATTAATATTGTAAAATGAAGAAAGATATATTTCAGGCCATAGCTGACCCTACCCGTAGGGCAATTTTAACTTTACTCGCTATGCAAGCATTAACACCAAATGCCATGGCAGAGAAATTTGATATGAGTAGGCAGGCCGTATCAAAACATATTAAAGTATTACAAGAATGCCAGTTGATTAAACCTGAACAATCTGGCAGAGAAATTTATTATCACTTTAATCCAAAAAAAATTCAAGAGTTCGACAATTGGGTATCCAAATTACGGACAATGTGGGAAACGCAATTCAACCAACTCGATGATGTATTATTAACCCTTAAAAAACAGAAAAAATCATGAACAATTTGCTATTTGATTTTACCGTCGACAAAGAAGCGAAAACGGTATTCATTACAAGAGAATTTAATGCTGACCTTTCGCTCGTTTGGGATGCATTTACAAAAGCAGAACTCCTTGATCAGTGGGTGGCACCTAAACCCTGGACTTCTAAAACAAAAGTGATGGATTTTAAAGTGGGCGGCCGAAGATTTTATGCAATGGTTAGTCCAGAAGGAATGGAGCGTTGGGCAATTCAGAAATACACTTCTATCAGTCCAAAAACCAACTTTAAATATTTTAATGCTTTTGCTGATGAAAATGAAAACCCTCAATTACCAGGATCTGATTGGGATTACACGTTCAGCGAACAAAATGGAATAACAAAAGTAAACATCATCATTTATAATGAATCGCTTGAACGTATGGAAAAAATGATTGAAATGGGTTTCACAGAAGGATACAAAGCATCGATGATCAATTTAGAAAATCTGTTGGAGAGTTTATCGAAATAGTAAGCCTAACAATTAAAATAAATTTAATATATTCATCTATACAAATTTTATCATTATGGAAAAATTACAATATAAAATAAGCATCAATGCTCCTGCAAGCAAGGTGTTTGATATGATGCTTGGCATCAGTAATAAATCATCTTACGAACAATGGACTGCCTTATTTAATCCAACATCAAGTTTCGAAGGAACTTGGGATAAAGGGAGTAAAATGTTATTTGTAGGAACCGATGAAAAAGGAGAAAAAGGAGGGTTAGTTTCGGAGATTGCTGATCATATTTCAAATCAATATATTTCCATTCGTCACTATGGATTAGTGCAAGGAAATATGGAAATTACAAATGGACCTGAAGTAGATAAATGGGCAAACGGATTTGAGAACTATACCTTCGAAGAAAGCAATGGTACGACAACCGTTACTGTTGATTTAGATACCACAGATGAGTTTATTGATTACATGAATGAGAACTATCCAAAGGCATTGGAAAAGTTAAAGGAGATTTGTGAGAAATAGATTCTTTGAGATTATAAAAATGGCAAGAGAGATTAGAATAGTTGCATTACTAGTCGTATTGATATCTTTTAGTGCTTGCCATTCTGTAAGTTATATCGCAACTTATGAATTAAAACCAGCAGATAATATTGATACAACATTAACGAAATCTGCTGGTCTTATAAAACGTTTAGCTAAGTCATATGAGCATAATACCAAATGCAAATTGTACCTAGACGATAGGTTCAAACACAAGGATTCTATCGCTTATTTTGGGAATCCTTATCATTATTTTGTTTTTACCTTTACACCAAATGCTGAAAATAATATTATTGTTAAGTTGAATTATAATGGTGGTATATCCAATGGAAAATGTTATATAGCATTGCTTTCAGAAATTACTGATTCTTTGCAGAAAGAATTTAAAATTGTAAGAACGGATGTAAGAGAGTATAGAAAATAAATATCAAACAAATGATAGAAACAGAAAGACTGCTTTTAAAACCATTGACATATGATCAATTAGTAAAGTATACCAAGTGCGACAACTCTTTGGAAGAAGAACTTAACTTGAATGTAACATCAAGAAAAATATCACTTGAACTAAAGGAAGCATTTGAACAAACAATTTTACCGAATGTAGCAGACAAGTCAAAAAATTATTTGTATTCTACCCTTTGGACAGCAATTTCAAAAGCTGAAAATAAAATGATAGGCGATTTATGTATTGTTGGAGAACCAAACACTGAGGGTGAAATAGAAATTGGATATGGTACTTATGATGAATTTCAAAACAAAGGATTTATGACAGAAATTGTAAGCGGAATTATAGAATGGTCTAAAACGCAGTTAATGGTAAAATCTATAATTGCTTCGACTGACAGATCGAATACAGCATCTTTCAAAGTTCTTCAAAAGAATAATTTTATTAAAATTGGAGAAACAGACACACTGTATCATTGGAAATTAGATATAATAAAATAAATAAGAATTTGATTAAAAATAAAGTTAAATGACTTCTAGGTTATATTTATCTAATTAAATGAATCAAATGTCATCCACAAATTTCAACCCTTTCCCAACCTTAACCACCGAACAACTTATCCTTCGAGAATTATCCATGGATGATAAAGAGGATATTTTTGCTTTGCGATGTAACCCAGATATAAACAAATATCTGGGTAGACAAGCAAGTAAAACCATTGATGATGCCATTAACTTCATCAATATAATTAATGAAAACATCAAACAAAACAATTCTATTTATTGGGTAATTGCCCTAAAGAAAACAAATACATTTGTTGGAACTATTTGCCTATTCGATTTTTCAAATGA
>CALRIM020000118.1:0-9755 GCA_943360385.1 Rhizobium sp. Q54 | reverse complement strand
CTGTAGAATCAAATCGATCGCAACACCTTTTCAACCATCTATGAGTCATGTCCATAGATCTTTTTGCATAACGATAATCGCATGGGTAAGGAGTACATTCATCAAAAGCCATAATAATATCAGCCCCTATTACACGCTGAATATCCATTACATTTTCTGGTGTAAATAAGTGTTTAGAACCATCAATATGAGAACGAAAAGTAACCCCATCTTCTTTAATTTTGCGAACACCAGATAGTGAATATACTTGGTAGCCACCACTATCTGTTAAAATAGGACGATCCCAATTATTGAATTTGTGTAAACCTCCAGCAGCTTGTAATACTTCTAATCCAGGGCGAAGAAATAGGTGATAGGTGTTGCCTAAAATGATTTGTGCTTCTATATCGTCTTTTAACTCGCGTTGGTGCACACCTTTTACAGTACCTGCAGTGCCAACTGGCATAAATATGGGTGTTTCTATTGTTCCATGTGCAGTTTCTATTATCCCTGCTCTTGCTTTCGAACCTTTATCTGTATGTTGTAACGTAAATTTCATTCGACACAAAGATATAATAATAGTTAGGTCTAAAAATTGAAAATGGATTAGAATTAATTGATAAATTATAATAGTTTAGCAAGTACTAAATTTATTGAAAAATTGAACTACATAAACATCATTATAGGATTATTATCCCTGTTTTTTATCATACAGATTTACTATCATTTACGATATTTCTCTGCGGTTTCTTTTGCCAAATTTACAGATTCCACGAATACTAAAAAATTACCAGTTTCAGTGATTATTGCTGCAAGAAATGAGTCGAATAATTTGCAAGAATTTTTGGATTCCATTTTAACTCAAGATTATCCAAATTACGAGGTTATTGTTATTAATGATTGTTCTTATGATAATTCTTCTGATGTACTGAAAGGCTTCATGACAAGGTATAAACACCTAAAAGTGGTAGAATTAGAGGAAGATGACAAGTATAAACATGGGAAGAAATTTGCATTAACATTAGGTATAAAAGCTGCTCAACATGAACATTTGTTGTTTACAGATGCAGATTGTATGCCTGCGTCTAAGAATTGGATAAACCTAATGCAGGCAGGCTTTACAGAAGGGAAAGAGATTGTAATAGGGCATTCACCTTATATAAAAGAGAAAGGATTTTTAAATGCTTTTTCAAGATTTGAAACCTTTTATACCGCTTTTCAGTATATCTCCTTCGCAATGAGAAAAAATCCGTACATGGGAGTTGGTAGAAACATGGCATATACTAAGACATTATTTTTTAAAGGAAAAGGTTTTGCAGCTCATATGCATTTACTTTCTGGAGATGACGATTTGTTCATTCAACAAAATGCTACAAGTAATAATGTATCGGTGATTATGAATCCAGATAGTTTTGTAATGAGTCCATCAAAGCATACTTGGGGTGAATATTTGAAACAAAAATTTCGCCATTTAAGGGATGGAAAAGAGTACAAAAAATCCCATAAATATAGCTTGAGCATGATTTCTAGTTCAGCCTTATTTTTCTATGTTTTTTTAGCTTTATCATTTGTTTTTAGAATTCCTTTGGAAATTTCGCTTGGCTTTTTACTAGCAAGAGTACTGTTAATAGGTATATATTATTACCCAGCAATGCGTAAATTAGGAATTAGGGAGTTATACCCTTTTTATCTTATATTTGATTTCTTATATTTTCTTATCATTCCAATTTGGTCGGTTTTAGCATTATTTACTAAACAAAAGAGATGGAAGTAAATCCTAATTTTTCTCAAAAAGCCACTGAAGATTTAGAGCTGGTAAAGCGTGCAATAGCAAACGATCAGAAGGCTTTTGCTGAATTGATGGTTCGCTACAAGGATTCTATTTATTTTATGATTTTGAAAATGGTGAATAACAAAGAAGATGCAAACGACCTCACGGTCGAAGCCTTTGGAAAAGCCTTTGAAAATATAGAAAAATACAGAGCAGATTTTGCTTTTTCTACCTGGTTATTTAAAATAGCGACCAATAATTGTATAGATTTTATCAGAAAGAAAAGATTAAAAACCTTTTCTATTGATGATACTTATGAGAATGCTGATGGGGAGGATCGTAAAATTGATATTGCTTCGGAAGGATTAGATCCAGAAGAGAAAATGATTAAAAAGCAGAAGACAGATTTGATGCGTAATATTGTGGATAAGCTGCCTGTACGATATAAACAATTAGTAGTAATGCGTTATTTTGATGAACGTAGCTATGAAGAAATTGCCGACGAATTAAATCTTCCATTAGGAACGGTTAAAGCACAATTATTTAGAGCAAGAGATTTATTATTCAACACAATGAAAAAAGGAAAGGAAAAGATGTAATGGAATTAATATTGAAGTATTTTCCTGATCTCACAGAAACACAAAAACAACAATTAGCAGCACTTGGTCCATTATATAATGAATGGAACGAAAAAATAAATGTAATTTCTAGAAAAGACATGGAGCATTTTTACGAGCGCCATGTATTGCATTCATTAGGCTTAGCAAAAGTTATTCAATTTGCACCAGGTACCAAAGTATTAGATGTAGGTACAGGTGGAGGATTCCCTGGAATTCCATTAGCCATATTATTTCCCGAAACCAATTTCTTTTTGGTAGATTCTATTGGTAAAAAAATAAAAGTGGTACAAGAAGTTGCCGCAGCATTAGGATTAAAAAATGTTCGTGCAGCACATTGCAGGGCAGAGGAAGTAAAAGAAAAATTCGACTTTGTAGTTTCTCGTGCCGTAACTCGATTAATAAATTTTTACCCTTGGGTACACAATAAGTTTTCTAAAAAGCAAATCAATACATTAGATAATGGAATCCTTTATTTAAAAGGTATTGAACTCTCTGATGAGTTCGACGAAATCCACAAACCCTATCAATTATTTGCCCTTACAGAGTATTTCGAAGAAGAGTTTTTCGATACCAAAGGGGTGATTCATGTGCCAGTTTTTTCGTAGCCTTCCGTCCAAGGTCCAACCCCTCAATTTCGTGTTTCTACGAAACACTTCATTCGGGGACCAGATCATATTCGTTCAATATTTAATTGAAATGAAGATTTACAGCAAAATCGGGATTGGATTTATGGTATTAGGTTTGGTAATGTTTCTCGTTGCGATTTCACTCTTTACATATCAAGGCGAAAATTTACCTCCTATAATTATAAAAATGGGTGGAATTTCATTTATATTATGGATACCCATTTTTCTTTTAGGATTAATAATTATAGTTATTGGAAAATCATGGTCTGTTTTTTCAAAAAAATAATTGATCATAAAGTTGAAATTATAGCTTCAATAAAGTGTTAAAACAAATTGTTTTCAGATTTTCTGAACTTCCGATTTTCTGAACTTCAGATTTTCTATACTTCTATATATTTTGTAATATTATATTAAAATATAACCTCTCTACTTTATGAACTCAAATACAAAACCCCTTCCCATCTGGATACTCATCGTATCTGGACTCTTTGCACTCATGGAAATTGGTGTGAGTATTTCCATTTGTTTTTCGCCTCAATCTGTTTTAGAAAATGTTGATTTAACTGCAAATGGTGTCGACTATTTGTTTTACATGTGGGGAACAAGGCAATTTGCACTTGGTTTTATTTTCGCTTTTGCTACTTATAAAAAATCAATACCGATGTTAACAATTGCTTATATTTTCTTTTTGGTAATGTTTATTGGCGATTTACTTATTGGTATTAAACAAAATGAAATGAGTATGATAATGAGTGCTTTGGTAATGTGTGGAATTTCTGTGGTAATGTTGTATTTTATAAATAAAAAGAAATAATAGTTAATTTGAATATGAAATTTTTTTATGTCCTTCTAATTAGTATTGGGTTGTCCTCGTTGGCAAATGCCCAAGAGCTTAAACAATCGTTCGTGTCTTCAGATATTGATAACTTCTGGGTGGCATATGATAAGATTAGTTCAACAAAAGACAGTGTTAAACAATATGCTTTTTTAAAAGAATTCTATTTGGATAAGGGTTCTGAAGGCTTGAAAAGTATAATAGATGTTCGCAATTATTCAGATAAGGAATTTATTGATGCGATTAATAATTATCCAGTTTTTTGGAATTCAATTAGACAAAACACCGTAAAAGTTAAAGACTTATACCCTGAGATTAATGCAGATCTATTAAAACTAAAAAACTTTTATCCTGAATTAAAACAGTCTACCATTTACTTTACCATTGGAGCTTTTAGAACTGGAGGAACAATTCAAAACAATAGAGTTTTAATAGGAAGTGAGTTATCATTAGCAGATAAAAATACCATCATAAACGAACTTCCTACATGGCGACAACCCTTTTATAAGAATCAAGTACCTATAAAAGAAATTGCCTTGTTATGTACTCACGAATACGTACATACCCAGCAAAATGAGATTGTTCAAAATCTTCTTTCCATGTGTTTATATGAAGGTGTTGCAGAGTTTATATCTTGTAAAGCTACTGGTAAAAAATCTACTACTCCGGCTATAGAATATGGGAAAGCAAATGAAAAACGTGTTGTTGAGAAATTTGTTGCCGATTTATTTTTAATGAGTAATAATTATAATTGGTTATATGGAGAAAATAGAAATGAATTTAAAGTAAGAGATCTAGGTTATTACATTGGATATGAAATTTGCGAACGATATTATACTATGTCAAAAGATAAATCGAAAGCAATAAAAGAGCTAATTGAATTAGATTTTACAAATGAGAAAGACGTTGAACGAATTATTGACCTAAGTAATTTTTTACCAAAAAAATTAGAAGAATTGTATAATGATTACGAAATGCAAAGGCCGAAGGTTATAAGTATGGCACCTTTTGAAAATGGGAGTCAGACTGTAAAACCAGGGCTGACTAAAATTACAATTACATTTTCAGAGCCACTTCTTAAGCATAATACAGGGATAGATTTTGGTCCACTTGGAGAAAATTATTGCCCCAAAGTGATGCCTGAAAAGGTATTTGGAGAAGATGGAAGAACTTGGACATTTGAAGCTGAATTAAAACCCAATCAACGTTATCAATTATTAATTTCTAATAATTTCAGAAAAGAAAATGGGGTAAGATTAAAGCCATATTTAATTGATATTAAAACAACCGACTAAGATTACATTGATAGTACTCAAAAAGGATTTACACAATGGAGTCCGTTTAACGAAAAACGAAGTATTTCGAGCCTTCCACTAAAGATTTTATGATTAATTACCGCGTAGCAGATTTAGTGAAATTGGTTGATGAATTGAAAAAGGAAAGGGTTACCTAACCGATAGTATTGAAATATATGATTATGGAAAATTTGTTCATATAATAGAGATCGAAGGAAATAAAATTGAACTATGGGAACCCAATGATGAGGAGTATGATAAAATGGGAAAAGCTATGGGGAGCCAAACCGTTAAATAAATTATGAATTTAATTAGCCAATGTGCCAATTAGCCAATATAAATTTGAATAATTTTCTAAGGACTAAGGACGTAATACGAAAAACGTAATACGAAATACGTAGGACGTTGTACTATGGACGTAATACGAGTTTCCGCCTGATAAATAATCCTGCATATATGCAGTTGTGGAATTAAAATTCTACTATTAATTTTCGGGATGGAGCAGGAGATGATATATACCATTGCTTTGAGCATGGTACCACAGGTGGGTCCAGTAACGGCCAAAGAGTTAATAAAATCAATAGGTTCGGCAGAAGAGGTTTTGAAGAGTTCGGAGCGAATTTTACAAAAAGTACCTGGTGTAGGCCCACATTTATCAAACCAATTAAAAACAAAGAATTTCTTAGCTCGGGCTGAACAGGAAATACGATTTCTTGAGAAGCATCATATTCGTGCGATATCTTTTCAGGATAATGACTATCCAGTTCGGTTAAAAAGGTGTAACGATTCGCCAATAGTATTATATGCAAAAGGTAATTCTAATTTAGAAAACAGGCATGTAATAGCCATGGTTGGTTCGCGGTTAGCTACAGATTATGGGAAGGGAATTTGCAGAGAATTTATTCAAGATTTAAGAGCGTTTAATCCAATTATAGTTAGTGGTTTAGCCTATGGAATAGATATTAATTCTCATAAGGAAGCATTACGGGCTGGCTTGGAAACTATAGCAGTTGTTGGGCATGGACTAGATCGCATGTATCCTAGTTCACATAGAGGTATTGCTTTAGAAATAATTAATCAAGGTGCTTTATTGTCTGAATTTTACAGTGGTGTAAAACCCGATCGAGAAAATTTCCCAGCTCGAAATAGAATAATTGCAGGATTATCGGATGCTGTAATTGTTGTGGAAGCTCGAGAGCAAGGTGGTGCTTTAATTACAGCAGATATTGCAAATTCATACAATAGAGATGTGTTTGCTTTTCCCGGTAGAATAAATGATACACAAAGTAAAGGATGCATCAATTTAATTCGAAATAATATTGCTCAAATTGTAAGCTCTGCACAGGAGTTTATTCAAAACGTTAGGTGGGGAGAGGTGCAACAATTATCTTTTCAAAAGAAAATGTTTATCGAACTAAACGAGGTTGAAAATGAATTGATGCAGTATTTAATTTCGATGAATTCAAATGTACATTTCGATCAGATATTAAACCACTTAAATTGGAAGCATTCTAAATTGTCATCTACTCTTTTACAACTGGAAATCAGTGGATTAGTTAAATCTATTCCCGGTAGTATGTATCGTTTATGTTAATTTTTCCTACTCATTATAGGAAGAATATTTATTGCTGTATATTGCATTAAATATATCATATAAATAATGTTAACTATGAAAAAGAGAGTCTATTCTAGCCTGCTATTGCTAGCTATATTTTTTAGCTTTAGTTCCTTTATAATTGTAAAACCAGCCGACAACGGAAAGAAACCTGTTAATGTAATATTATTAATTGGTGATGGAATGGGATTAAGTCAGGTTAGTTATGCTTTGATGATGGCAAATGAGCGTATGGCATTTGAGCGTTTTAAAACATTGGGATTGAGTAAAACTTCTTCTTCAGATCATAAAATTACCGACTCTGCTGCTGGGGCAACTGCATTTTCTTGTGGTACGAAAACATATAATGGAGCAATTTCTGTTGATGTAAATAAAATGCCAATGACTACTATTTTAGAAATGGCCGAAGCAAAAGGATTTGCAACTGGTTTGATTGCCACTTGTGCAATTACACACGCAACACCTGCAGCATTTATTTCACATCAACCTTCAAGAGAAATGTATGAGGAAATTGCAGCCGACTTTTTGAAAACAGATATCGATTTATTTATCGGTGGTGGATATGATAATTTTGCAAAACGTAAAGACAGCGTGAATTTGATTCCTCAATTGATGAAGAAAAATTACAAAGTAATTCAATCGGAAGAAGAGCTATATATGTATACAGGTGACCAAAAACTTGCAGCACTTATTGCACCAAAGCATATGCCAAAAATGCAAGAAGGAAGGGGTAATTATCTTGCAAATGCTACACAATTAGCGATAAATAGATTAGCAAAAAATAAAACTGGTTTCTTTTTAATGGTAGAAGGATCGCAAATAGATTGGGGTGGACATGCAAACGATGCTGAATATATTCGTCAGGAAGTAATGGATTTTGATAAAGCAATTGCTAAGGCACTTGATTTTGCTGAGAAGGATGGAAATACACTTGTAATTGTTACTGCCGATCATGAAACGGGTGGCTTTGCTTTAAGTGGTAATGAAGATGATAAGACTCAAAATGTAATTGATCCAAAATTTACAACCAAAAACCATACAGGTTCTATGGTTCCTGTTTATTCTTATGGCCCAGGTTCTGCAAAATTAGGCGGGATTTATGAGAATACTTGGATTTATATGGTAATGAAACAAACATTAGGACTTTAATAATTTTATATATGAAAAAAATACTTTTAGTATGTACGGTACTCCTCACCATGTTTGGAGCATGTAAAGAAGATCATTCGAAAATTCAAGCAGAAGCACAAGCTTTTATTGATAGTTATACAAAGGAATATGTGGCATTATATACTGCATCATCCGAAGCACAATGGAAATCGAATATAGAAATTATAGAAGGCGATAGTACAAATGCAAAGGCTACAGAAAAAACTGGTGAGGCTTATGCTAAATTCACTGGAAGTACAGAAAACATTGAGAGTGCAAAGAAATTTTTGGAACACAAAAAACACTTGTTACCATTACAAGTAAAGCAATTAGAAACTATTTTATTTGCTGCAGGTAACAATCCTCAAACAGTAGCCGATGTAGTAAAAGAAAGAATAAAAGCAGAAACAGCACAAACAGAAAAATTATTTGGCTATAATTTTATGTTAAACGGAAAAGTAGTTTCAACCAATCAACTAGACGATATTTTAAAATCATCCAGTAATTTAGACGAACGCAGAAAAGCTTGGGAATCTAGCAAAGAGGTTGGTAAAGGATTGAAAGATGGTTTAGTTAATCTTCGTCGCTTAAGAAACGAAACAGTAAAAGCACTTGGGTATAATGATTACTTCACTTATCAGGTATCTGAATACGGAATGAATACAGATGATATGATGGATATGATGCGCAAGTTAAACAAAGAACTTCGCCCCTTATTCCGTGAATTACATACTTATGCGCGCTATGAATTAGCAAAGAAATACGGATCAAAAGAAGTTCCAGATTATATCCCAGCAGATTGGTTGCCTAACAGATGGGCACAAGATTGGAGTTCGATGATTACTGTTGATGGATTAGATATAGATGCCGCGTTAAAATCAAAATCACCAGAGTGGATTGTTAAAGAAGGAGAATCGTTTTACAAAAGTATTGGATACCCAGCTTTACCAGCTACCTTCTGGGAAAAATCAAGTTTATATCCATTACCAGCAGATTCTAAAATCAAGAAAAATAACCATGCTTCTGCATGGCATATGGACTTAGATAAAGATGTAAGAAGTTTAATGAGTGTAGAACCAAATGCTGAATGGTTCGAGACATCTAATCATGAATTAGGACATATTTACTATTACATGACTTATACAAATGCAGATGTACCGCCATTATTGAGAGGTGGGGCTAACAGAGCTTATCATGAAGCGATGGGAAGCTTAATGGGATTAGCAGCGATGCAAAAACCATTTTTAGTAGAACGTGGATTGATTGATAAAAACGCAAAGGTTGATGAAGTTCAAAATTTATTAAAAGAAGCGTTGAACTATGCAGTGTTTATTCCGTTTGCAGCAGGAGTAATGAGCGAGTTTGAAAAATCATTATATACCGATAATTTACCAGCGGATCAGTTTAACAAACGCTGGTGGGAGCTGGTAAAGGAATATCAGGGAGTTGTTCCTCCAACCAATAGAGGAGAGGAGTATTGTGACGCTGCTACTAAAACTCATATTAACGACGATGCTGCACAATATTATGATTACGCACTTTCTTATGTAATCTTATTCCAATTACATGATCACATTGCGAAAGAAATATTAAAACAAGATCCTCGTGCTACAAACTATTGGGGAAATAAACCAGTTGGCGATTTCTTGAAATCGATTATGTACCCTGGTGCATCAAAAGATTGGAGAGAGGTATTAAAGGAAAAAACTGGCGACGATTTAAATGCTAAAGCATTGGTTTCTTATTTCGAACCATTGATGAAGTATTTACAAGAGGTTAATAAGGGAAGAAAATACACGATGTAATATGTTATCCCGATAGCTATCGGGATGCTGATATGCTAGTATGCTGATATGCTAATGAAT
>CALRIM020000117.1:0-9800 GCA_943360385.1 Rhizobium sp. Q54 | reverse complement strand
CGGAGGGGAATTTAGTGGGATTACATTCTGGACAATAAATAAAATGACAATAGAAAAAACAAGTTTCCATATTCGAAATAAACATAGATCACAATACGATTTTATTGACCTTATAAAAACACATAAACCCTTGAGGGAATTTGTATTTGTAAATGAATTCGACATAGAGACGATTGATTTTTTTAATCCAACTGCAGTAATTGCGTTAAATCAGGCATTACTGAAGAAGTACTATAATATTAACGATTGGGAAATCCCTCAAGGGTATTTATGTCCACCTATACCAGGTAGAGCGGATTATATTCACTATGCAGCAGATTTATTTCCAGATCCTCAGAAATTAAAAGTATTAGATATTGGGGTTGGAGCAAATTGCATTTACCCAATTATCGGGGTTAATGAATATGATTGGAAATTTGTAGGCACCGATATTGAGTCCATTGCTGTAAAGTCTGCCAAAAATATCATCGAAAAAAATCCAGTTCTACATAAAAAAGTAGACATCCGATTACAGAAAAATCCTACGGATATTTTCAAGGGTATTATTCAAACCAAAGAGAAATTTGATTTGGTTATTTGCAACCCTCCTTTCCATACCTCTGCAAAAGAAGCTGAGCAAGGAAACATTAAGAAAACAAGCAATCTTAGAGGGGAGTTAATTATTAAACCACGATTAAATTTTGGTGGAAAAAACAGTGAGTTATGGTGCCCTGGAGGGGAACTGAAATTTGTAAACGATATGATTTATCAAAGCAAAGAGTTTGCAAAACAAGTTAAATGGTTTACAACACTAGTGTCGAAAAAAGAACACCTCAAAAAAAATTATTTTCATTTAGAAAAATTGAAGGCTAAAGAAGTGCGTACTATTGAAATGAAACAAGGAAATAAAATCAGTAGAATATTGGCTTGGACCTTTTAATTTAAACTACAATTCATAAGTTGAGTAGAATTATGCCTACTCAATATAATTTGTAACTATATAATTACTGAATATTATTTAAATGCTATTCTCGTTTATGTTCTTAAATAAATATTTATGAGAAATAAATACGGACTACTTTTAATCGCCCTTCTTCTACTTTTTACAAATGTATTTTCGCAAACTGGGTTCCCTAACTACTATAAGTGCATTGATTTTATGAATAAGGGTGATTCCTTATATCAACAAAAATCCTATAAAAAAGCAGCTCAAATGTACTTGAATGCAAATAGTGTAGATGTTGAAAAAGGCATTGAATTCCCCAAAGTGGAATTATTATATAATGCAGCATGCTGTTATTCTTTAGACAAAAAAATAAAAAAATCAGTAGAGTGCTTACAAAAAATAATTGAAGTATATAATTATAATGATATTGATAGAATTCTAGCCGATACAGATCTCAACAATGTTAAAAAAGATGAGTCATGGAACGTTATAATTTCAAAAATCAGAACAAATAAAATAGAGTCCGATCGAATTAATGCAAAATTAGTGGAGAGAACCATTTCTAAAAAGAAAAGTACTGAGGTTGTATTCTTCCCATTAACAAAATTTGCTAAACAATATCTTGCAAACGATACAATACCATTAATCTCAGTATCATATAAAAATTTCAGAATCTACTATTCTGCAAATTCATATGCAGAAAGCAAATTAGATTTTATAAAAGAAGAATTAGATAGCTCAATAAAAAGAGCCACTACCCTATTAAATAAAGGCGATTACAATAGAGGTATAAATATTATACTCTTTAGCTCTGTTGAAGAAATGAAATACTATACTGGTATAAGAGCTCAGGGGGGAGTTGCCTATGCAGAGCACGATTTGGCATTTTTCCCATTTCACGAAAAACGTAGACCACAATTTAAACATGAGATCTTTCATATCATTTCCTTAAATCAGTGGGGTGTTTGTAACAATAGATTATTGATTGAGGGATCAGCCGTTTATGCTGATAATAGATGCTATTATTCAAATCCAATTTATACCGTAAATAATTCTTTATTATTAACAAATAAACTATTTAAAATAACTGATTTGGTTGATAGATTTGATGACAAAGCTAGGGAAAGTGATGTAATTGCTTACCTACAAAGTGCTGGTATTTTTAAATATTTATATGAAAAATATGGAAGCGAAAAAATGAACCTCTTATGGAATGAAGGTTTTCAGTCTTTTGAATCTATTTATAAACAATCACTTGCAGAATTCGAAAAAGAATGGTTGGAATTTATTAAAAACACACCTGTTGAGGAAAAAGTTGACTTAAAAGTAGTTTTAGAACAAGGATGCGGTTAATAAAAAGCCTATTTCCCTTTACGACCTTTTCCTCTTTTCTCAGGATGTGCAGATTTCCCTTTTGAGCTATTACTGTTGCCCTTGGTAATATGATCGCGATTAGGTGATTGCTTATTATAAGAGTGTTTATACATCCCATATTTTTCTTTATACATGCTATGATGCATATACGGACGAGGTTCGTTTAGTACAACTTTGTATGTTCTGTACAAATCGATGTGATAATGTGACGGAAGATGGGAAGCTGTAACCCACCTACCTCTATTAAAATAAATATACTCTCTTGTTTGTACATAATAATAAACATCTACTTCTGGTAGATAATAATATTCTACGTAATCGTAATTTGCTGGACCCCATTGAGGTTGAGAATTGATATTAACAGAAACATTCACTTGTGCTTTTGCAGGTTTTAGATCAATTACTCCTATAAGAAATAGAATAATACCTATGGTATATCTAAATGTCTTTTTCATTTTCATCCTAAATATTTCCTTAAAACTATTTTAAAAAGGAATCAAATGGTTACATTTAAATAACCATTATATACATATTTCACAGAATTTTAAAAAACATATTTACTTCTAAGTGATTACAGTGTTTAACCTACCACTATGAAAAAACACCTTCTTTTTCTCTTAAAAATAGCCCCATTCATGGCCCTAATAATTTCAAATTTAGGCACTACCGCACAAACCTTAAAACCTGGATTTGATAAAGCAGAGTATAAAGAATTAATGTTGATATCCACTCGTACAACTGCATCACCAGAGTATTTCAATAAATATCCAGAACCTAGTTCCTTTAAAATGGTTTATCAATCGCAACCAATAGGATTGGATAATTTATGGGATTATTGGATAAGCAATAATAATGTTGCAGCAATTAGTTTAAGGGGAACTACCTTAAAACAGGAGAGCTGGTTAGCGAACTTCTATGCTGCAATGGTACCCGCAAAAGGAAGTATTAGTTTAGGTAATGGAGACATTTTTCCATATGAATTGGCATCAGACCCCAAGGCTGCTGTGCATGTGGGATGGTTAATTTCTATGGGTGTATTATCAAAAGAAATTATCCCTAAAATTAAAGAAAGCTACTCTGTGGGTATTAAGGATTACTTGATTATGGGACATAGTCAAGGAGGTGGAATTGCTTATTTACTTACGGCTTATTTATATAATCTACAAAAAAACAATCAACTACCAGCAGATATTAGATTTAAAACATATTGCAGTGCTGGCCCTAAACCAGGTAATTTATATTTTGCTTATGAATACGAAGCAATGACACAAGGTGGCTGGGCATATAACGTTGTAAATGCCGCAGATTGGGTACCTGAAGTCCCAATGTCTATTCAAACCCTAAATGATTTTAATACGGTAAACCCATTCGCGAATGCAAAAGAAATAATAAGTAAACAAAAATTTACTCAACGATTAGTTCTTAAACATATTTATAATAAGTTGGAAAAACCTAGTCGAGTAGCTCAAAAAAACTATGAGAGATACTTGGGAAAAATGACATCTAAAATTATTCCTAAATACATTAAAGGTTACGAGCCTCCACTATATTATAATAGCAACAATTATGTGAGAACAGGTGCAACAATTGTTTTATTACCTGATGATAGTTATTATAAAGCGTTTCCAGTAAAAGAGAAAGATCTATTTCCACATCATTTACATGCTCAATATTTATTTCTGTTAGAAAAATTTCAGGACACACCCATTCCATCTGGAGCCACCAGTTTAACTTATAATCCAACTCAAAAGGAAAAAATAACAGAAGAATTAAAATTAGTACCACCCAAACGAATCGTAACTATCCATTCGCAGATTGGAATTCAAGTTCCTAGTTTTAAAGAATTGAATACTATTCTTACGCAAAACGGACATCTGAAATTAGAGGATGTTTATTTTTCGAGAGGTGGTGGATTTTACACCTTGTTTACAAAAACTAATTTAGTGTCGATTTTTAATTATTCTACTTATGCTTCCACTCAAACCAATGGTTCGATTAGTAATTCATTAAGAGGTACAACCGTTGGTACTTCTTTAGGATACAATTTCAGTAAAAAATCAACCCTACAAATAGTTCCATACGCAGGTATTATTTATTCGTGGTTTGGCCTCAATACAAATAACAACGTTGTTAATTCGCAATCATTTAATACTCTTTTGAGTAGTTATGGAAATCAAACGTATGTAAGAACGAAAGGTTTTACAGGTAATATCGGAATGCAAATATCTACTACTCCATTCAAAAAAAATAGAGTTAAAGACCTCACTTTAGGAATTCGAACAGGTTATTATATCCCATTTGGCTCTACTAAATGGGATTCAAATAACAAAGTTATAAATGATGGCCCTAACATTAATTCGCAAGGGTATTATGCAAATTTTATCGTAGGATTTAGATTGTAGATATATTTTATTTGAAAATAAATTTGCGCAACTGAATAGTTTCATATATATTTGCAATCAATCAGTTGCAAATTAATAGAAATTATGCGTAGAGATGTTTTTCAGGCCATTGCCGACCCTACTAGAAGGGCAATATTAACATTATTGGCAGTTCAAGCGATGACGCCAAATGCTTTAGCAGAACATTTTGAAAGTTCGAGGCAAGCAGTTTCTAAACATTTAAAGATTTTAACTGAATGTGAGTTGGTGAAACCGGCTCAAAGCGGAAGAGAAATACACTATCAACTACATATTGATAAAATGAAAGAAATAGATAAATGGCTTTCTCAGTTCCGAGCAATGTGGGAAAACCGATTCAATGAACTAGATACAATATTGTTAAACCTAAAAAGCAAAAAGAAATGAACAACATCCTTCAATTCGATTTCACAGTAAAGAAAGAAACGAAAACCATTAACGTAAAAAGAGAGTTCGCAGCTCCAAAAGAAATTGTTTGGGAAGCTTGGACTAATCCAGAAATATTAGATCAATGGTGGGCACCAAAACCTTATAAAACAGTCACTAAATCTATGGATTTTAGAGAAGGTGGAACTTGGTTTTACGGAATGATCTCACCAGAAAATGAATGCCATTGGTGTCGTGCAGATTATATAAAAATTGTAACTCACGAATATTACAACGGGCTGGATGCCTTTTGCGATGTAGATGGAAATATAAATACTGATTTTCCGAGAACACAATGGAATGTAACATTTCACGACAAAGGGGAACATACCTTAGTGGAAATAAATAATATTTTTGATGATTTAGATGGACTCGAAAAAATAATTAACTTAGGATTTAAAGAAGGATTTACCATGGCCTTGAGTAATTTGGATGAATACTTCGCTGCAAAATTTAAATTAAGATCTGAACTAAAAACCGATTCAAAAGCGAGAGTATGTACCTATCTAAATTTCCCTGGAAATACAGAAGAAGCTATGTTGTTTTATAAAAAAGTATTCCGAACAGAATTTAACGGAAATGGCATCCAACGATTTGGAGATATCCCTGCAGAATCAAATCACGAGCCAGTTCCAGAGAACATAAAAAACATGGTGCTACATGTTGAGTTACCAACTTTGGGTAATCATGTTTTAATGGCAACGGATGCGCCAAAAGAAATGGGCTTTACTTTAACTCAAGGAAATAACATGCATATTTCGTTAGAACCAGAAACGAGAGAAGAAACTGACCGATTATTTAATGAATTATCGGCAGGAGGAAAAATTGATATGCCTATGGCAGATATGTTTTTCGGATCCTATTTTGGTAGTTTTACAGATAAGTATGGTATAAATTGGATGCTGAATTTCTTACAGAAATAATATGCTGATATGCTGACAAAAAAATAATAACAAATTAGAGATGAATTAACCTTCTCAATACTCAATACTCAATACTTAAAACTAGATTTATGAAGAGAACAAAAACAATTTACTGGATAACCACTATCCTATTCGCAGGCTTCATGGCGATGTCTGCTATACCAGACATATTAAAGCAAAAAGAGGCGATGGATTTTATCACTCAACTGGGATACCCTGAGTATTTTATTCCTTTTATTGGAGTACTCAAACTTTTGGGAAGTATCGCTTTATTAGTCCCAGGTTTCCCAAAAATCAGAGAATGGGCTTATGCAGGTTTAACTTTTGATCTAATAGGTGCTGTTTATTCTAATTTAATGGTAAACGGTTGGGATAATGGTATGCTAACCATGATACCTATATTTGGGGTGATGATTGCATCTTACATTTATAACCAAAGAATTAGCTCATAAATTCGTTTGCTAGTGTGCTCGTGTGCTCATTTTAATAATTTATGAGCATACGAGCACATGAGCAAACGAGCAAACGAACTACTAACATTTTCTCCACAGCCTTCCAAAATCCCAACAATTTTCTTACTTTTGAATCCCGTAACAATACTTGCAAATCGGCAGGTATTTTCTCAATTAATCAGCAATGACCAAATACATTTTTGTTACGGGCGGTGTTACTTCCTCATTAGGAAAGGGCATCATCTCCGCTTCTTTAGCCAAACTATTACAATCTAGAGGCTACAGAGTTACCATCCAAAAGTTCGACCCTTACATTAACATCGACCCAGGAACATTGAATCCATATGAACATGGAGAATGTTATGTAACCGATGACGGTGCCGAAACAGATTTGGATTTAGGTCACTATGAGCGTTTCTTAAACGTTCCAACTTCTCAAGCCAATAACATTACTACTGGTAGAATTTACCAAAACGTAATTAACCAAGAGCGTGAAGGGAAATATTTAGGAAAAACGGTTCAAGTAATTCCACACATTACCGACGAAATTAAACGTAACATGAAATTGCTAGGAGAATCTGGCAATTACGATATTGTTATTACTGAATTAGGTGGCACTGTAGGCGATATTGAATCACTTCCTTACATTGAGGCTGTTCGTCAGTTTAAATGGGAAATAGGTAGTAGTAATGCAATAGTTATACACTTAACTCTTATCCCTTTCTTAGCAGCTGCTGGTGAATTAAAAACAAAACCAACACAACATTCGGTGAAAATGCTTTTGGAATATGGTATTCAACCCGATATTCTAGTTTGTAGAACCGAGCATTCCATTAATCAAGAAATACGTAAAAAAATTGCATTATTCTGTAACGTGAACATAAATTCAGTTATAGAATCTATCGATGCTTCTACAATTTACGATGTTCCATTGTTAATGTTGAAAGAGAATTTAGATAAAACCGTTTTAACTAAATTAAAGTTGCCATTAAACGGGGAGCCTGATTTAGAGTCATGGAAAGACTTTTTAGGAAGATTAAAAAATCCAACAAAAGATGTTCGTGTAGGACTTGTAGGTAAATATGTAGAGTTACCAGACGCTTACAAATCTATAACAGAATCTTTTATTCATGCAGGTGCAGCTAATGAATGCAAGGTGGTTGTAGAATACATCCATTCTGAAAACATCAATGAAGATAATGTTAAAGAAAAACTAGGGCATTTACATGGTGTTTTAGTTGCTCCAGGATTTGGTAGTAGAGGAATTGAAGGAAAATTGGAAGCCATAAAATTTGTCAGAGAAAATAACATTCCATTCTTCGGCATCTGTTTGGGTATGCAATGTGCTGTGATAGAATATGCAAGAAATGTTTTGAAAATGAAAGGTGCGCATTCTACAGAGATGGATGAAACATCTAAATACCCAGTAATAGATATGATGGAAGAGCAAAAAAAGATAAAAAACAAAGGGGGAACCATGCGTTTAGGATCTTATGTTTGCGAAATTCAAAAAGGGTCTAAAGCATATGCTATTTACGGAAAATCACGCATAAAAGAACGTCACCGCCACCGTTACGAGTTTAATAATAAATACATTAAACAGTTTAACGATTCGGGAATGATTACTTCAGGAATAAACCCAGACACTGGTTTGGTTGAAATTATTGAATTGAAAAACCACCCATTCTTTGTAGGAGGCCAATTTCACCCCGAACTAAAAAGTACTGTAGCCAATCCTCACCCACTTTTTGTGAAGTTTGTAGAGGCAGCAGCAGAACATAAGTATGGTAAAAGGAAATAATTGCTTTTACCCCTATTATTCACTAGGTTTGCACCCTATTTTAAGATAAGAGATGGACAGAAATACCTTTACAGGGCTATTAATTATAGCCGTAATTTTAATTGGTTTTAGTTTTTACCTACAACCTTCAGAACAAGAATTAAATCAATACAAAAAAGACACTGATTCCTTAAACACTGCAAAAAGTGGAGTGGTAATTAAAGACAGTGTAAAAACCACTACAGATAACAAAGATACTGCAGTAAATGCTAGTGCTTCCTCAGCTGTAGATACAACTGGTTTATTCGGAACACATAAATCTGGTAACGAAGAGTTCACTGTAATTGAGAACGAAAAAATAAAAGCTACTATTAGTAATAAGGGTGGTAGAGTTTATTCTGTAGAGTTAAAAGAATACAAGACTTGGGATAAAAAACAGTTGATGTTATTTGACGGTGCACAAAATGAATTCAATATTCGTTTTTATGCTAAAGGTCAATTAACCAATACTTCCGAGTATTATTTCCTACCAGTAGGAAAAGCGTTCCAAGTTCAAGGAACTGACTCAAATGAAATTCGTTTCCGTTTATCTGCTTCTGCCGATAAATACATGGATTTTGTGTATAGTTTAAAGGGTAATTCATATATGCTTGGTTTCAATATTGAAACGCATAATATGGAAAATGTAATTGCTGCAAACAATTCTTATTTCGATTTAAATTGGGGAATAGTTGCTCCTAAAAACGAGAAGGACATGAAAATGGAGCGTCAGAACACCACTGTTTACTATCGTTTTACAAATGAGGATTATGATTACATAAACCCTGCAAAAGATGTAAACGAAAAACTTAGCAACGGTATTAATTGGGTTTCATTTAAACAACATTATTTTTCTTCTGTATTAATATCGAAAACTAAATTTGAAGCTGGTGAAGTAGAAACAGCAACTGATTTGAACTCTACGAATGTTAAGAAAATGAAAATGGCCTTAACTATTCCGTATGCACACAAAGCACAGGAAAGTTATGCAATGCAATTTTACTTCGGACCTAACCATTTCAATACTCTTGAGGCATTTAATATTGGCTTAGAGAAACAAATTAATTTAGGTTGGGGTCCATTAAAATACATCAACAGATATGCCGTAATTCCAGTATTTAATAGCTTACAAAGCTTAAATTGGAACTTCGGTATTATCATTCTAATATTAACCTTATTGTTGAAATTAGTATTATCTCCACTTACCTATCGTTCGTATTTATCTACAGCGAAAATGAGAATCTTAAAACCAGAAATGGATGAGATTAAAGCTAAAGTTGGTGACGATGATCAAGCTAAATTGCAACAAGAATACATGAAGTTGTACAAAAAAGCAGGTGTAAATCCATTGGGCGGTTGCGTTCCTTTGTTATTACAAATGCCAATATTGTTTGCCTTCTTCTTCTTCTTCCCTTCATCAATAGAACTACGTCAGCAATCATTTTTATGGGTCAGCGATTT
>CALRIM020000116.1:0-9813 GCA_943360385.1 Rhizobium sp. Q54 | reverse complement strand
CACAATTGATATTGCAAATCATATAGTTTCTTATAATGCCCTGCGTTATGCAATAGTTCCTGATGAGTACCTTTTTCAACAATTTCTCCTTGGTCCATGACCATTATCTGATCGGCATTTTGAATCGTAGATAATCTATGAGCGATAACAATAGATGTTCTTCCTTTCATTAATTTTTGGATGGCCGATTGAATGAGTAATTCGCTTTCGGTGTCTACAGAAGAAGTTGCTTCGTCGAGTACTAAAATGCTTGGCTCGTAAACCAATGCTCGGATAAATGAAATGAGTTGAGCTTGCCCAACTGATAGCGTAGCGCCGCGTTCCATCACGTTATAATCGTATCCTCCTGGGAGGTTCATAATAAAATCATGTGCACCTACTTGCTTTGCAGCATCTATAATTTTTTCGATAGAAATGTCAGGATTCTTTAAACGAATATTTTCGGCAATCGTATCCGAAAATAAAAATACATCTTGTAAAACCGTTGCAATTTTAGAACGAAGAAATGAGAGTTCGTATTTTTTGATGTCAATATTATCTATTCGAATTTCTCCTTCATTAATTTCATAAAAACGATTTAATAAATTAATGATAGAAGATTTACCTGCCCCTGTAGCACCAACAATTGCAAGGGTTTTGCCAGCTTCTAGCTCAAAAGAAATATTTTTTAATACATACTGATCTGCATTATAAGCAAAGCGAACTTTATCGAAAGTTATTTTTCCTTCTACTTTAATATCTTTAATTGTACCATCGTTAGGAGTTTGTTCTTGAGTGTCTAACACATTAAAAATACGTTCGCTACTTACCATGCCCATTTGTAGTGTATTGAATTTATCTGCCAATTCTCTAATAGGTCGGAACAACATGTTTAAGTACATAATAAACGAAACAATTACACCTAAACTTAATGAACCATCTAACACTTCTTTAGAACCGTACCATACCAATAAACCAATACTAGTAGCCGACATTAATTCAACTACCGGAAAGAAAATAGAATAGTACCAAACCGATTTTATATGTGCGACTCTATGCCTACGGTTAATGTTTTTAAATTTTTCCATTTCCGCATGTTCACGCACAAACAATTGCGTGATGCGCATTCCACTAATATGTTCTTGCAGAAAAGTATTGAGCTTTGCTACTTCTACGCGTACATCTTGAAACGCTTTTTTTGTTCGTTCTTTAAAAATATAAGTGGCAATTAAAAGGAAAGGAATAGTAGCTAAACTAATTAAGGTTAAACGCCAATCAATATATAGCATCACCCCAATAATTACAGCTATTTGAAGGATATCACCAATAATCACAATCAGTCCCTCCGAGAACACATCGGCAATAGTTTCTAAGTCGGATACAGCACGAGTAACAAGCGTTCCTATTGGAGTATTATCAAAATATTTTAAACGCAAACTCAATAAATGAGCGAATACTAACTTACGTAAATCTAGAATGGCCGATTGCCCCAACCAATTGGTTAGTACGGTATGGTAATACTGCACAACGGTTTGCACACCCAACATTCCCAACATCAACAACACCATATAAAGTAAACCGCTAGCATCGTCTTTTAAGATAAAATGGTCGATGGTGTATTGAACTAAATAAGGACGAATAGGAGCAATAATTGCTAATAAAATAGTGAGTGTTACACTGATGTAAAAAACCTTTTTATAGGGTTGTAAATATTGGTAAATACGACGAAGTATTTTGGTATCTATTGCTTTTCCGCTTACACTGCTCATTAAAGATGTTCTTATAAATAGGGATAAATGATGTTTGTTAAATATAAACCATTTCCGGGTACACTTGTTCCAGCGAGGCTACGATTTTTATTTAAAATGATGTTACGTAGGTCGTCCTCCTTTATTTTACCAATGCCATAATCTATTAATGTTCCTACAATGGCGCGAACCATATTTCTGAGAAACCTATTTGCCGAAATATAAAAAGTAATAGAACCATCGGGTTGTTGTACCCAATGCGCATTTGTAATAGTACAAAGCGTAGTAAATACATCGGTATTGGCTTTGCTAAAACAAGCAAAATCGGTGTATTCCATTATAATTTTTGCCCCTTCATTCATTAAATGGATGTCGGGCTTATTTCTATAGTTGAAATAATAAGAAAGATTTTCTTTGAAAGGGTCTTTGTTGAAATGCATTAAATACTCATAACTTCTAGAAGTAGCATCGAAACGGGCATGGGCATTATCATCAACTTTTATAAAACGCTTAGCAGCAATGTCTTTTGGTAAAATTCCATTTAGGTTGATGATTAATTCATTGCCAATTTCTTTTTCGGTATCGAAATGAGCATAAAAATCGCGAGCGTGCACACCAGCATCTGTTCTACCGCATCCCAAAGAAAAAACCTGGTGTCCGCAAAGCAAACTCAAGGCTTTATCCAACACTTCTTGTACACTAATGGCATTTGGCTGAAGTTGCCAACCATGGTAATTGGTGCCGTTGTAGGAGAGTTGTAGGAAATAACGCATAGGGGCAAATATAACAAATGTTCGTGTGCTCGTGTGCTCGTGTGCTCGATTTTTGATTTTGGAGCTCGTAGAGTTCATCTAATTACTCACACCCCTCTCCCGATAGGTATTCGCTCCGCTCCCCTGCCTGTCGGCAGACAGAGTTCGAGACCATCCTTCTCTAATATATAATGGTGTATTTTTCAGTAATGAGAGGTGGGCATTGGTCCCCGAATGAAGTTTTACGAAGTAAAACGGAATTGAGGAGTGTGAGTGATTCGAACATTTGTTTTTACCAACAAATAGCGTAATTTCGCAGCATCAAAATATAAACAAATGAGCGTATTAGTTAATAAAGATTCAAAAGTAATAGTACAAGGTTTTACAGGTAGTGAAGGTTCTTTTCACGCTGGACAAATGATTGAGTACGGAACGAATGTAGTGGGCGGAGTTACACCAGGTAAAGGTGGTTCAATGCATTTAGATCGCCCTGTATTTAATACAGTTGCCGATGCTGTAAAACAAACAGGAGCAAACGTTTCTATTATTTTTGTACCCCCAGCATTTGCTGCAGATGCCATTATGGAAGCAGCAGAAGGTGGAATTAAAGTTATTATTTGTATTACCGAAGGTATCCCTACAAAGGATATGATTATGGTAAAAGAATACATCAGTGATAAAGATTGTACCTTAATTGGTCCAAATTGCCCAGGAGTAATGACTGCTGGAGAAGCGAAAGTTGGTATTATGCCAGGTTTCATTTTTAAACCAGGAAGAGTAGGTATCGTTTCTAAATCTGGAACTTTAACATACGAAGCGGTTGATCAAATTACAAGATTAGGTCTTGGACAATCAACAGCTATTGGAATCGGTGGAGACCCTATTATTGGAACAACTACTAAAGAAGCAGTAGAATTATTGATGAACGATCCAGATACCGATGGTATTATTATGATTGGTGAAATTGGTGGTGGAATGGAAGCAGAAGCAGCTCATTGGATTAAAGCTAATGGTACAAAACCAGTTGTTGGTTTCATTGCCGGACAAACTGCACCAGCAGGTCGCCGTATGGGACATGCAGGAGCAATTGTTGGTGGAGCCGATGATACAGCCGCAGCAAAAATGAAAATTATGAGCGAATGCGGAATCCGTGTAGTAGAATCTCCAGCTCAAATTGGAGTAGCTATGCAAGAGGAATTAAAAAAAGCAAATTTGATTTAGTTCAAATTTGATAAGTATATCGACGCGATTAATCGCGTCGTTCTAAAGAAAGAGGTTCGTTGTTTCAACGAACCTCTTTCTTTTTCTAGAAAGTTATAAACGAATCTGGTCCCCTGTTTGAGTATCCAGGTATCAAGTATCGAGTATCGGGAAATTTTTCAATAACATAATTTATCAAGTATCGAGAAATTTTCCAATTTCATAATTTATCCAGTATCTCGATACCCGCTACTCGATTCTCTTAATAAAATGCGCCACCCCACCATTCTCCCAATCGATCCACAAATTTCTACCATCAAATTTCAATACAGTATGTTGATAAACATTTGTGTTTTTAGTTTCAATAATAGTAGTGATTTTTCCGTTTTCGGAAGTACAGAAATAATTATCTCTACTTACAGTATCTGCCCATGAAATTGGGTTGGTAATTACGGTGTCAATAAATGCACCAAAGGAATCTTTCATGGAGGTGCCAAGGTTTACATTGAAATCTATTCTTCCAAATCCATCGCCCATCCCGCAATTATTAATGCAAGGAGTAAAGCGTATAACAGGAATTATACTCCAAAAATGATAGATCTGATTAACGGTGGGTTCTTCAATTGTACCATAGAAGGTTTGAATCCATACACCACTTAAATCAGTAATGTTTGCTACTGGTGCAGCGGTCGATAAATCTTTTTCACCACAAGAATTGATAAGTATTGCAATGCTACAGAGCGATACTAAAAATATTTTTTTTATCATTATAAAAAAATTAAAACCTGAGGTTTACACTTAAATTAAGGGTGTTCATTTTACCCGTATTGTATTCTGCACCCACTCCAAATTCTTCTACAAAATAATAGCGCATTCCAAGAGTAAGGGGGAAAGCTCCGCTAAGTTCTGGAGTATCGAAATAATTGGTAGGTTCTGGTGTAAGATCAAAATCCCAAATAAGTAGGGTAAACCCTGCACCTAAATAAGGATCATATTTGACCGCTTTTTCTCCAATTAAATGGAATAACATACGAGTTCCAATTCCAAATGCCTTGCCATCTCTTACCACTTGATTTGCTAAGCCTTTGTTCAAGGTAAGAGATGATTTATTATAATTAAAAGTTCCGCCAATACTAACAATATCGCCTAAGGCTACATCATAGGTAAATCCTAAATACGGATTATCTTTTCCGATTACCGATACACCTGCTGGCTGATCGCCAATTATTTTTAGCATAATGGAACTTGCATTGCTAATGCCCATGTTTAAACTAATGTTGCTTTCTTTAGATACATTTTGAGCCGTACTGTATTTAAAGCATAGCACAATAAAGAGAGCAGTTAAAAAAGTGAATTTTTTCATGTTGTTTTTTTATCAAAAATCGACTATGAAACAAATTACATCAATACGTCAAATGAGGTATATTTCGAAAAAAGCTGTATTTTCGTTTAACAAATCAAACACTCAATATGAAATTACTTCAAGGAAAAACTGCGCTTATCACTGGTGCATCAAAAGGTATAGGTAAAAAAATCGCAGAAGTATTTGCAGCTCAAGGAGCAAACGTTGCTTTCACGTACTTATCTTCTGTAGAAAAAGGGCAGGCTTTAGAGCAAGAATTAGCAGCTTCAGGAACGAAGGTGAAGGGTTATCGTTCGGATGCATCTGATTTTAAAGCGGCAGAAGAATTGATTAATGCAATAGTTGCAGAATTTGGAACGTTAGACATTGTGGTAAACAATGCAGGGATTACGAAAGATGGTTTATTGATGCGCATGAGCGAGGAGCAGTGGGATGATGTTTTAAATATAAACTTAAAATCGATTTTCAACGTTACTAAAGCAGCGTCGAAACCAATGATGAAACAACGATCTGGAGTATTTATAAATATGAGTTCTATTGTTGGTATACAAGGTAACGCTGGTCAAGCAAATTATGCAGCATCAAAAGCTGGTATTATTGGTTTTACAAAATCTATTGCAAAAGAATTAGGTTCTAGGAATATTCGTAGTAATGCAATTGCCCCAGGGTTTATTCGTACCGAGATGACAGATGCATTACCTCAAGAGGTAGTTGCAGGATGGAGTAAAATGATACCTTTACAACGAATGGGTGAATCTGAAGATGTTGCAAATGTAGCATTGTTCTTAGCCTCGGATATGGGAAGTTATGTAAACGGACAAGTAATTTCTGTTTGCGGTGGAATGTTAACCTAATAAATAAAAAATATATGCAAAATCGCTTTATTATCCCATCGAGTATTTTAGGATTATCGTTACTCACTTCCGTTTTAATTTTTTCAGTGAATTGGAAATCTATTAAACGCGAAAATCAAACGATAACAGTTACTGGTTCTGCAAAAAAGGAAATTAAAGCAGATCTTGGAATTTTGCGTGGTACCTTAAGTGCATATGCAAGTTCTCAAAAAGCAACTGCCGAAAAAATAGATTCGCAAAAGCCTGCTTTGTTAGAGTATCTTAAAACAAAAGGTTTTGATGCTAATGAAGTTTTTTTCGAAACCATAAGTATCTATCCTCAATATCAATTTATAAATGGAAACCAAGGGGGGATAATAGGATACAACGCTAGTCAATCATTTAAAATAGAATCTAAAGATGTTGATTTGATTCGTGCTATTTCATTAGATATTTCTAATTTATATTCTAAAGGCTTAGAATTCCAGGTTTTCAATCCAGAATTTTATTATACTCAATTGGCGGAAATTAAAATTGAAATTCAATCGGAAGCAGCAAAAGATGCGATGAATCGTGCTCAGAAAATAGCGGCCGCTACGAACTCAACCTTAGGTCCGATGAGAAATGCGAGAATGGGAGTATTGCAAATTACTCCTGTTAATTCTAATATGGTGAGCGATTACGGAATGAATGATGTGTCGTCCATCCAAAAAGAAATTACAGCAGTTGTAAATGCTTCTTTCGAAATAGAGTAAAAAATGAGCATTCAGTTTCAAGATTTCTCCATTTTTTGGATATTAATATGTGCCCTTCTAGCAGTAGGGTATTCTTTTTTATTATATCGAAATGAAAATAAATTCAGCAAAAAAATAAGAATTACACTAGCTATAGCAAGAGGGGTTACGGTTTTTCTGCTTTCTATTTTTCTATTTTCCCCACTTATTACCCGTAAACAACTTAATTACGAAAAACCAATTGTATTAGTAGCTCAGGATAACTCTCAATCGATTTTATTAAACAATCAAAAAACATTTTACCAAGGAGATTATCTCAAGCAACGCAAACAATTTATCGAGAAACTTTCGGATAAATTTGAGGTGAAAGATATCAGTGTTGGAGCAGCGCTCAATGAAAATGGAAACATTGATTTTTCTGAACGAAGGAGCAATTTATCACTTGTTCTTCAGGAAATGATTAATGCATATCGTAACAGGAATTTAGCTGCAGTAGTGCTTGCAAGCGATGGGTTACATAATTCTGGACCAGAGCCTCAATCATTTATAAAGCAAGCGCAAAGCCCAATATATACGGTACTTTTGGGCGATTCAATTCCTAAGCGTGATTTAAGAATCATCAATATTGTTCATAATGAAATTGTATACAAGAAAAACGATTTTGTAGTAGAAATTCGTTTGAATGCCTTCGATCTAAAAAATAGAAATACTAAACTTCATATAGAACACAAGGGACAAACAGTTTGGAATGGTTCGGATAAGATTGTAACAGACAATCAACAATTAAATTTCAAAGCAGTCCTTAATGCTGCTGAACCTGGAATGCAAAAGTACACCGTAAAGGCAGATATATTACCAGGGGAAAAAAACACAAAAAACAACACGGTAGACTTCTATATTGAAGTGTTAGAGAATCGTCAGCAGATCGCTTTAATTGCAGCTGCACCGCATCCAGATTTGGCTGCACTTAAGTCGTCTATCGAACAAAACGAAAATTATCAGGTTGATTTAATTATTGCCGATGAATTTAACTTAGGTCAATTGCCCAAATACCAACTCCTAATTTTGCACCAATTACCAAGCTCATTCGCCAATATGAGTGCATTATTTACTCAAATTGATAGGCAAAACATCCCTACATGGGTAATCTTGGGTAATCAATCGTATTTAGATTTATTCAATAGGTATTCTTACGGGTTGAAGATTTTTAATTCTAGGTCGAGCGCAAATGAAGTTTTGCCTGTTGATAAGGGAGAATTCCAAGGATTTGTATTATCAGCAGAATGGGCTGAGTTTTTAAAAGAAGTTCCACCCTTGTATGCAAGTTTTGGGAATTATAAAACATCCAATGCGATGCAAACTTTGTTTGTTCAAAAAATAGGATCTGTAATTACCGATCAACCACTTTTGAGTTTTGGAGTAGATGGAGAACGTAAATACGCCATACTTGCAGCAGAAGGGTTGTGGAAATGGAGAATGGAAAATTTAAAATGGAAAGGGAATTCGCTGTTGTTCGACGAACTTAGTTCTAAAATTGTTCAATATTTATCCTCTAAAGACGATAAACGAAAGTTTAGAGTTAATATGCCAACATATAAGTTGGAACATGGAGAAAAAGTATATTTCATGGCAGAATTATATAACGACAGTTACGAACTTATCAACACTCCAGATGTGAAAATTATACTTACAGATGAGCAGAAAAAAAACTACGATTTATTGTTTTCTAAAACGGAAAAATCATACGAATTAGAAGTCGCAGATTTACCTGCTGGAGAATATTCGTACAAGGCAGAAACCATGTTAGGGAATAAAAAACATGAAGTAAAAGGGCAGTTCACAATTGTAAAAAATAACCTCGAAGAAATGAATACTACGGCTGATTTTACCAGCTTAAGAATATTGTCGAAACTAAGTGGTGGCAAGGCTTTCGGAGCAAATGAATATAATGAATTAGCAGATGAATTATTAAAAGACAATCGATACAAAACAATATCTTACGAAGAGAATAAAACAGATGAATGGATTAGTTTAAAATGGATTTTTATTTTGTTTCTTTCACTTTTAACTTTCGAATGGGTGATGAGAAAATATCACGGATCATACTAATGTAATTCTTCATCGAAAAAAAATATTTGCATTACTTGTTTAATTTTCAGTACATTTGATGTTAATATGTGGAAAATAATAAAATTGATTATTGTCAATATATATTTTTCTTTGTATTAGAAACATAAAACATGAAACCCGCTTGTGGTTAAAAATTAAGGCAGATGATCAAGCGGTCATTTGCCTTTTTTAATTTTAGAATAGTATGTGGCAACGAATTCTTCGATTCTTTAAAAACAAATATTACATGACTCTCTTGGCATTCCTTGTATGGATGCTACTTTTCGACCGTAATGATATCATTACGCAATACCAACATCTTTCTAAATTAAACACACTTCGTCAGAACAGAGATTACTACATTAAGGATATTAAAAAACTTAACGAAGACATTATCGAACTAAACACTTCGCAAACCCAACTCGAAAAATTCGCGAGGGAAAAGTATTTGATGAAAAAGGAAAATGAGGATGTTTATGTTATTGTGAGGTAGTTAATTCATCACAATAGTTTCGTCCCTCAACTCCGTTTTTTTTAATTCATCACACTACTTTCGCCCCTCAACTCCGCTCCGCTTCGTTCGGGGACCATTTTTTGCATCGCTCAATGGGTTTTAGATATTTGGAGCGAAGCTCAATATATCTAAAACAAAATAATGTTCCTTAGGAGCGAAGTTGAGGTGCAAAACAAAAAATATAATGGATGTAAAACGAAATTAAGGAATATAGTATGTTTTATATTTTCAATTTTTATTTACAGTTTCGAATAAAATTAAATGGGTATGAAGGGGTGGGTTTATATTTTAAAATGTTCAGATGGTACATATTATACAGGGAGTACTAGAAATCTAAAACGTAGATTATTTGATCACAATTCTGGTAATGGTGCGAATTATACAAAGGATAGATTACCTGTTGAATTAGTATATATAGAATTTCATGCTAGAGTTGATCATGCTTTTGAAAGAGAAAAGCAAATTCAGAGATGGAGTCGAAAGAAAAAAGAAGCACTTATAGAAGGAGGCAAGAAAAATATTAAAACGGCTACTAAAGAATCAAATAAAAATTCAATTAAAAGAAGAAGAGGTTGAGCGAA
>CALRIM020000115.1:0-9960 GCA_943360385.1 Rhizobium sp. Q54 | reverse complement strand
AGTGACTTGTAAAAATAAGATGTAGGACATTGGACATAAGACGTTGGACATAATTCGTAATTCATAATTTATAATTAATAGGTATCTTTATATAAACCACCCGTTCATGAAAAGAATACTTACACTCACATTATTGCTATTTGTTAGCTCAACGCTTTTCGCTCAAACCGCTACATGGAACGATGGTGTCGGTAAAATTATTTATAACAGTTGTGCGAATTGCCATCATGAAGGTGGAATAGGACCATTTAACCTAATGAGTTATGATGATGCCGTAGATCGATCTGAATCAATAAAATATCATACACAAGACAGGCACATGCCACCTTGGAAAGCAGATCCAAGTTATACTCATTTTATAGGGGAAAGAAGACTTTCGGATGAACAAGTAAATTTAATTGCAGAATGGGTAGATAATGGAACACCATTAGGAACAGGAGTATCGCCTGTACCACCAACCATTAAAACAGGTTCGCAACTAAATAGATTAGACCAAACTACCATTGCACCAAAATATACTGTACAAAAAACTACGGATGATTATAGAACCTTCGTAATGCCAACTGCGCACTCATCCTTAAAATATATAAATGCTATTGAGTTTATTCCAAGCAATGCGGGCATTGTACACCATATCATTTTATATCACGACCCTAGTTCGTATTCTAGAAATTTAGACAATTTAGATCCTGGTCCAGGTTATGAAAGTAGCGGAACAGGTGCCGAAAGTCCGAATGCAAAACTCATTGGCTTATGGACACCTGGTGCTGGAGTGTTTTATTTACCAGAAAATATGGGATATGAGTTACCAGTAGGTACAGACTTAGTAATGGAAATTCATTATGCACCCAACAGCAATGCCAAAGCAGATAGTACAACTATCAATTTTAAATATACATCTACAAGTCCTGTAAGGGTTGTAAAAATGGACATGCCATTATACCACTTCCCTCCAGTTTTACAACAATCTGCCTTAACTATTCCAGCAAATACAGTAAAGGATTTTAGTCAACGTGCTATTAGTAGTAACACACAAGATTTATCGGTAGTAGGTATATTTCCACACATGCATTTAATAGGTAAATCTTATAAAATATATACAACAAAAGGAACAGACACTACAAAGCTCATAAACATTCCAGAGTGGGATTTCCACTGGCAAGGATTTTACACATTTCAGAAACTAATAAAAATTCCGAGACAATCTTTAATTCAGTCAAAAGCAACATATGATAATACCACAAATAATCCTCACAATCCAAGTAATCCTCCTATAACTGTTTCCGCTGGAGAAAATACAAAGGATGAAATGATGGTAACTTTTATTGCCTATACTGCTTACCAAGCAGGTGATGAAAATATTATTTTAGATAGCACCTTAATAAATACAGGGATAAGCGAAAATAGAAAATCGCAAATAGTTGTTTATCCAAACCCTGCAAATAATCAAGTAACAATTTCTTCAGATGAGGAAATCAAAATAATTAGACTTTATTATCTTGATGGTCGATTAATTTCTGAATATAAAAATGAAAATACTGTGGATGTTTCTTTTTTGACAGAAGGGATGTATTTTGTAGAGGTAGAAACGGTGAGGGGTAGATTTTTTGAGAAGATCCTTGTATCTCGGTAGCAAGTATCAGGTATCGAGTATCGGGTAACTGTTGAACTATCTAATTGTTGAATTACCCGCTACTCGATACTCGATACCTGATACTATTTTTTAATGCAGCCATATAAATTTTCTTGATGCTATTCTTTTCTTCTCGCTCTATAAGTCCATCAAAAATCATTGCCAAATCTTTGTTGAATTTTGTTTTGAGTTTAAAAATCTCTCCTAAAGCAAATGCTGCACTCCAACGAACAACTGTTCCTTCGTGTTCGGAATTTTTAAGCAACCCATTAATAGCTGCTTCTAATAACTCCGGAAACAAACTTGCCGTATTACCAATTACTTTTGCACTCTCCCATTTTACTCTTGGTGCTTTTGAAGCTAAATTTTGAATTGCGAATTCAAAAATTTTTCTTGTGGCAACATTAGGATTACTTTTTGTTACAAATTCTATGGCTTCAATACAGGTTGCTTTTTGAGTGTCTTTGGCATTCTCTGCAAATAATATAACCTCCTCAACAGAGATTATTTCTGATACAACTTGCTTACAAAGCATTTCCGTTTTCTCTTTCGCTTTAAGTGCCTTATTACTTAAAATAATATCAATCATTTTTTTTATTTAGACAATTTTAATCCTGCCTTTTTCAGTTGCTCGTGTATAATTGGTAAAGACGATTTACCAAAACCATGTAGTTTCAATAGCTCATGTTCTGTATAAGCTGACAATTGCTGCAAGGACGTTATTTTTGCATTTGCTAATGCTCTGCGTGCAGGTGCAACAAGCATCGGAAGAAACTCATTATTCATTTTACTAATTTCTAAATAACTTAATTGTTAACCTAATAAATGCTAGAGTCATCACTAAACTTATTATTGCTGGTATTACAGATTGATTACCCTTGTACAACGCATTTCCAACTGCAGAATCTGAGTGAATAAAATCTAAATAGGTATAAAAAGCTAAAACAATTGATACTAGTATAGAAACCAATTTTTGTTTTTGAGGTTCAGTTACGGCATACCCAAAAGTTATTAATAATAACCCTATAGTCACCATATGTATATACACCCAAGTTATGGCATCAATATAATGTGGCGAATTAATTAATTCAGGTGGAACACCATATTCTGCCATTGCAGGCAAAAGTCCTTTAGCAAAAAGCGAGAGGGCTAATAAAGACATTACTAGACCTACTACAATGGTGGTGGTTTTGAAGGCGCCTTTCATATTTTGGGTATCGGGTATCGGGTATCGAGAAATTGTATAATTATAGAATTGTATAATTATACAATTTCTCGATACCTGATACTCACTACTATTTAAGAGAAAGCCAATCAGCTACAATAGTGCAACCTTCTTCCAACATAAAATCATAAGGTTTTTCACCTTTAGGTTTTACTTCGCCTTTTTTAAGTGGTGCTAAGCCTCTGGCAATGCGCCTTTCGTTTTCTCTATCTAAATTTTTCTGATCGTTTTCGTCACGTTCCTTTTTCATCTTTTCCTCGTTTAACGATACCGGTTTATCTTCATCACGATCTTTAAATTGTTTAATATCTTCCAACAAATAAGCGTACTCTTTATTTGTTTTCATTCTTTTAGTATGCTTCTCTAATAAAGGTTTAATAGTTGTATTTAAAGTAGCTACCGGTTTGTAATTCGATTTTTTAATTTCGTCCCATGGCAATGCTGATTTCTCAGAACTTTCTCCATATTTATCAGCAGGATAAATCATTGGGAAATTTATATCTGGCGTAACTCCCTTGTTTTGTGTGCTACTTCCGTTTACTCTATAAAATTTAGCAACAGTTAAGTTTATTTGTCCATAGGTATTTTCTTTACCTACCACTTTATTACTTGTATTTGTAATTACTTGATCTAAATCTATTGCATTTTGAACAGTTCCTTTTCCATAACTTTGTGTTCCAATAATTACACCTCTACCATAATCTTGTATTGCACCTGCAAAAATTTCTGAGGCTGAAGCGCTAAAGCGATCTATCATTACCGCCAATGGACCTTCCCATGAAATGTCTGAGTTTTTATCTTCACCAACATCAATACTGTTCTTAGTGTCTCTAACTTGAACCACTGGACCAGATTTTATAAATAAACCTGTTAAGTCTATCGCCTCTACTAAAGATCCACCACCATTACTTCTTAAGTCTACAATTACCGCATCTACTTTTTCATTTTTTAAAGAATCTAAAATTAACCGTACATCTCTTGTTGTAGATTTATAATTTTTATCCCCAGATTGATAAGCTCTAAAATCCATATAGAATGCAGGAATATCTATTACACCTACTCTATATGTTTTTCCGTTTTGAGTAATCTCTCTGATTTCTTTTTTAGCAGATTGATCTTGTAGAATAATTTTATCGCGAACAATTTCTATTATTTTGGGAGTAGCTACATCTTGCCCTTTAGATACCACTTTTAAACGTACAGTAGTGCCTTTTGCTCCTCGAATTAATTGTATAGCATTGTCTAATCTCCATCCAACAATATCTGTAAACTCCCCATCCTTACCTTGAGCAACAGCAATAAATTTATCGTCGACACTAACCAAACCACTTTTATCTGCAGGCCCTCCAGGGGTTATTGCATTAACTGTTACAAAGTCGTTGTCCATACGCAATGTTGCCCCAATTCCTTCTAAAGAACGCGACATATCTATATTGAAATTTGCAGCATTACTCGGATTGAAGTAATTTGTATGCGGATCTACAGATTCTGTATAGGCTGTCATTATAGCCTGAAAAGCATCATAGCTATTTACTTTATCTGCCTGAGAAATTAGATTCTGGTATCTCTTTCTTAGCGTCTCCTTACTTTTTGTTTCATCAGAACCAGCAAGTTTTAAGTTTAGCAAATCATAACGTAAACGTTTCGTCCAATATTCATCAGATTCTGCTTGAGTTTTAAACCAGCTTGCTTTTTCTCTATCAAACACAATACTTTCATCGGTAGTGAATTCGAACTTTTCTGTTTCTAATTTTGTTAAGATGAAATTCATACGATTGGTATATCGCTCCATATAAATATTAAACATTCTATATGGTTGAATTAAATTCCCTTCCATCAACAAATCATCATAATTATTTCTTTCAGTTAAAAATTCATTTACTTCATTTTCGAAAAAATAAATTTTACTTGCATCAATGCTTTTTAAATAGGCATCGAAAACAACGTTTGAAAGTGAATCGTTTAGGGGAACTTTTTTATAATTGTAGTTTGAAACTAGCCCCACTATTTGCCTGCAAACTTCAATTTGTTTTTCATCTGGAGTAATCTCTTTCTTCCCATCATTCGCACAGAATGAAAATGCTGTTGCAGTAGTTGCAAGCAACAATAAAGTCCCAAAGCCAATTTTCATGATATTCTTAATCATATTTATATTTATGTATTCAATTAACAATTATAATAAAGATTTGGTGTAATTAGATTGTAATAATTTTAATATATAGATAAATGAGTATTTTTGAGATATGCTTAATTTACCTGCAGAATTCATAGAATTAATACAAAAAGACTTAGGAGAAGAGGCTAAGGCATTTACAGAGTCTTTAAGCACTGATAGCCCCACATCTATTAGATATAACCCAAAGAAGCAACAGAAGCCACTATTCGAATCTAAATCAACCATTCCTTGGGCATCTCAAGGAGTTTATTTAAAAGAGAGGCCTTCTTTTACTTTTGACCCATATTTTCATGCTGGACATTACTATGTGCAGGAAGCCTCTTCAATGTTTTTAGAGGAAGTACTAAAGCAATGTGTTGATACATCTGAATCTCTTAGAGTTTTAGATTTATGTGCAGCTCCTGGTGGCAAAAGCACCCACATAAGTTCTTTACTTTCTGCTGATAGTTTGCTCATAAGTAACGAAGTGATTTCCACAAGAGCCTCTATCTTAGTGGAGAATTTAACTCGATGGGGAAATGCAAATGTTGTGGTTACGAACAACGACCCCGAACATTTCACTGCTTTAAACAATTCTTTAGATGTTATAGTGGTTGATGCCCCTTGCTCTGGAGAAGGGATGTTTAGAAAAGATAAAGAATCTATTGGGGAATGGAGTTTAAACAATGTGAATATTTGCAGTGCAAGACAAAAAAGAATATTACATACTGCATCTAACTTATTACGAACAAATGGTGTACTAATTTATAGTACCTGCACTTATAATACCAAAGAAGATATAGACCCCTTGATGAGTATCTTAAATGAAGGGGGGTGGGAATCTATTCAACTAGATATTTCTGCATTCCCTGGAATTTCAGAAAGAATCGTTGAGGGTGCAAACCCAGTATTTGGATATCACTTCTATCCTCATAAAATTGAGGGAGAAGGTTTTTTTATTTCTGTACTTCGAAAAACCACTGAAGAAGAATTGAATTGGCCTAAGGTTATGAAAAATGTAAATTTTGCAGATAAGAAAACCAAGAATGCCTTAAAAAATTATATTGATGATGGCGAGTTTGATTTTATACAACACAACAACCAATCATTAGCCTTTCCAATAAGTGTTCACAAAGAAATGTTAGGCTTGTTAAACACCTCCCTCCGAATTAAAAAATTCGGGGTAGATTTAGGTCAACTAATTCGCGATGAACTCATCCCAGACCAAGCATTTGCAATGGCAAATATTAAACATAAATTTTTCAACGAAATTAATTTAACAATAGAGGAGTCTATTTTATACCTTCAAAAAAAAGACTTCAATGTAAATTCAAATGCGAAAGGGTGGCATTTAATAAAATACAATGAAGCCATTTTAGGATTTGCAAAACTTATGGGAAATAGAATGAATAATACCTACCCAAAAGAATGGAGAATAAGATCCGAAAATAAGTAACTTATTTTAAGAAATCGTTCAGCGTTCTTATAAACCATTCGGGTTGATCATACATAATAAAATGCTTAGCTCCGTCTGTTTGCTTTAATTCCACACCACTTAAATTTTTATACTGTTTTGCATAAACATCCAAAGATGCTTCTTTTGTGTATTGAGGGTAAGCAGGGATTGGTTTGTCCCATGCAGCCATTACCAACGTTTTGGTTTTAATATTTTTTATATCATCACGCAAATCCGTACCCATCATTTCAGAAAATGTTTTCCCCATAGTGTACCTATCAGATGCCATTGACCACTCACATGCTTTTTGAACTTGTGCTTCATTCGTAATCATAGTACTTAGAATAGAAATTTGTTGCTTTCTTAAAGCGCTCTCCTCTATGTTTTCATACGCTTTATCGGAACCTTTTAACATAGCCCGAACCTGTTCTTCTGTTCTAGTACTATCTTGTGCTGCCATTAAAAATGGAAGAGCATCTACAACAACTAATCTTTTCAATAATGTTGGCTCTGTAGATGCAATTAACAAACCATAAAAACCTCCCATACTATGCCCTACAAGTATGGCATTTTCTTTGGAATGCGCTTTAATATAAACGATCAAATCGTGTTTTATTTTCTCCATTATGTTATCAGATTTTAAGGGATTAACACCCGCAAATCCAGCTAACGTAAATACATAACAAGTATAATTTTTCTCATACTGTTTTATGGTTTCATCCCAAACATCTCCAGAACATACTATACCTGGGACAAAGAAAATAGGATTGCCATGTCCAGAAATCTTTACAGTAAAAGATTCTAATTTTTCTACTTGCTGAGAATAGCTCGTGTTACACGAAATGATTACAACTGCAAACGTAATCCAGAATTTTATTTTTTTCATACTAATTGGTTTTTATTATTAGAGAACAAAACCAATTAATTGTTACAGTATCTACAATTGATTTTCAATTTTTTCTAGCGTTGAAATCATTTCTTCTAGTTTTTTTTGACTCTTAATACTAGATTTTTTATTGATTACAAATTTCGCATAAAGCAACCAAGCAATTGTAATTGAATAGGCTGCCAACTTTAGCAACAAACTAGCTTCAGCTAGAACTTCTATATAATATAGTAACAAGCCAATTGTTAACACTGCAAAATAAATATTCATATAATATTTACTCATTCCCATTTGCTGAGTTTGCACTTTTTTTAATTGAATAAGGTGTTCCTTAGGCGTTAATAAAGTATTTGTATTTCTTAAACGCAATAGATTTTTCAATATCAAAATTGAATATAAAAACACCAAACTTACCATCATAGAAAGCCCTATATGTGTTAAGTATTGTTTAAAATCTATATTTAACCATATATAAACCATCACTACAACAGAGAGTAACATGGCAATTACTCCAAGCAGTAATTTAGTAGCCATTTTATTTCTATTAGAGTTGATGTTATTCAACACTTGTTCAGAAGAAAGATTATTGGCCTTTTGTTCTTTCCAAACATTTACTAATTCATCAAACTCTTTCATGTTTACGATATAATTCTGTTAACTGTTGTTTAATTCTATGTATTCTTACTCTTAAATTACCATCAGAAATTCCAGAAATTTCTGCAATTTCTGCGTATGGAATTTCATCTAGTACCATTGTTATAATTAGCCGATCGCTTTCTTGCAAAAAAGCAATGCATTGATATAATAAACTCACTTTGTATTCCAATACACTTTCATCTTCAACAAATGATTCAATGATAGTATTACTAATATCTTCGGTCTGAATTCGCTTCCCTATTTTGATATAAGCAAGGCAAGTATTTACAGCAATTCTATAAATCCAAGTACCAATTGAAGAATTATTTTGAAAGGAATCGAGGTGCTGCCATACTTTCAAGAAAGTATCCTGTACCAAGTCAGATGCAATATCAGCATCTCCAGAGTATGCATAGCATAGGTGGAATATCTTTTGATGGTGTGTCTCAAAAGTAGATTTAAACAGACTCTCCTTCTCGTTCATTATTACTTAGAGAATAAAAGCCTACAATTGTTACAAGAAAATTAAATAAATTTATAGCAGGCCTTCGATAATCTTTTCTACACTTACATTTTCCGCTTCTGCTTTATAATTCCTAACAATACGGTGTCGTAAAATAGGCAATGCAATAGCCTTTACATCCTCAATATCTGGAGAGTATTTCCCTCTAATGGCTGCATGGCATTTAGCCCCAAGTACTAAATATTGCGAAGCTCTTGGTCCTGCACCCCAGCTTAAGTAATCATTTACCGCTTTTGTTGAAGTTGCTCTACCTGGGCGAGTTTTAGCGCTTAAATTTACAGCATACTCTAACACGGTATCAGTTACAGGTAAATCGCGAATTATTTTTTGAAAATAGATTATTTGTTCTTGGTTGATTATTTTTTTTAGGTCAACTTTCCTGTTCGCAGTAGTATTTCTTACAATCATTATTTCTTCTTGAATAGAAGGATAATCAAGTGAAACATTAAACATAAATCGATCTAGTTGAGCTTCTGGTAATGGGTAGGTTCCTTCTTGCTCAATTGGATTTTGAGTGGCTAAAACAAAAAATGGTTTTGGCAACTCATGATGTACTCCAGCTGCGGTAATTGCTTTCTCTTGCATTGCCTCTAAAAGTGCAGCCTGTGTTTTTGGTGGGGTACGGTTAATCTCATCGGCCAAAATAATATTCGAAAATATTGGCCCTGGTATAAATTTAAAATGCCTGTGCTCATCTAATATCTCAGCACCAGTAATATCAGAAGGCATTAAGTCTGGTGTAAATTGAATTCTATTACTTGATAAATCTAATACATTACCAACGGTTTGCACCAACAATGTTTTGGCTAAGCCTGGTACACCCACCAATAGGCAATGTCCATTGCTTAATATAGAAATCAGTACTGATTCTACAATATCATCTTGGCCAACAATAACTTTAGCTATTTCTGTTTTTATTTCTTTATATACAGATGCCAATGCATCTATCGCTTCTACCTCTGATTTGTACATATTAATTATTTTGCACTTTTAGCACTATCATTAATCCATGATTTTAATTTTTCGCAGGACAAGAACTCATCGTTAATACGAATATATGTTTCTTTTCTTCTTTTGCTAAACCATTTTTCTACTTCCTTGTTTTGCTTGCTTGTTAAAGCTGCTTGTTGTATTTTTTGATAATCGTCTGTTAAATTCGCTTTATGAGGTTCTGTTTTTGCAATGTATTTTACTAAACGGTAAGCTTGTTCTCCAGTTGGGCTTTTGAATGAAGTTGATGTAGAAACATCTCCTACTTTCATATTTTCTAACTGAAAATATATTGCTGGATCTATTTGGTCTGATGGAATTTTTGTACTACCGTCTTGAGGGTTTAGCATCATGCCGCCATTGTTTTTAGTTGCATCGTCATCCGAAAATTTCAATGCTGCATCTTCAAAACTAATTTTATTTGTTAGAATTAAATTATACACACTGTCTAAAATA
>CALRIM020000114.1:0-10069 GCA_943360385.1 Rhizobium sp. Q54 | reverse complement strand
CCTCGTAAGACTCTAATCCAGCAATACACCTAAACAATGTAGTTTTTCCAGCACCATTTTCTCCGACAATTCCATACACTTTACCTTCCTCAAAATGCAAATTAATATTTTTCAATACTTCAGTCGATCCATATTTTTTGGAAAGGTTTACAATTTCAATCATTTTAAAAACTTATTTAATTTGCGAATAGATTTAAAATAAAAATAAGGGAGAACAAACACTAAAATAATGGGCATATAAATACTTAATGCAATTAAAAACCCTTCAATTAAATTCATTTCCTTAGGATATACAGAATATTTGGCAAGTATAATGGTCCATAATAACACAAAACCAATTGAAAAAAATATCATTAAAACATAAAACTGAGATAAATAAAAAAATGACAATGCGAGAATGATTGGCATGGCTATTAGCATTGTATAGAAACTCGCAATTTTCATTTTATGTAATAAAAACTTTTGAGGGGAAGTAGAATATACCCAAACAAAAAATTCGTTTTCTGGCTTTAAATAAAAGGTAATAGACATCAGAAAAACAATAAAAAAGGAGAATATCCCCAGGTTAAAATTATCAACATAAATAGCTGTAAATGTCAATAAATAGGCTAATGGTATTACAAAAAATGAATTTCTAAAACCGACCGAAAATTCAAATGGGTATTTGTAAAAAGGTGTTTTTAGGGTAAAGCTCGTTTTATTTTCAATTGAAAAAAATGCGATAAGAATTGCTCCAATTATTATAGATATTCCCTCAATGTAATTCTGGTGAAACAATAAAATAAATAAGAATGGAATGCAAATAATTAAATTTTCTAAAATTCTTAATTGTTTTGCAAAGTTATTGCCAAATACAATTTGTAAAAATTCCAATCGTTTAAAATCAAAGTTGTTCAATACCAAACTCATGGAAACCAGTATCATTACATATTTTGCAAACTCTGATTTTAAATAAAGAAATTCTGAAAATAATACGAAAGCAATTAATCCTAATATAGTTCCTAATAGAGGATTTATACCAAGGTCTATCAGCTTTCTACATGCAAATTTATATTGAAGGGCGAAGTATTGCTTCATTAATATAGATTATGATTTATAAAACGAATAATCATGCGGTTATCTCATTTCAAATTATTTAATTTCTTCCATTTTCTAATTCGATCTTTTGCATTCTTATAAGGGGAAGACGTATTGAATTGTATCATTTTACCAAGGGTCCATTTTTCATACCAAGAAAGTTCATAGAGCTCCTTGTTTGTTTTGCTTTCTACGAGTTTCAATAGTTTATTAACAGTTTTTTCTAATTCTTTCTTTAAAAATATAAAATCGAAATCTTCATAATCCTTATAAAACTTTTGAGCTAATAAACCAAGTTCATTCCATTTATATCCAGTTTCAGGAAAGTCTACTGGCAATCCAAGGCCTTTGTTTTTCTCCCATTTCAATACTAATTGCCCCCAACCAATAAGGTATGCAAGCAAGTCATTCACACTCATTATGGTATTTTTAGCATGTCCTGGTAAATCCTTTTTAGTCGATAATTCTAAAGGAATACTATCAAGTTCTAATTTTAACTTTTTAAAATTCTCTGCTATTGCATCTTTTAATTCTATTTTATTTGATGGTATGGCCATTGGCGAAAAATTTATATTTTTAAAAGTGTCTTTCCAATTTCTTCTTTCAGTTTTTTAGAAACACCAACTTCATCTGCATAGGTATTCCATTTACTTACCTGTTCATTAATTTCATCAATAATTTCAACTGCTTTTTTTGTTTTAATAGATGGTTCTACTGCAAGCAAATCTTTCCTCGTGAAATCGCTTCTTTTATTATTTATACTCAATGCATGTTGGCTTACCCATTGATGTCCTGGTTGGTAGGCGTGGCAAATATCATAAGCAGGCGCTAACTCCCATGCCTCGTTTTTCTTTAGTCGAAACGCAAAGTTTTTGGTATGGTCATCGCAATTTCTTGATAAAACATTGAACACCATTCTACGAAACATCTGCTCTGTTGATTGATAATCTAATTTCAATTCTCTAAGAGTTTGAAATAATTGTTCGTAACTAAAGCTATTCACTAAATTAAAATCAAAATGTTTCATGGCACAAAACGTTTGAATATGATGTTTAACATCACCTCCCTCCCTATCAAAACGTTTGGTCATAAAATGTGCTCTGTTATTTTCTTCTAATAATTTTGATGGCATCATTTCTATTCCACAAGCCATTGCCATGTTATAATAAGCCATTTCAACACGCCCGTATCCTTTACTATTTCCTAATTGAACATCACTTACACCGTCTAATTTTAAGAGCCAGTGCTCAAAACCATTTGGGGCTTTAGTTTGACCAGATCTTACTTCTCCCGTTTTTTCATTGTAGGCTATAACAGCTTTCGGACGAGCACCACCAGCAGAGGTTCCGATTTTTAATATTTCTAAAACGGCCCTTTCCTCTTCTCCTTTTAGGTTGGTAACGAAATTCTCTTTTTTCGTTAAAATATTTTTGGCAATGTTTACCAAACTATTCATTTCAATACTGAATGTATTCTTATTTTCGGTTACAGATGCAGGTTCAAATTCTAATGCGCCCATTCCCCGAGTACCAATAAAACAAAGCATTTCTATAGGATTCATGCTGTCTTGTGGTCTACCTTGTTGTGCCAGCCACATATTTATTAATTGATTACCATACCTATCTGGTAATACATCTGCAATTAAGCCAGGTAAACCTTTAAAAGTATCGAATTCGGAATTTCTATTTCTTTTTAATTCTGGAAAGCTTATAATTTTTCTTGAAGAATTAATGGGCATTTTTAAAGGTGCTAAATCCCACTCTAATCTTTTAAATGTTGGACTATATTCAAAGGTTGCTATTCCCGAATTTTCATCCCATGCAATAGCTCCAACTGATTTCCCCCAAATTTTCACCTCTGCTACATCCATAATTGTTAATAGGTTTTATTTTTACCATTAGCTCTTTTTCGTTTTTCTCTTTGCATTTCTGCAAGCAATAAAGGGCTTATAGACTCATCCACTACAAACGCATTCATTACATGTAGTTGATCTAATACTCTTAAAACTTGAATTAAAGTTGGTAAGGTAACTGTTTCGCCTTTTTCCAATAAAGAAAGTGTTGAACGACTAATACCAGCAGCCTTGGAAAGTGTTTCTTGCGTTTTATTTTGTTCTATTCTATGATGTTTAATAAAAGCACCTATTTGAGCTGCAATAGCCTTATCGTGCATTGAGTTCCAATTTTTGTATGAGTTATCATTCATAAAAGTTTATTTATATAGTTAATGACTGACTTACCATACAAATATATAGTATTTTTTTATAAATAAAAAACCTCAAGCTAAAAAATATACACAACTACAAAAACAAAGTACAACGTCCTACGTCCAGAGTCCAACGTCTAAATAGTCCAAAGACATATTAAATAATTAATACCAGCTACCAAACAGAGTCTAACGTACAACGTCCTACGTCCAGAGTCCAAGGTCTAAATAGTCCAAAGACATATTAAATAATTAATACCAAATACCAAATACTACTTCGCTCTAATCGCCTCCACAGGATCCAAATTAGCAGCACTTTGTGCAGGAAGATATCCAGAAACCAAACCAATTACAACAGATACCCCAAGCCCCAATACAATATTTGCAAATGATAAGAACAATCCATAATCAAACAAATTTGCAATAAGCGTAATGATCCAGACGAGTACTAACCCAATACTTCCACCCATTAAACATAGTACAATAGACTCGAATAAAAACTGAAGTAATATAAAGTAGTTCTTAGCACCTAAGGACTTTTGAATACCTATCTGATTGGTTCTTTCTTTCACGGAAACGAACATAATATTAGCAATACCGAAACCACCAACTAAAATAGAAAACCCACCAATTATCCATCCGGCTACGTTTACCACACCAAATAATGACTCCATTTGAATGGATAAAATACTCGATTGGTTTAAAGCAAAATCATCTTCCACACGAGGAGCAATTCTTCTAATGGAGCGTAAGTGATTTCTAATTTCATCATTTAATTCAGGTAGGGTTACGCCTTCTTGCGCTTTCACCATAATAAATGGTTGATATCTGTCGGCACGAACATCTACAAGGTTTCTGGCGAAGTTAATTGGAATTAAAGCCTGGTCATCCATGCTATTCCCCAATATATCTTCGCCTTCTTTTTCCACCACACCAATCACTCTTAATTTACGACCTAGAATTTTAACATCCTTCCCAATTGGGTCTGAATTTCCGAACAAAGCTTGTGCAACATTATGACCAATAATAACATAATTTCTGCCACTTCGAGATTCGTTAAAAGTAAAATACCTACCCTTTTCGAATTCCATGGTTCTAACATTCGAAAAATCGTGAGACGCGGCTGTAATATTTGTATTTTCTACACTATTCGATCTGTATTTAATCGTTTTTCCACTGATATCTATTTCAAAAGCCATAGCCTTAACTTTGGCAGGATCGGCTCTTCTATTCAGTTCCTCATAATCTCTATAGCTTGGATTATCTCTATTGAAATACTTCCACCAAGGGTAATCGCTACCAAAAGCCCAAGGCCATTTTTGTACATATACCACATCATTCCCTAGTTTTTGCACGGAAGATTGAACACTAAACTCAATATAATCCACAAAAGTGAATACCGTGATGATGGTAAAAATACCAATGGAAATGCCCAAGAGAGATAAAAAAGTCCTCAACTTATTAACTACCAAGGCATTAATTGCAAATAAAATCGACTCGCGAAATAGTTTTAAAAACAGCATAAACAAATCTACTATTAATCAGGTAAGAATGTGGATTGCATAAGTAATTTTACAAATTATTGTTAACTTCGCCGTCTTAAACAAAGCAATATATCAATATTCAAATATGAAACTATCACAATTCAATTTCAATTTACCTGATTCTTTAATTGCCTCAACTCCTGCTAAACAAAGGGATGAGTCGAGACTAATGGTTTTGGATCGTAAAAATGGAACTATTGAGCATAAAGTATTTAAAGATTTATTAAATTATTTTGATGATGGTGATGTTATGATACTTAACAACACCAAGGTTTTCCCAGCTCGTATGTACGGTAACAAGGAGAAAACTGGTGCGCAAATCGAAGTGTTTTTATTGAGAGAATTAAACCACGAAATGAGATTATGGGATGTTTTGGTAGATCCTGCTCGTAAAATTCGTGTTGGCAATAAATTATATTTCGGAGAAGATGATTTATTAATTGCCGAAGTAGTAGATAATACAACTTCACGTGGGCGTACTATTAGATTCTTGTTTGATGGAACAGACGAAGAATTCCGTAAAGCCATTGAAATACTAGGAGAAACACCTCTTCCAAAATACATTAAACGCAAGGCTACAGCCGATGACAAAGAGCGTTATCAAACAATTTTTGCAAAAGAAGAAGGAGCAGTTGCAGCACCTACTGCTGGGTTACACTTCAGCAGAGAATTATACAAAAGATTAGAGTTAAAAGGAATCGACTTCGCAGAAATTACCTTGCATGTTGGCTTGGGAACTTTCCGTTCAGTAGAAGTAGAAGATTTAACAAAACATAAAATGGATTCGGAGCAGTTTATTATTTCTGAAAAAGCTGCTACAATGGTTAATAAAGCGAACGAAAACAAGAAAAGAGTTTGTGCAATAGGTACTACTAGCATGAGAGCTATTGAGTCTTCTGTTTCGGCAAGCAGAACGTTAAAACCAGCAAACGACTGGACTAGTAAGTTCATTTTCCCTCCGTACGATTTCAGTATAGCAAATTGCATGGTTACTAATTTCCACACACCAGAGTCTACTCTTTTAATGATGGTAGCTGCATTTGGAGGATATGATTTAGTGATGGAAGCATACAAAGTTGCTGTAAAAGAAAAATATCGTTTCTACAGTTACGGAGATGCGATGTTAATCATCTAAAAAAATGATAAAAAAATACGCCATTATTGTTGGAGGTGGCAGCGGTTCTAGAATGAATGCTGAACTTCCTAAACAATTTTTGCTAGTTAATAACAAACCAATACTCATGCATAGCATCGAGAAATTTGCGATGGATAACATCGAACTAATTCTCGTATTAAATGTAGATTATCATGAGTATTGGAATTCTCTCTGTAAAGAATTCAACTTTCAAATACCTCACCAACTTGTAAAAGGAGGAACATCTCGTTTTGAATCGGTAAAAAATGGATTAGCAAAGGTTACTCAACCATCTTTGGTTGCAATACATGATGCAGTACGTCCAATAATTAGTAAGAGTTGCATTAGAAACGCTTATTTGGAGGCAGAGGCAAAAGGAAATGCCGTTCTTGCAATAAATTCTAAAGATACGGTTAGGAGAATTCAAGGAAATACCTCTCAAACTATACCAAGAGATGAAATTTATTTAATTCAAACCCCACAAATTTTCTCTTCAGACATTCTTATAAAGGCCTATAAACAGGCGTTCCGCAACGAATTTACCGACGATGCATCTGTAGTGGAAAAACTAGGTGTAACTATTCATCTTGTGGCGGGAGAGCAATCTAACCTTAAAATAACCTATCCCGAAGATTTAAAAACCGCCTCTATTTTGCTATAATTCTTAATATGTTTTCAATAAATACCTAATAATAACCTAATTATTAATAAATGTTGAAACATAAAATACCTCTAATAGGAATTATATATGTATATTTACTTCGCTCTCAAAATAACAAAATAAACTAATAAATCCCATTTTACCCAAATTGTATTGAGCTATGTTTAAAAATTTATTGAGCACTAGTTTAGCTTGTGTTGTTTTTATTATTTTTTCAATAACGAATGCAAAATCACAAAATGTAGGTATTAATTCCACTGGAGCAACACCAAATGCTTCTGCTGCTTTGGATGTTGATTTTTCAAACAAGGGCATGTTGATTCCAAGGGTGGCCTTAACTGGTAGAACAGATGTATCTACTATTTCCTCACCTGCAACTTCATTATTAGTTTACAATACTGCTACAGCAGGTACTTCACCAAATAACGTTTACCCTGGCTATTACTATTTTGATGGTGCCAATTGGGATCGTTTTATTACGGATAGAAATAGAACTTTTTTACCGAGCAATGTTACAAACAACAATGCAACAGCAAATACTATTGCAGACATTACTGGACTTAGTTTTGCAGTACTAAGTGGCGTTAAATATAAATTCAAATTCTATATCACCTATACTTCCGCAGCAACCACAACGGGTGCAAGATTTTGTATAAATGGACCTACCACTTCCATTTTATTCTATCAATCAAATTACCCTTCATCCACTACTGCCATGTTATTCAACAATAGTTTAACTACTTATAATGTGCCAACTGGTGCTGCAGCGGGATCAGGAACAAATTCAAATATTGCTATAATTGAAGGTATAATTACCCCAAGTGCCAATGGTACTGTTATTGCAAGATTTTCATCGGAAGTTGCAAGTTCGGCAATAATTGCGTTGGCTAGTTCTAGTTATGTTGAATGGGAGGTTTTACAATAATGAAAATACAAAAATGAAGAAATTAAAATATATTGTTCCTATTGTACTATTATTACTAATGCATTTTAATGGTTTTTCACAAAATGTGGGAATTAATTCCTCTGGTGCAACGCCAGATGCTTCAGCTGGTTTAGATGTTGACTTTACAGATAAAGGAATATTAATACCAAGAGTAGCATTAACGAGCATAACAGATGCAACAACTATTGCATCTCCAACCGCATCTTTATTAATTTATAATACAGCCTCTGTAGGTACAGTTCCAAATAATATATTTCCTGGTTTTTACTATTGGGATGGAAATGGATGGGCAAGATTAATGAATAATGCTTCTCAAAAAACAGTTTTAGGCGTTGATAGAGCAAGTACTTCAACAACATTAGCAGATGTTACTGGATTAAGCTTTGCAGTTTTAGCAAATAAAACATATCGGTTTAAATTTGTTATATACTATACTGCAAATGCAACCGGAACTGGGGCTAGGTTTACTTTAAATGGACCAACATTTGCAACAAATGGATTATTCTATACAACCGCTGCAAATAGTGCAACTACAGGAGGTTGGGCAGTTCAACCACAAATTGCTTATAATTCTGGAGCAGCCCTTGGTAGCTCTTATTCCACTGCATTAAATTATTGCATTATAGAAGGCACCGTTTCTACAACAGCATCTGGAACTGTAATTGCAAGATTTGCCACAGAAACCAATACCACTACAACTATAACAGTTAAAGGTACAGGTGGATTATTATCTTATGTCGAATATGAATTACTAAATTAAATTACAGATTATGAAAAAACATCTATTAACTATTTTTTATGTCGTAATTTTTGGAAATTCTTTTGCACAAGGAATTTACAATAATGGTGCAAATATTGTTTTAACAGCAGGCTCTAACATTTATATTGATGGCGGAACTAGTGGAAATTATGTTTCTACTGGAGCAAGTACAATAAAGGGAAGTGCAGCAACTGGAACAATTACAATAGAAGGCGGATTTACAAATAATTCCTCAACTACTGGATTTACAACTCCGAATAATACTTTAGTTTCATTTGTTGGTGCAGGACAAATTATTGGGGGCTCTGCTTCTACAACATTCGGAAATATAGAAGCAGCAGGATCGGGTACAAAACAAATAAATATAAGTACAGCTGCAAACAATATAAATTTAAATGGACAAGATTTATTTATAAACGGGTTTACACTTACTGTAGATGGTTTAATTTCTGGTTCAGGCTTCTTAGTTGGAAATTCCACTTCTAATTTAGCTATTACTTCTGCTTCCTCTGCCACTACAGCAATCAGAATGAAACAAACTTCTTCTTCAACAAGAAGTTTGCTAAATCTTACCATGAGCCGTACAAATGGTTCAAGTCTTAATGATACTATTGAACTAATTGGTGCTTTAACCATTTCCAATGGAACATTAACCACAAATGGGAAGTTGTATTTAATTTCTACTACAAACGGAACAGCATCGGTTGCCCAAATAAGCACTGGTGGTGTTTCAGGAAATGTAATTGCACAAAGATTTATACCTGGTGGCGCAAATAAACGAAGATGGAGGTTTCTCTCCTTCCCTGTTAATGTTTCCGGAAGTATCCCAATTTCTCAATTACAGGATGATATAATGATTACTGGTTCTGGTACTGGTTTTGATGCTTGTGCATCTTGTTTACCTTCTTTAAGAACATATACAGAGTCAGTATCAGGTGCTTCGGCTAACGGCTGGACAAACCCTGCCGCAAATACTACAACGATTTCTACAGGTACTGGATTTGAAGTTTTTGTTAGAGGTACTAGAGGACTTGCCAATCAATTTTTAAACTGGACAGTTCCAAATGATGTTACTCTTGATGTTGTTGGTGCGTTAAATACTGGAAGTGTAGTTAAAGCATTAGGCTATACAAATACAGGAACAACAAATTCAGACGGATTTAATTTAGTTGGGAACCCTTATGCAAGCCCAATAGATTGGGGAGCTGTGGCTGGTTGGACTAGAACTAACATGACCCCATGGATGTATATTTATAGTGCAAAAACAGGTACCTACAATTATATAAATAGTTCTGGAACCACCGTTGGAAGTGACCCTGATAGATCAACTATTGTTCCTAGCGGACAAGCTTTTTTTGTAAAAGCTACTGCCTCGGGAGCAACAATGACGTTCACCGAAGCTGTTAAATCTTCTACAACTCCCTTTAATTTTTTCAGAGGAATTCCAGAGCAAACATTAAAAGTTACTTTAAATTTTAACAATGAAAAATACGATGAAACATTGGTTATTTTTAACGATACTACGTCTAAAAATAGTACAGACATTGCTGAGGCTGTTAAATTCTTCAATGACAAAATAAACCTTTATACTATTTCAGCAGATAATGCTGCAATGGCTGTAAACTATATGCCTCGCCCTGCCATTATGGATACAATAAAATTGAGTGCATGGGATTACGATTCTTCAAATGTTGAGGTTGGAACACATCAATTGAAATTTGACAGTTTGCATACTATTTCT
>CALRIM020000113.1:0-10095 GCA_943360385.1 Rhizobium sp. Q54 | reverse complement strand
TATAACTCAACAAACCAATAGAAAATGTGAAGTAACTCATTTGCAAAATCTTATTAGAAACAAATGTGCTGAAGGGTTTCTTCATATCTATTTTATGCATTAAAATAATAACGATATAAAATAATACTGCTTTTAAAATCGCTAGAATTAAAATAAAACTGTACATCTGGTAGTATGCATATTCACTCTGGCTATACATTTCACTCAAATCTAATTTCTGATAAAGGTTCTTTACAAAATCGGGATTGTACACGCTAAAAATAAAATTAACAATCAATCCACCGGCTTCAATGCTCAAGCCAACGAAGATAAGCCATGCTATAACTAGGAGGCATATAAATAAGAAGTTGTTTGTTCTCGACATACTGCTAAGATTTTAAATTATGCAGCAAATATAATAAATATTTATTGATAAACAACAAATTTACATTAATTATCAATATTTATTTGGACAATATTCAATGTGCCAATTAGCTAATATGCCAATGTGCCAATAACAATTTGGACAATTATTAATTTGGACAATTTGGACAAGTTTCGTGTGCTCGTGATTCATATGCTCGTGAAAAGATGCCACGATGGACGAAATTCACAACTCACAATTCATAACTCAAAATTATTGCGCCACTATCAAATATCTTTGATTTAATTAGTTTGAGCTTCACTTTATTGTTGATGTTTTCAAACAACTTCATTCCACTACCTACCAATACTGGATGAATACAAAGTTGGAGTTCATCAACCAGTCCGAGGTTGAGCAATTGAATAATTAAACTAGGGCTACCGACTAAAATATCTTTACCAGGAATCTGTTTAAGCGCGCTCACCTCCTCTTCGAGGCATCTAGTCGCAAGAGTTGCCGAGTCCCATCCAGTGCTCTTTAAAGTACTCGAAAACACAATTTTTGGAATGGCATCAATGGCTACCGCAAAATCGTCCAAGGCTTTAACACCCGAAGGTTCTTTTAATAGGGTTTGCCAGTACTGCATCAACTCATAGGTAGTTCGGCCATACAGAATGGTACCTGCGTCTAATAGGAGCTCTGAATAATGATCATGTACCGCTTCATCGGGATCTACAGCCGTATGGTCTGCAATTCCGTCGAGGGTGGTGTTAATGGCGGCGATGAGGTGAGACATGATGAAATTTATAAAAATATTATTCTAATATTTCGTAATCCCCGTTAACAAAATTTAATTTGAATCTAGGGAACAAACTTCCTTCAACTGATACTTTGTTCAATTTACCTTTTAAAATTATGTTCTTCCCAAGCAGTTCAGTTGCGCTTTCTTTTACACCATGTCTTATAATAGTGTATTCATAAGACATTATTTTTGTCCCGACTGAATCATTTACACACGTAAAAAATGTAGATGTTCCCTCTTTAGCAAATTGTATGCAATTTATCATACAACCAGGAGAAAAAGAGCGGGCAGGCATTATCATCTCTTTTCCCCATAAAGGCATAGTTTTTTTTAAGCCCTCCTGTTTGGTAATTATTTTATTACACATTAACCCAGAAACGGAATAAATATACAGGTATCTCAAAATCTTTTTCTCGTTATCCAACGTATCTTTTGATTCTATCGATTCTTTTAAATCAAAAGATAATATTTCTGCATTTGCCCAATCCTCTTTCTCTATGTAAACAAATAACTCATGGTATTTTTGCTCAAAATCTGCTTCCTGAGAAAAAGCGCTAAAGGAAGATAATACCAACAGGAGAGAAAAAATAATTTTATTCATAAAGCAATATGTATTTAATTGAAAAACATTTTTAAAATATACCCCATCAAATATAAACCTATTATACCAAGCCAAAAGAACAGCACAATTCTACCAAACTTTTTTTGCTTAGTCTCCCACCAAGCTATTAACAATATAACTGTTAAGGAGATAAGAATTATTTAAAAAAGAATTCAAATATAAAAATTCAACCTGTTCTAAACGCTAATTATGTTTCAATGCATACAACCAATATAAAGATCAGCTTTAATTTTGAAAACTTTAGGCTCTACCCTTTTTAAAGCAATTAATGCACTGTCTGCTTCTCTTTCTGCTTCATAAATACCAGTAACTATTGCAATCGTTTTATCTCGGGTATTCTTTTGGTAAACTCCTAAGTATTCTAAGCTCAAATGGTCTGATGGATCGTGTCTCGGATAATATTCTCCTGCATACACTTCATCATCATAATTATCAGGACAAGCAATAAGATTTTTCTTTTTGTTATAGTATCGATCCATGGTATCTATAGGAATATGGAGTTTTCTATGGATATCAAACATTTTATGTTGAAGTACATAATAGTTTAACCCAGTATCTGCAACCACCACAAAATAGGTTGCCATGTTTTCATCGAGGGAATCTTCCATCTCAGTATTTTCAGCGTTATTACTATTTTCTGAAATTTTATTGGTATCTGATTTTGTAGAATCTGATGCAGCATTGTAATTGTTTGAGGAAGGGGTTCCACAAGCGAAAACGGAACATGCTGCTAATAATAGAAGGTATTTAAACATATAAACTTTCATAAAGTAAATTCAATTTTTAATAAAACATTCCATAACTAATTAAAATAGAAACAAATGCAACAATTCCCATTAATCTATACATATGAATATTGCTTATATAAAAAACTTCACGAATACTTTTTTTACATATTGAATAAAGTGCCGCTGAGAAAAATGAAAACATCAAAAAAGATATGGATGGTGAAATTTGAGGGAAAATATTCTCTAAGGCAGGTATATCTAATGGCTCGCGATTAATTGAATGAATAAAAAACCTCAATGAACTAACTGTTGAATAGGTTAAGTATATTGCAAAAAGTGACCATCCCACTTTTTTACGATAATAAATAAAAACGATGGATATGGGTAAGAGAAATAATGGAATTATAAATAATAAAACACTAAAGTCAAAATTAGAAATTCCATCTTTTAAGGTCAACAATAAAACTTCATATTCGTTGTAGAATTGAAAGATAGATATCAATGCGAAGATAATACTAATAGTATTAATTGTTTTTTTCACGTCTAATTCTGCGTTACCTAGGCTTATCATTCTATTACTAAATTATTACTATTTATTGGCTGATATTTTCAACTTCATTAAAGATTCATAAAGTTCTACAATTTTTTCATTCGTAAAATTATCCATCTCATAAAAAGAGGCAATGAATTTAGAGTCACTATTAAAGGTGATTATATTTCTAGGGTTCCTTGTGAATGTTGACCCTTTTGACAATGATAGATTTTCCCAATTTATTAAGGTTTCTATTAATTCATCCTTTTCATAGAATTGAAGATATATACCCTGATCATTAGTCTCTAATTTAACTAGTGAATAACTTACCCAACTTAATCGTCTGTAAAAGTCGATTAGAAATAATCCAATTAAACATACAAGGGTTATGATAAAACCATTTGTACCAGTGTTCAAACCTATTATAAACAGTAAAATTAGATACGGGATTAAAGTCCACCAAAATACACTCGCACTTCGTTTAGCATAAGGTAATGAGGTTAAATTAATTTTGATATCTTCCATTGGCATCACTATACAACAAAATGGTAATTTGGTACTATATTTTTAAAGTTCCAAATTATAATGATAAGAAAATCTTTGTTAAAAAAAAGGAAGCGCAATTAAAAATTTAAGCCCTCTAAACGCCTTTATCAACCTTTTATGCTTGACGTAGGTTTAAACTATTTAAAGCTTACCTACTCTTTAAATTCCACTCAAATGGAGAACATGGGTTTATTTGCTTACTTGAGTTTTCAGTAATGCAATTACAAAATCATTTTTGTTAAAAACTACTTAGAGAAGTGTTGGACATGAGTTATTCTCGACTTAGCCTCGAGTTGGGCTTTATTTGGGAAAGTGTTGGGCGACACTTGGACGAGACATTATGAGAAGGTCTGCAAATCCGTCGAGGGTGGTGTTTATGGCATCGATGAGGCGAGGCATATACTATTTCAATTACACTTTAGGAATATAACTTTCATAAAATTCATGTGTTCCTTTGGCGTCCATACGACCTACCGTAACTTGGTCAGAACTTAAAGATAATTCAAAACCTGGTCTTAAATGGTAGTGTTCCCTTGCTCCAACTGGTAGTTGTTTATCTTCCAATTGTTCTTGATTTAAATCTGCTAATTCAATTAATAAATTTGCAAGAGACCTTAATCCTTCTGGATCTCCATGAATGGATATTTCATTCCATTTTGATAATTCCCCTTCAAAATCATCTTCTACTACATAGGTAATGATATCTAAGTGCCCTTTTATTTCATTACCCTTTATTTTAGTCATATTCATTTGAATTTAGAATGTTAAATTTTAAATTGGAAAATCGTATAGACTCCATTATTATCCATATAAAGATAGAAAATCACTTTAAATAATTTACCTTCTTAAATTCAACTATTACAGTAGTTATGTATCGCTTCATCGGGATCTACATCGGTATGGTCTTCAATTCCATTGAGGGTGGTGTTGATGGCGGCGATGAAGTGGGGCTTAGATTAAAGTTGGGTCAATTACTCTATTGGTTCCCACTCCCCTTTTTTAAAATACATATTATTAAATTTAGGAGAATAAAATACTAAATAAAAATCCCACGCACTCCTATAGGTGGTTGGATTACTCGATAAAATATGGTGACTATGTTGATCCATATACATGATTAATCGTGCCGAACTATATTGACTTGGGTCGGTTGTTTTAACAACACCTTTATAAATATCAATTACCTTTTCTTTTTCTGTCACGTAGAAATAAATGGAATCATTCTCCTTTATTTCAAATCGAAAATTGTTGTATTGCCAATCAGCTTGAGTTCCTTTAAAATAGTCTCGATTAATAATGTAGTGGCCGTAATAATCCTTTTGGGTGATAGCTTTTTTATCAGTAATTATTTTAAAAACATATCCTGAAACAAATAATCCTATTACTCCCAGCCAAAATAATAAAAGGATTTTACCATAAATTTTTCGGTTTGTAGTCCACCAAGCAATTAATAATCCACCTGATATTGTGGTAAAAATAGAAATCCAAAATAATACTGCAATTAGGTACATAATAACATCTTAAGGGTTAATCCTCCAAGCTTTCGTAGGTATGAAATGTATATAATGCACCATCAATTAATGCTTGTTTATAACGTTCAAGAGAATTAGGATTTTGTATAAAATCTTCTTCAAATACGTCATAACCTTCTTCTAGTTCAATAATTAACCAATTTTGATTATTTATCTCTTTCAATGCAATTTTTTGAGCATTAAATTGCGATTCAGCAACAACACAACAATTTATATAAGCACCAACACAATTTAAGGACTCGGGATTATCAGGAAATGGTTTCGCATGATACATTAACATATATACACTCATTGTATGCATTACCTAAATACTTGAAATTAATTTTTATTAAATTGATTCATGAAATTTACCCAGGAAAATAAATCATTGCCAATACAAGAGGGATAGATATTGCAATTGAAATGACTAATGCCTTCCAGATATTTTTAGATTCATAATTTTCATCAGGGAAATATTTTCTAAAAAAATATTCGGATAAAATTGCACCTCCTATAATATTAATTAAATAGGTTAAAGATCTTGGTGGGTTATCTATATTATTTAAAACTAAGACTATAATAATTGTGAATGCAACAGAATAAATCAAAATATTATTTCCTTCCTTTTTACTATTACTTTCTATTAAGTTCTGACGTAATAATACTCCTCCAAAAATTGGAGCAAAAAATGATTGAAAACGCCCAAATTGTTCTTTTGGAATATATTTTTAGAGGATTTTTATGATTTATTTTTGACATAAAAACTTGATTAATTCTTCAATATAAAAATAATTTTATATTTTCCCTTTACCCTTTAAATTTATTTGGGTCTAGTGAGTCATCCATGTCCTTATAAAAATTTTCCTTAATTATAGAAATAAGTTCTACGACTTCTGTTTGATAACTAGAACTACCGTTATAATTTTCAATTATTTCGTAATAAGCTGAATACTCATAAAATTCACCGTTTTCTTTACTCAGGTTATTTAAATACTTTCTATAGGATTTAATAACTTTTTCGGTTCCTAGTTTTACACTTTCCAAATCAGAAATAATTTTGTCAGATTTAACTTGCATAACACCCAAAGTATGAGTTTTTTTTGTCAGTCTTTGGTTTATATTTTCTAAAATTCTTACAACTTTAGGTCTGTTGAAATCCTCGTAAATTAAAATTGCAAATACAACAGCCTCAAGAGCTTCATTTTGCGTTGCTTCCTTTATAAATTTCCCGTAGAGTCTATTAAAATACTTGAATCTTGATTTTAAATAATTAAGTTTCCGTTTAAATGTACCATCTTGCGAAAGTCTAATGTTGTTTGTTAACTGAAATAGAAAGATTAGAATTATTACCCAAAGTTCATTTGCAATAGTCGTAAAATCAGGCAAAATGTTAGCTTTAACCTTTATTACTTTTTCGTAAGTGAAATATGAAATTAAAATAATTGCTCCCCAGTATAAACACTGTCTATACCAATTTAATAGTAACCCCCGATTAGTACAAAGATTGAATAAAAGTCGAAAAACAACATAGTAAATATTTACAAGAAATATATTCCAAACATATTTGTCTAGTCCGAAATAATAAAGAATAGTCGAAACTATAATGATATAAACAATAGGTGTCAGAACACGAATCAGAAAGTTTAATGCAGGAGCTTCTTCTGTCTTTACAAAGATAGAAATTTCCATATAACCAATTGAATAAGAATGTTTTCCTATCCAATTAATTAGAAAAAACAGAACAATTCCTAAAATTATCTGAATTAAAAGTGTAGACATATTTTTCTGTGTTTTATTTGTTGACCCAAATTGCTTAATTACTTTTACAATACTTACATTAGTCTAACTTTTGTGATTTCACCTTATTAAACTAATCCACGTTAATTTATTTCTAAATTCTTCTTTTGTTCGTTAGATATCTGACGAAATTTCTTTATGTCATTCGTAGCATTTTCTATCGTTCTTACTCTTTTAAGATATTTAATATAGTTCGATTTATTAATTGTCGGATATTTAAGCCTTGCAGCAATTTGGGCTGATTCTGAGTGGCTTAAAGAAATAATATTGTAATTTTCATTTTTACAAAATTCAGAAAGTCCTTTACTATTACTAAATGGATAAGTTCCCAAGTATGCAAAAATGATTTCAATTTTAGAAAATTCCTTGTCAATTAGAGTTGCGAGCATTATTTCATTAATTTTTCTTTTTATATTTATTTTTCGATCATTTGTGATATTTCTCACGAGTTGTTGTACAATAGTACTTGCTCCTTCAATGCGTCTTGTTGATATGTTTTTATATATCGCTCTCATTATTGAATAGAAATCAATGCCAGCATGCTGGAAATATCTTCTATCTTCTATTTCAACAACCGAGTAAACCAAATTTTGAGGTAAATTATTTTGTTGTCTATTTACTTTTAAGATTTCTTCTCTAACTAACGAAAACTTATTTCTAAAAGTTCTCGAAAGCATTATTGCCAACAAAGCAACTAATCCTATTATACCTGATGATATGTAATTCGCAATTTTTATCACTGCTTCTTCATAATAATTGTCCCTCTTGCGTCTGCTGCAGTTGAAATAAAAATACCCCCAAGTGTATCATGGTTATTAAGAATAAGAGTATACGTTGCTCGAGAATCTCTTTTTCTTCCTTCTTCTTCAATATTTAAATAAACTTTGGATTTGCCAAAATATTTTCTTTCAAAAAATCCGTCTACGTCAATATTTACTCTATTCTCGCGTAGAAAGACGGTTTGAGTCCCGTCTGGTTTAATATCTCTTATTTTTTCTCCTGAACCTGAAAGTTCATACCCTTTTTGAATTAAATGAATTTTGTATTCTACAATAAGATTATTGAAGGGATTATAAGATGTATTTTCAACTTTTGTAGATGTATACCATTCCCCTGTCAAATTATTTTTCGGGAAAACATATTCATTTAATAGGAAGAGAATTAATGTAAACAGAAGTCCACCAATTATTGTCCCAATAACATTTATTAATAACTCACACATATTTTTAATATAATACTTTTATCATTTTGTCCTTCAGTAAAAATTACATGGAGTTTATATATTTACACGTCAAGCCTTCTCAAATGTAATATACCAGATATGCATATGATTGAATAAAAACATACAACCAAATTATTCCTCTAATCCTTAAATTACCAACATTCCCCCACCCCAACAATACTACAAATGTAGTATGTCAACCTGTCGGAATGTTGCGTTCAGATGCAATGGGATTGTTTTTCAAAATTTGAATATATTTTTTGAAATAAAATCCCATTGTGTAAAAACCTACAACTTCCCTACTATTTCATCTTCTGTTTAAAGAAAATATCAACGTCGCCGTGTAAATACGTTGGGACTTGTTTTTTCACCCAATCTATATCGTTTAGGTTTAGTTTTTTAATTACACTTTGTGCATTGATGTCTCCAACTAAAATTCCGTTAGCACAAAATGTGCCGATTTCCTGACTCGATAGTTGTGAATCCTGAAATTTTACAGTTGCCAAATTGCACATTAAGCCATCATAGTTGGTATTTTCTATTGAGGTGATTTTTTCAGCACCAGCAATGGTTTTAATACTATCTCCTACTTTTAAATCATTTGCTTGTTTCGTTTCGTTGTCGGTAAAAAACACATGGTTACTAGTTGCAATAATATGCTTGCCTGTTTCTGTTGTTATTTTCAAAACAGACCCTTTATGAACTCCTAAATTTGTCCATTGTACAACTGCAACATCTCCTTTTGCATTTAACTGCACTTTATCGCCTGCAACAATTTCTTTTATATTTTTAGTAGTGCCATCGGCCATTGTAACCAATGTACCCTCGGCGAGGCAATGCCAAATAAAATCGATGGGCTTAATATTTAAAGTCCCGTCATAAGGATTCGCGTCGGGTGTGCTGGAACTTTGAACGATTGCAGTAGCAAGACTACCATCAGAAAGAACAACATCTATTTCACAAAAAAAGTAAGCAACAATATCAGAATTCCAAGTAACACTGCTAAAAACAATTGGATTACCCGGATCGCTTGTGCTAACACCTGGAGGCAGATTCCAATTAAGTTTTGCATGATTAGCAGTATCAATTTTAAAAGTAGATGCTACCTTGTTCATATCTGCTGGAGTAAGTTGAGTGCCGCCGCCGCCTGTTTGATCTGCTACATAAATGTTTAATAAAAGATTTGTGTTCAGCTCTAATGGTGAACTAATAGCACTTGGAAATATCACACTTCCTACAAATGGAATTTTACCAATCGGATGGTCTTGCGTCGGTTCATTCCATGCATAATCAAATTGAGAATTTCCTCCCTGATCTGTCCATGGTCTTCCCAGACCAATGTTTATTGCATTTGGATTTTTAGGATTTGTTGTAGTCCTTACAGGAGCTGTAATAACTGGGTCTGCTGTGATGGCTCCACTAGCATTTTTCTTTACCAATCCTGCAACAGGACTTACCAACTCATTACTAGAAGTTGTGTATTGATAATGCATGTAGGAGTCTACATCTATCTCATTTGATGTAGAAGGTATAGTAGAAACCGTTAACAATGCTTGTCCAAAATCATTATTAAATCCATGCGCTACTATATTTTTGGATGCTCTACTTTGCACCATTAACGACAAGTTCATACTTGCATATCCCCCAACAACGGTCGCTAAGCCTTGAGAAGCAATAGTTCTATCAACCTTTAAATTTAATTCTGGTATGGTAAACATATTTTGCCAACCATCTGTATCCTCTAAACCATCTTTCGGCAAACCATTTTTTAGATGAGACTCTTTCAATAGTTCAAGACTTTTGAGCATCCCCGGATATTTCTCGGCATTCCCACTAAACACTGCCATTAGTTGGGCAAATGTATATTGCTTTTCATCCCTGAAATCATATTTTAAATGACCCTCTCCTGGGATAAGATTGTCTATATAAGCAAACAAATCTTTTTGTTCTTGTGTCAATGTTATCATAAGTTTATTTTTTAGTTTTAGTTGG
>CALRIM020000112.1:0-10254 GCA_943360385.1 Rhizobium sp. Q54 | reverse complement strand
CAGACTAGCAAAAAGTATGGTACTAGCAATTAATATGGAGAATATGCTTTTCACTTTGCAAATATAGTGTTACTTTTTTGAAAAGTATGTGATTCCAATCACAAATTTAACTCAACACCTCTTCTAAGATATGGTGAGATTTCAACCCTTTAAATCCAGGTAAATGCCACTCATAATACCGAATGAGGTCCATTAGTAGTTGTTTTCTGTTTTCGGTATTTATTTTAATGTTCTGAATTTGATCAAAATTCGACTGCATTATTTGCAACATCAATTGGCTGCAAATTTCGTTCATAAAAATGGGATGTTCGGGTATTGAATCTACAAACTGCGCATTTTTCATGTCGAAATATAAATGGTTTTTGCTGAGAATTTGTGGGTAGAACCCCAAATATTTAGTGTATTTCAGCATAAACCATATGTGGAAATTTGCAACAGACTGTTCCGTTAAATCTAACATTTCTATGGCTTGAGATAAAAAGTTAAATAATTCCTCATCGCTAGGATGCTCTTTTAATGTTTGATATAATAGTTCACATATGAATAGGGAGAGAGATGTTTTTACAACATCCATCGAAATATTATTTAGTAGAGGCTCATTTCTTAATTCAGAAATTCTTTGCAAGCCATTGTTTTCTTTATGATAAACAACCATTTGAAGTAAATGCAATGGTTGAAGCATTGATGTTCTAATTTTAGATTTGTTTTTTCGAACACCTTGAAGCAGGTAGGATTGTATCCCAAACTTCTCCGTAAAAATATGAACAACTAAACTGCTTTCAGAATAGTGTGTACTTTTTAAAATAATTCCTCTGCTTTTATGAAGCATTAATGAATAAATAAAATTTTATTAACCATTTTCTCAACGCCATCAATATCTGTAGAAAATACTAAGTATACTCCAGAGCTTACTCTTTCTCCTTCGAAATTTTTACCATACCAGATTGCTTGCGCTCCATTTGCTTTTGAATGGTAAACGATTCGGCCATTGATGTCTGTGATTTTCACATCAGCATTTTGCACTAATCCATCTATTGCAATTGCTCCTGTATAGGTATCTTTTACAGGGTTTGGAAAGACTTTTACAGTTTCTTTATTTACATCTGAGCCTTCTGTTGCATCGCTGCGATATGAGATTAATCCATCATCACTCGCGAAAAAAACTTCACCGTTATTGTTATTTATAGCTATGTCGTTTATTCTGTTAGATAATAATGGACTATTGCTTGTATTAAAATAATGCACTTGTTCTGTTCCGTCAGGAGAAAAAAGCCAAGCACCATTTGTTGTCCCAATCCATTTTCTATTTGCACCATCAATTTTTATGCTTGTAATAATTTCGTTTTCTAACAGTGATTGCACAAACTCCCCGTCGATAACTTTTACTGGTTGCCCGTCTATATTGTTTGATGTTAAAATTGTACTCGGATTATAAAATACAACTAACCCTTTATTGGTACCAGCCCATATCTTTCCATCCTTATCTTCGGTAATACAAAGAACTTCTGTAGCATCTTTAGGTAAGTTCCCATTTCCTTCACCTGTGGTAAGTTTCTTATAAGTTACTGTCCCATTTGCATTTTCTTTAAAAACCAATATTGCATTACTTCTCGGAATACATACCCATTTTTGGTCATAGCTATCTATTGTAAGATCCGATACATATTTATACTCTTGAAAAATTCCAGGAAATTCAAATGCTTGCCACTGCCCATTAGTTTTGCGAACCGAAATTGGTTTGTCCGCCCAATAGTTAGATACCCAGAGTTGATTTTTTGAGTCAAAAGCCATTCCTGTTACTCTATATTGACCATCGTTTCCAAGTGCTTCTCCAAGTGTAGAATTGTGATAACTGTAATTTTTTACAAATGCACCATTATTTACTTCCACAATACCTTTCCAAAAAGTACCATAATATTCTCTACCTGAAATAGGATCAATACATACTACGGTATAATCGAAAAACGAGTCTACTTCAGTAGAATTATAAGCGTTTATATTTGTCCATTTGTTGTTGTCTATTCTATAGATTCCATTTCGAACAAACTTATTCGAGTAATTATCGCCAACTGAACCCGATGCTACAATTAATTTATCGCCATTAATCGCTAACCTTCTTGCATATGTTTCGTAAGGGCCGTTAGGGTAATATTTGCCTGTTGGAATGTAGCCTAGCACTCTTACCAATCCATCAATATAATCCGCTACCCACATTGCCCCACTATTATCATATAAAGCTGAAGTTACACTCCCCCTGAAGTTTTGGGTGTAATAAACATCTATTGGTTGAAGAGATTGGTCGTAGGTTCTAACAGAAATGGGTTCTATCACCAATAGTCTGTTATTATCTACTCTAATTTTCTTTACAAATGCTGGAAATATAGAACCTGCGGTGTTCCACCTATTATTTGCATAGTAGCTAACGGAGTCGCCAAATTTTGCAATTAGTAAATCATTGAATGCTACTAGAGCGGATGCTATTTTACCTGGTTTGTAATTTTTACTAATTCCGTGTTTGGTCCAGTTTTGATAATTCCCTAAATTTTGATTGCTGTAATCTGCTTCCAAAATGCCACTATCCGTTGCTGCATAAATTTTATCTCCAAGTAGGGCTATATTATAAACAGCCAAACTTGCTCCATTTAACCCTAAATAATAAGTGTCTTTAATTTCATTTTTGGAAATATCATATAAAACAGTACCAAATCCACAATTTATATATGCTATTCCGTTAATACAATCTATAGAGTTAACACTTTTTAGTCCCGAAATTTCCTTCTTATATATATCGTCTACATTTATTATTTCCTTGCCCCTAATAATGTCGATATTGGTGTTTTCGTAAGCTATAATTACAGCTCCAGTTGATTTGTCTATAGCAGCAGTTTTAATTTTCACCTCCGATAATCCATCCACTTTTGTTATCGTTTGATAGGTGCTATCTTTTAAATCGAACAGAAAAATGCCCGAGTTACAGATTCCATATAATGTGTTGCCAGATTCTAATACTTCAACTGCTTGTTGGTATGGCATATGGGTTCTCCATGCCCCTATAGCAGTTTTTTGTGCGTAAGAGCTTAAATTGCAGATAATTATAAATAAAGCGGCTATTGTAAATCTCATTTATGTGGAATATTTGTCTAAATAACAAAAAAACTACTTATTTATTACTTTAATACTGTAAATAAGCCATACAATCATCTTAAATCTCAAAAAAAAATGGCAAATTTGCAGCCTATTAAAAACAGCTTATTTTTTACTAAATGCATTATTACCTATGTGGAAGAGATTCAGTGAATCAATATTAAAGAATCGCATTGTTTTATTACTTGTTATACTAGTAGTAATATGCTTTATGGCTTACAAGGGTAAAGATGTAGAATTAGCATTTGCAGGTGCAAAGGTATTACCCGTTACAGACCCTGCTTATGTAGCCTATAATCAATTTAAAAAACAGTTTGGCGAGGATGGAACCATGCTTGTTTTGGGTATTCAAACCAATAAGATATTCGATAAAGATTTCTATAATGATTGGTATGAATTAGGTAATAATATTGATAGTATTGATGGGATATCAAATGTGCTTTCTGTTGCACATGCTTTTGAATTATCAAAAGACACTGTAGAAAAACGATTTAGATTAAATAAAGTATTTAATGGCAAAGTAAACTCTCAGGAGCAATGTGATAGTATTAAAAGGAAAATTATTGCACTTCCATTTTATAAAGACATTTTGTTGAATTTAGACTCTAACTCAACTTTGATGGCAGTGAGTTATGACAAGAATACACTTAATACGAGAAGAAGAACGCCTGTAACAAATGAAATCTTGGAGTTGGTTCAACAATTTGAATCAAAACATAATATTACGTTGCATACTTCTGGACTGCCTTTTATTAGAACGATTATTTCAAAAAAGGTATCGAAGGAATTTGAATTGTTTTTAACGTTAGCTGTAATAATAACAGCGATCATATTATTGATATTTTTTAGATCTTTCTATGCAGTTATTTTTCCAATTATAGTTGTATTAATTGGAGTGGTTACTTCTTTGGGAACACTAGTGTTGTTTGATTATCAGATAACTTTATTAACAGGACTTATTCCACCATTAATTGTAGTAATTGGTATTCCGAATTGTATATTAATACTTAATAAATACCACACAGAATACATGCTCAGCAGAGATAAAGTAAAAGCCATGAACATTGCTATACTTCGTGCTGGTGAAACAACTTTATTTGCAAATGTAACCACAGCGATCGGATTCGGAGTGTTTGCATTTACACACTCTGAGATTTTAACGCAATTTGGAATTGTTGCTTCTATTAATGTAATGTTAACCTGGTTAATTTCATTAATTTTAATCCCCATTATTTTTACTTATCTGCCAAGCCCGAAACTTGGGCAAACAAAACATTTAGAGAATAAATCTTTAAATGTTTTTATAAAAAAAATAGACTATTGGGTTCATAACTATTCGAAAGTTATTTATGGAGTTACTATTTTATTAGTTTTTATTTCCATATATGGAATGACTAAAATAAATGTAAATGGATATATGGTTGACGATTTACCTCAGAATGATCCTGTGCTTACTGATTTAAGGTTTTTCGAAAGGAATTTTGATGGGGTGTTACCTTTAGAAGTCCAAATTGATTCTAAAAGAAAAAATGGATTAATCAATATTGCAACCATTAAGAAAATTGAAAAGATGGACAAAATGATGAGCTCTTATCCAGAATTTTCTAGGTCTATTTCATTAAATGAAGTATTGAAGTATTCGAAACAAGCTTTTTATAATGGCGATCCCAATTTTTATGATTTGCCTAGTGAAGGGGAAGCTGCATTTATTTTGGGGTATGCAAAAAAATCTGGAGGTAAAGGAAGCATGCTTCGTTCATACCTAGATTCTACAAATCAAAAAACTAGAATAAGTTTTCAAGTTAAGGATGTTGGGTCGAATAAAATGAATTTATTGTTAGATGAAGTAAAGGGTAGAGTTGATTCGATATTTAATCCAGAAAAATATGACGTGCTATTAACAGGAGCAAGCGTGATTTTTGTGAAGGGAACAAATTATCTGTTGGCAAACTTAGTGGAGAGTTTATTAATCGCAATAGGTTTAATTTCAATCTTAATGTTAGTGCTATTTAGAACTATAAAAATGGTTGTTATTTCTTTGCTGCCAAACATAGTGCCATTAGTTATAACAGCCGGGATTATGGGATTTATGGGAATGAGTTTAAAACCAAGTACCATTTTAATTTTTAGTATTGCCTTTGGAATTGCATCAGATCAAACATTATATTTTCTTACCAAGTTTAGACATGAGCAGTACACAAAGGATTGGAGTATTTCTAAAATAGTTTCTGTTACCTTAAAGGAAGCAGGGTTGGGGATGATCTATACAGCGATAATACTATTTTTCGGATTTGGAATATTTGCAGCATCGAATTTCGGTGGAACCATTTCTTTAGGAATATTATTATCTATAACATTATTAGTAGCATTAATATCAAACTTAATTTTATTGCCAACGTTATTATTGAGCTTAGAAAAAAAGTTAGAGAATAAGAATAAAAATTAGCATTGTATGAGTAAGTACCCCGAATATAAACAGTTGAATTTATCGCAGATCGGAAAGGATGTGCTGAAATATTGGAAAGACGAGCAAATATTTGAGAAGAGCATTATCACTCGTCCAGAGAGTAAGCCATATACATTTTATGAGGGTCCACCATCTGCTAATGGTATGCCTGGTATACACCATGTGATGGCAAGGAGTATCAAAGATATTTTTTGTAGGTATAAAACACTGCAAGGTTTTCAAGTTAAACGCAAAGGCGGTTGGGATACACATGGATTGCCTATTGAGTTGGCAGTAGAAAAAGCGTTAGGAATTACAAAAGAAGATATTGGAAAGAAAATATCGGTAGATGATTATAACGCCGCCTGCAAAAAAGAGGTTATGCGTTATACGGATGTTTGGAATGATTTAACTGAAAAGATGGGGTACTGGGTAGATCTAAATGATCCCTATGTTACTTATCACAATGAATATATTGAAACATTGTGGTGGTTATTGCAACAAATGTATAATAAAGGATTATTGTACAAAGGGTACACTATTCAGCCATATTCACCTGCAGCAGGAACAGGGTTAAGTTCTCATGAACTAAATCAGCCTGGTACCTATAAAATGGTTAAAGACACAACTGTTGTAGCTCAGTTTAAAATAATACGAAACAATGTTTCGGAAAAACTTTTCGAAGGCATTTCTTCTGATGTACATTTTATTGCATGGACAACAACACCATGGACATTACCATCAAATACAGCTTTAGCTGTTGGAAAAGAGATTGAGTATGTATTGGTTCAAAGTTTTAATCAATATACATTCGAACCGATATACGTAATACTTGCAAAAGATTTATTTGGAAAATATTTTTCTGAAAAAAACGCAGATTTAGTACTCGAAGATTATGTATCAGGAGATAAAAATATTCCATACAGAATCTTAAATTCATTTAAAGGGAAAGATTTAGCAGGTATACAGTATGAACAATTATTACCATATGCACAACCAGAAGATGGGGATGCATTTCGAGTGATTATTGGAGATTTTGTTACAACAGAAGATGGAACTGGTATTGTTCACATTGCTCCAAGTTTTGGTGCAGACGACTTTAGAGTTGCAAAACAAAACGGAATAGGTTCCTTAACACTTGTAGATAAGCGAGGAAAATTTTTGGATATAGTAAGTGATTTTGCAAATGAATTTGTAAAGGAGGATTATCTTACGGAAGAGCAAAAAGAAGTGGAAAGAAATAAGCAAGGAAGAGATAAATATTTATCTGTTGATGAGCGGATTTCTATAAAACTAAAGACCGAAAACAAAGCGTTTAAAGTAGAAAAATACGAACATACATATCCGCATTGTTGGAGAACAGATAAGCCAGTATTGTATTATCCATTAGATTCATGGTTTATAAAAACTACTGCGATAAAAGAGCGCATGGTAGAATTAAACAAGGAAATTAATTGGAAGCCAGAGTCAACTGGTACTGGGCGTTTCGGTAACTGGTTGGAAAATTTGGTGGATTGGAATTTATCGAGGTCGAGGTATTGGGGAACTCCACTGCCGATTTGGAGATCTGAAGATTCTCTTGAAGAAAGATGTATCGGTTCTGTGGAGGAATTGAAAGATGCAATTCGTTTTTCATCAAAATCTGATGCTTTAACTGATGATGAAAAAATAAAAATCTCTTCCATATTATTACAGTATGAAAATGGAACATATGATTTGCATAGACCTTATGTTGATGATATAATTTTAGTATCTGAAACAGGGAAAAAGATGTATCGTGAGACAGACCTAATTGATGTTTGGTTTGATTCTGGTGCAATGCCTTATGCACAATGGGGCTTGGATATGAAAAAAGTTGCAGCCGGAGAAAAACAACCATTTGGAAAAGGGTGGGATGGTGCTTATCCAGCAGATTTTATTGCTGAAGGAGTTGATCAAACAAGAGGATGGTTTTTTACACTACATGCAATTGCCGTTTTATTATTTGATTCAGTTGCATACAAAAATGTGGTATCTAACGGATTAGTATTAGATAAAAATGGGAACAAAATGTCTAAGCGATTAGGCAATGCAGTAGATCCATTTGCAACTATTGAAAAGTTTGGTCCAGATGCTACTCGTTGGTATATGATAAGTAATGCAGCTCCTTGGGATAACTTGAAGTTTGATTTAGATGGCTTGCAGGAAGTTCAACGTAAATTCTTTGGAACTTTATATAATACTTATGCGTTTTTTGCATTATATGCAAACATTGATCAGTTTGAAATAGATGAGCAAAATGTTATACCAGTAAGTGAAAGACCAGAACTAGATAGGTGGGTTATTTCTAGTTTACATGCCCTAATAAAGGATGTGGAAGAAGCATACGAAAATTATGAACCACATAGAGCAGCACGTTTCATTCAATCATTTGTAGATGAAAATTTATCTAATTGGTATGTAAGATTAGCACGCAGAAGATTCTGGAGAGGGGAGATGACAGAAGATAAGAAGGCTGCTTACGAAACATTATTCGAGTGTTTAGTAGTCTGTTCACAATTAATGAGTCCAGTTGCACCATTCTTTTCAGATTGGATGTATAAAAACCTTACAGATGGAATTAGAAATAAGGCTATTCTAAATAAAACTCTATTAAAAGAAGAATCTATTCATTTAAGTAACTGGCCGAAGGCAGATGACCAGCTTATTGATTTGGGATTGAATGAAAGTATGCAATTAGCACAAAATATTTCTTCAATGATTCTTTCGTTAAGAAAAAAGGTAAATATTAATGTTCGTCAACCTTTACAAAAGGTACTTATTCCAATCCTAGACGACCAGTTTGAATTGAAGGTAGAACGTGTAAAATCTTTAATACTATCTGAAACAAATATTAAGGAACTTACTTACATGAAAGATACCGAAGGCTTTATAAAGAAAAAGATTAAGCCAAACTTTAAATTGCTTGGAGCTAAGGTTGGAAAGGATATGAAAGAAGTTGCGAATGAAATCACTACATTCGGCCAAGATGAGATAGCACAATTAGAAAAAGAGGGCAGAATACTCCTAAAAACTGGTTCTTATTCATTATTGCTAGAAGAAGTAGAGATAATTGCTGATGATATACCAGGATGGCTGGTAAATGTTACAGGTAATTTAACGGTTGCTTTGGATGTTAACATATCTGAGGAGCTTCGTGAAGAAGGAATTGCGAGGGAATTCGTAAATAGAATTCAAAATTTAAGAAAAGATAAAGGATTTGAGGTTACAGACCGAATAAATGTACTGGTAGCTGAAAATGAATTTATTAAAGGTTCAATAACTAATAATTTAAATTATATTTGCGCCGAAATTTTGGCGGACAAAATAGAGTTTGTCAATGATCTAACAATAAATGAAAGGGTTGAAATAAATGAAAAAGAAATCTACATCAGCATCGAAAAAGCCAGTTAAAGCTACCAAAAAGCCAGTTAAGGCGGCAAAGTCGAGCGGTTCAACTTCTAAGACTGCAGCAAAAAAAGCTCCTGCTAAGAAGGTGGCGGTTAAGGCTGCGCCTAAGAAAGCAGTTGCAAAGAAGGTTGTTGCTAAGTCAGCACCTAAAAAAGTAGTGAAATCGAAAAAAGCGGATACTAAGAAGGTTGTTGCTAAACCAGCAGCTAAAAAAGTTGTGGCAAAAGTAGCACCTAAGAAAGCAGCTGCAAAGAAGGCTGTAGCTAAAGTTGCTCCTAAAAAAGCCGTGAAAACGAAAAAAGTAGAAACAAAAAAGGTTGTTGCTAAAGCCGCACCTAAAAAGGTAGTTGCCAAGGTTGCTCCTAAAAAAGTTGTTGCTAAGCCAGCACCTAAAAAGGTAGTTGCTAAGGTTGCACCTAAAAAGGTTGAAGCAAAAAAAGTAGTAGCGAAAGTTGCTCCTAAGAAAGTAGAAACTAAGAAAGCTGAGGTAAAGAAAGTGGATTCTAAAAAAGTAGAAGTTAAAAAGGTTGAAGTTAAACCAGTAGTTAAACCAACCCCAGCTCCTGCTCCTATTAAATCTTCAACTCCAGAAAAAACTAGGTATTCTGATTCTGAATTGCTAGAATTTAAAGAAATAATAGTTAGAAAATTAAACTCGGCACGTGAGGAATTGCAATTATTAACAGAGACATTAAGTAACCCTAATAGCAATGGAACAGACGATACGGCTGGAACATTTAAAGTTTTAGAAGATGGATCTGCAACATTAGAAAAGGAACATGTTAATCAATTAGCAGCTCGTCAACGTAAATTTATTGACCAATTAGAAGCGGCATTGGTTCGTATTGAAAATAAAACTTATGGAATCTGCAGAGAAACGGGTAGATTAATTCCAAAAGAAAGATTAAGAGCAGTACCTCATACTACATTGAGTATGGAAGCGAAGCTTAAACAAAATTAATATCTTATTTTGCTAAAAAGTATGCGCTAAAATCGCATACTTTTTTTAAATCATATGAAAATATATATCAAGCCAACTCTTATTGTAGTAGCTGTTTTATTGATTGACCAATTGATAAAATATTGGATAAAAACCAATATGTACATAGGAGAAGAATATCACGTTGCAGGAAATTGGTTCATCATTCATTTCACAGAGAATAACGGAATGGCATTTGGATTAGAGTTAGGTGGTAGCTATGGTAAACTTGCTTTAAGTTTATTTAGAGTTTTTG
>CALRIM020000111.1:0-10338 GCA_943360385.1 Rhizobium sp. Q54 | reverse complement strand
ACAAATGTGAGGGTTTTGGACTCTATTTAAATTCGGGTTCGAAATCGAGTAAAATTGTTTACAATTTTGCGAGATTCGCCTGAACGAAGTGAAGGCAATCCCCTTTTACCATACTTGAAATAATGGCTCCAGATAATGGGACGGCATTTGGCTTTGAAGCCTCCACCGAAAGGGGAACAGCGAAGCTAATCCCCCACATTCGGGTTCGAAATCGAGTAAAATTGTTTACAATTTTGCGAGATTCGCCTGAACGAAGTGAAGGCAATCCCTCTATAGAGTGTAGTGAGTAGTTGGTTTTTACAACAAATTAATCATTTTAAATTATACGGTATGTATTCCTCCCATTGCCAAGGTGTGTATACATCTCCTATCGAGTATGCTAATAATTCTTTAAAAAAACTTTCGCCATTATCGTTATTCGTCATTATTATAATTCCAATTTTCTTATCTAGGTAATAGATAGAATAATGTCCCCAACCATCATCATGACCTTCTTTAAAAATAGCTCTACCATAAGGTGTTTTAAATACACCAACTCCTAATCCATAGCCTAGCTGAATATTATCGTTATCTGTACTATCTATTAATGCTAAGGGGCCAAATTGTCTTTGTGAGCGAATTCTAACTTGAGTATTGGTCATTTCCATAAAGGTTTTTTTTGAAAGTCCTTTATGATTAATAAATGCTTTATAAAACGTAGTATAATCTTCCAAAGTGGTGCTCATGGATCCTCCTGCACTAGCTTCGTTCCATTTCATTAATTCATAGGGTTCACCTTTAATGTTGTGTCCGTAACAAATCGCTGAATCAAATTTAGATTGCCAAACCTGACTAGTATTTTTCATTCCAAAAGGTTTAAATACTCTTTCTTGAGAAAGAGTTTCTAAATTCTTACCTGTTACTTGTTCAATTACAAATTGAAGTAAGTAAAGCCCTTCTCCAGAATAACTATATCGTGAACCTGGTTCAAATTTTATTTTCAATTTTTTATCTTTTTCATACCATCTCCAATTGGGGAAACCTGTAGTATGAGTTAAACACATACGTGCTGTAATTTTTTTATATCGTTCATCCTCTTTTAAATCATGGTATCCCCTTTTCCAGCCCTTAATTTTATAATCAGGTAATGGCTTATCCAAGTATTCAACAAGTGGTTTGTCTAAGTTGATTACCTTTTCTTGAACCAACTGCATTACGATGTAGGCAAATACTGTTTTCGCAAGAGATGCAGCATACATTACAGATGTGGGTTGTAGAACCTTGTTCTCTTGAACATTTGCAAGACCATAGGTTTTACTGAAAACAGCGTCATTATTATTAAAAACAGTAATTGCTATTCCAGATACATTAGCTCTTTTTCTTAAATATTCAATCTTAGCATCTAAACTATCAATAGGCATTAAACTTTCATCAATCCTTTTTATAGATTGTCCGACAGACGATGTAACCATCATCATTAATACAAATACAGTTATATAATTAAATTTTGATCTCATCATATTCATAAATATAGTGAAATGTTATAGTTATGCCTTATATTGTCGACTATTAAAAAGAGTATAAAAATGAGCAATCTCAATCACCCATGGCACGATGTTAATCGCGGAAATAATTTACCAGAATTAGTAAACGGTATCATCGAAATTCCGAAGGGAACACGTGCAAAATATGAACTCGATAAGGATAGTGGATTGCTTAAATTAGATAGAGTACTCTATTCTTCTGTTTATTATCCAGCTAACTACGGATTTATTCCTCAAACCTATTGCGATGATCATGATCCATTAGATATTCTTGTACTTTCTCAAATAGATATTGTTCCAATGTGTATTGTGGAGGCTAAAATTATTGGGGTGATGCGCATGATCGACAATAATGAAGCAGATGATAAAATAATTGCTGTTGCCTCTGGAGACCCTAGTTTTAATCACTACAACGACATCTCCGAATTACCTACCCATTTTATATCGGAACTCCGAAACTTCTTCGAAGACTACAAAAAACTCGAACATAAATCTGTTGTAGTAGAAGAATTTTTAGGCAGAGAATTAGCACAAAAGATTTTGTTGGAAAGTATTGAATTGTATAATAAAACATTTAAAAAGTAGTGCTTAAGAAGTGAGCCCGGATAGCTATCGTGATTAGTAGTGAGAGACTTAAAATTATACATATTTGAAATATAAAATTATTGAATCTCGCTACTAATAAAACGCTTAATCTTTCAAAACTTTAAAACCTAACAAAGCTTTTTCAAAAGTGAATTTCAATTCGCTACTCCATAGTTTGAATAAATATTCCACATCCTATTTTACCTACAATTATTCCAATATGTCTTTCTGTACATATTTATAAACTATCTCAATCCACTCAATTTCCTTATTTAGAATTATTTTAAATAATACTTGGAATTAACCAAAAATAATTTAGATATTTGACCTTCTTTATAATTAGTCTAAATTAAAATAATAAATATATGAAACGAAAAACATTATTTAAAGTGATTTTAGGGGTATTTTTGTGTTCCAATGTGATCGCACAAACCCAAGATACAGTATCTCTTGGCCCTGGTTACATAAACCAAACTTGGTACAACATTTCTAATAGAACGAGAACTTCAATCCCTATTAATAATTGGGACTTATCATTCGAAATTAAGGGTTATTCGGCTGCTATATTATTGAACACTGCTGCTGGTAATAATGTATGGTTAGTACCCAATAGAACTGCAAATGAAACAGATTTTATCTCCCTAGATACAACAGGAATTAGCAATTGGATTGGTTTATATAACAGCGACACTTCTTGGAATATAGGTGCATTTAATCAAAATATTAGTCCTAATCCGAATGATGTTGGATGGGGAATTTATAACATGACCACTCATAATATTATAGGCGATTCTTTATACGTGATAAAATTGAGTAATGGATCCTATAAAAAACTTTGGATAATCAGTCTGAGTGCTGGTGTATATAATTTCAGATACGCAAATCTAAATGGGTCGGGCGATACAACGATATCGATAGCAAAAACGGATTTTGCTGATAAAAATTTCGGGTATTTTTCGATTCAAAATAATATAAAGATAGATAGGGAACCAATTAGTTCTGCGTCCGATTTAATATTTACAAAATATACAACCTTTATACCTACACCCTATTCTGTAACTGGTGTACTTTTAAACAAAGGGGTAAAAGCTATCAAGGCAAAAGGTGTAGATGTTACCACTGTTAATCCAGATTTATATTCTTTTGTTGGTACCTCTAATATAATCGGTTACGATTGGAAAAGGTTTGATTTTACATTGGGTTATGTTATTGAAGATAGCTTGGCATTTTTCGTTAAACCTATCTCTGGAAATGTTTACAAATTATTATTTAACGGTTTTGGAGGAAGTGCAAACGGAAACTTCTTGTTTACAACAGAAGAAATTAATACATCAAGCATTATAAATGAAAGCAATGAAACCATTGCAAGTGTGGCCGTTTATCCTAACCCGATTAGAAATGAAAATATCAATTTGATAGTAGACATTATAAATACAAATGAAAAGGCTAGTATATCTATACTTGACCTTACTGGAAAAGAAATTTATAATGAAGTGGCATTCTTTGAAAAAGGATTACAACATCATTTAATAGCATCTTCTATGCTTAATGCAGGAGTATATTTCATCAATATAAAGATTGCTAACCATTCGATAACTAAAAAAATAATAAAATACTAACATCTACATAAACCATGAGACTATTTACATTATTTACAATACTATTATTTGGCTTAAACGCTAGTGCTCAAAAAACAAAACTAAAACAAGATAGAGACGCTATTTTATCAATGGCAGGGTGCTATAAAGTTACCTTTAATTTTGCCGAAACATTTTCTACTGATACTGCCTATAAACTACACAGCCCACATAAATCGTGGGGAATAGAACTAGTAACTGTGGTAGAAAATAGTCCAACGAAAATTGTACTTCAACATTTATTAATTGTAGACGATCAAACAATTATTAAACACTGGCGACAAGATTGGTTATATGAAAATGCTGAATTATTACATTTTGAAAAAGACAATACTTGGACAAAAGTAACCCTTCCAAAAAATTTGGTAAAAGGGCAATGGACTCAGAAAGTATATCAAGTAGATGATTCTCCAAGGTATGAAGGTACAGGAACTTGGTCTCATTATGATGGAAATCACAAATGGGAAAGTACTACAGACGCTCCACTTCCTAGAAGAGAATTTACTACGAGAAGTGATTACAATGTATTAAACAGAAGAACTCAGCTCTCGTTTAATTCAGATGGTTGGATGTTTGAACAGGACAACAAGAAAATCATTCGCGAGAACAACACCGATAAATTATTAGTATGGGAAAAAGGTCATGAAAGTTTTACACGTTTAACCGACGATAAATGCTTAGCAGGTACAAATTGGTGGACAATTAACAAAGAATATTGGAATGATGTAAGAGTAGTGTGGAATGAAGTGTTTAATGCCAACAACACCATTTCTATAAAGAAAAAAGTAGATGATACTTTGTTATGGGAAAAGCTTTTTGAGTTGGGTACAGAAAAATCGAAATCGAAAAATTACAATTCGGAAGAAAGTAAAGAAGCCATAAAATCTATTATTAAGAAACATATAAATGCATAATGAACTATCTAGCAGTAGGAATACTACTGCTAGTATTTTTTTTAATATGAATAAATCTATTTTATTTGGATTGCTATTTGTTTTCTGTATTTCTAATTCTGAAAAGGTATTTGCGAGCACAGATAGTACGGATATAAATAATCTGGATTTAGAAGAGGTGGTGGTTACGGCACAGTACGCTCCACAAAGCACCGCTCGCTCTTTACATAAAATTACAATTATTGATAGAGCGCAAATTGAGTTAAGTGCTTCACAAAATTTAAAAGATGTTTTAAGAACTGAACTAAATATAAGGTTATCTCAAGACAATATTTTAGGAAGTAGTTTAAGTTTACAGGGTGTTTCTGGAGAAAATGTAAAAATACTTATAGATGGGGTACCTGTTATTGGTAGACAGGATGGAAATATAGATTTATCTCAAATAAATTTAAATAATATTGAAAGAATTGAAATTGTTGAGGGCCCACTATCTGTTAATTATGGAACAAATGCATTAGCTGGAGTCATCAATTTAATTACGAAGAAAAAACAAAGCTCATCTATTAATACAGGAATTCAAACCTATTATGAAAGTATAGGCCAGTATAATGTTTCATCAAATATAGGATTACAGAAAAACAAACAACAACTGGCACTATCAATTGGTAGAACCTATTTTGATGGATGGAAAAATGGTGAGAAATTAGAATTAATCCCATCTGCTAAACTTGCCGATTCTAACAGGGTAATGGAATGGAAGCCCAAAGAACAAGTTTTTGGCGATTGGCAATACATTAAATCGTTTAATCAATCGGAAGTAATTTACAGGGGTAGTTTATTTAACGAGAAAATATTAAATGCTGGTAAACCTCGTTCCCCTTATTTCGAAACTGCATTTGATGATTATTATTTTACAAATAGATTCGATAACTCCATTCAATACAATAAAAAATTTAAGAACAACAAATCCTTGAATTTAATTATTGCATACAATATGTACGAAAGGATAAAAAATACTTACTATAAAGATCTAACTATTTTAACTAAACAGTTAACCACTAACCAAGAGGATCAGGATACTAGTAGTTTCGATTTATTAACAAGTAGAGGAACATGGAATTCTAATCATTCCCATAAAAAATTAAATTATGAACTGGGTTATGATGTAAGCGTAGAAAATGCTAGCGGTAAGAGAATTGAGAATAACCATAAATCTATTGGAGATTTTGCCATTTTTCATAGTGTACAGTATTCCCCTATTGAATCTATAACTATTAAACCAGGAGTAAGATTTGCTTATAATACTGAATACAAATCGCCAATCATTCCATCAATAAATATTAAATACCAAATAACCAATAGGTCGACCATTAGGGTTTCTTATGCAAGAGGATTTAGATCTCCTTCTCTAAAGGAATTATATTTCTACTTTGTAGATGTTAATCATAATATTGTCGGTAATTCTGATTTAAAAGCTGAGCGCTCAAATAATTACATCATCGCCTATACTTACCTAAAAGTTACCAGTAAAACAGCTTATAAAGCAGAACCCTCCGTTTTTCGTAACGATATAAGTAATCTAATAACCTTAGCTCAAAAAACGAACTCTGAGTATACATATATAAATATTGGGAATTTTAAAACTCAAGGTATTCAGCTAAATAATTCACTAACTATATCAGAGTATAAAGCAAGCTTAGGAATTTCATATACAGGTAGATACAATCAAATTTCGGAAGAAAATAAAATTGAAAAATTTAGTTATGCAGCTGAAATAAAATTTAATATTCAACGAGAATGGCAAAAACAAAATATGAATTTTGCGATCTACTATAAGTATTCTGGCAAATTACCACAGTTCATAATAGATCCAGCAACAGACCAAGCCATAAAAACTTGGATGGGCGATTACCATACCATGGATATGGTAATTAGCAAACGTTTTTTCAAAAAAACGGTCAACTGCTCTATTGGTGCAAAAAATGTTTTTGATGTAAAAAGAGTTACTTCTTTTAATTCAGAATCAGCCCATTCATCCGCTTCATCCTCCACTCCTATTGCCATGGGAAGAAGTTATTTTTTAAAACTTGATTATTCTTTTTCAAAATGAATAAAACAATAATAATTCTATTGCTTTCAATCTTTTTTATATCGTGTGAAAAGGAAGAAATTGCAGTAAAATCATATGATAGAGGCACAACCCAAACAAGTAGTGTAAGCATAGATCCTACCTATAAACTACAAGTTTTTTACAACTTAAATTCTAATATAATTATAAGTCAAAATAACAAAACAGATTGGGATATCGCTTTTTCTTGTCCAGAAAACAACAATCACATTATTCTGAATTATGCAAAAGGGATGTATGTTTGGAGGATTACTAATAAATCATTTACAGAGGTTACAGATACAATTGGATTTGAGCAAAACAAAAAATGGGATGCTTCAAGTGGTGCTGTTGATAGTACTGCCTTCTCGAATATAAACGACTCTTCTGTGGTGTATTTAATTGATTTAGGATACAATGAAATGGGCATACATTTAGGTTTTAAAAAATTGAGTGTACTCTGGAACACTAATAAATCCTATAAAATAAGATATGCTAACTTAAATGGAACGAGCTACAATGAACAACAAATTCTAAAGGATGAAAAATATAATCATGTAGCATTTTCATTTAAATTGAACAAGGTAGTAGCTTTTCAACCTATTAAATCAACATTTGATTTAGAATTTACCCAATATACCTACACCTTTCTCGAGCCTTACCAATCCTATCTGGTTACCGGTGTTTTAATAAATAAAGGTATTAAAGTGGCAAAGGTTTCTAGCATACCTTTTTCTGATATAAAATTATCAGATACACTGCTCTACTCTTTTACAAGTAGTGCGGATGCAATAGGATACGACTGGAAATACTTTAATTTTAATGATGGCAAATACACTGTAGATCCAACTAAAATTTATATTATAAGAGACCTTAGTGGTTTCTTTTATAAGTTACATTTTATTGATTTCTATAATGAGAATGGACAAAAAGGAAATATAAAATTCGAATATCAGAAGTTATAGTATATTTTTAGACTAATCTAAAAATATATTTCTATATGTTTAAATAAATGTGCAGCTTTGTTTCATAATATTCTACATTATGAACAAATATCACCTATATATTAGTTTATGTATTGCTTGTTTAATCATTAGCTGTCAGGCATTTATACCTACAACTCCAAATAATGAGGAAATTTTAGATGGCCCGATAGATGGACTGTCTAATCAGGAAATCAATCAATTTGTTCGAGGAGATATCGCCTTTAATGATGACATTTTTACTCCGCAAAACGGATTAGGTCCCTTATTTGTTGCTAATTCATGTGGTTCTTGTCATGCAGGAGATGGTAAAGGACATCCCTTTACTTCCTTAACCAGATTTGGGCAAACAGACACATTTGGAAATGCATATTTAGATAAAGGAGCGCCACAATTACAGCACCGTGCGATTCCTGGTTACACACCAGAGACTTTGCCAAGCAATGTATTTTCATCGAAAATACTTCCTCCAGCAAATACTGGTCTTGGATATTTAGATGCTCTTTCTGATGCAACAATATTAGCACTTGCTGATCCAAATGATGCAGATGGAGATGGAATATCGGGTACACCAAATTGGATTAACATACCAGACTATTTAATAAGCAGATCCGATGCGATAACTAATAATGGTAAACATATTGGGCGGTTTGGTAAAAAAGCAGCAACATACGATTTGTTACATCAAACAGCAAATGCGTATAATCAGGATATGGGTATAAATACCAACTTTGAACCATTTGACACCTATTCTAAACTTAAAGTAGATCCAGAAATTCCCAACACAACCGTATATGATGTAGTATTTTATTTGAAAACATTAAAAGCTCCAATACAACGAAACAGTAATAATTCCAATGTTATAGAGGGCAAACAACTGTTTATAAACACTCAATGCAATAAATGCCATAAGGAAGAATTAATTACGAGTAATTCACCAATTGCGGTACTTAGTAATAAAATATTTTACCCTTATACAGACATGCTTTTGCATGATATGGGTGAAGAATTAGATGATCATTATACAGAAGGTTCGGCTTTAACAAATGAATGGAGAACACCAGCCTTATGGGGATTAGGATTATCAAAAAATTCTCAAGGCGGTTCGTATTTTTTAATGCATGATGGTAGAGCTCGATCTATCGAAGAAGCCATTTTATTGCACGGTGGCGAGGCACAACAAAGTAAAATTTCTTATCAAAGTTTATCTGAAAATGAAAAACAAAAATTAATCACCTTTTTAGAAAGCTTATAAATGAAAAGAAGAGAATTTATAAATACAGCTGGAATTACTTGTGCTGGTTCCTTAGGCTTAATGTGGTTGTTAGAGGCATGTACTACACAAAAATACATGGCAAATGTAACGGTTAATGATAATAAAATAACCATACATAAATCTGAATTTCAAATTGTAAAAAAGAAAAAAATAGATGAACATAAATTCATCGTTATTAAAACTATTCTCTCCTATCCCATTGCATTGTATAAGGTAAACGATAATGAATACAAGGCACTTTATCTACAGTGCACTCATCAGGGATGTGAAGTTACACCAGCAGAAAACATGCTTGTATGTCCTTGCCATGGTGCCGAATTTAAACCTACCGGAGCTGTTAATCAAGGTCCAGCAGAGCTTCCCTTGCGAATATTTGAAACCACAACTGATTCTGAAAACATTTACATTTTTTTAAAATAATGAAAAAACATATACTACTCTTACTCTTCCTAATACCACTATTTGTAAAAGCACAATCTGATAGTACCCGTTTAAAATTAAACATGGATGCTGTATACAATCGCCCTTTTTTAAAATTCGATAAAATGCCAATCACCATTGGCGGTTACGCAGAAGCAAATGCGCAATACAGTGTAACGGATGGAATAGACGAAGGGGTAAATTTTCAGATGAGAAGACTTACGTTATTTTTTTCTTCATCACTGCATAGAAACATTAAATTTCTTTCTGAAATAGAATTTGAGGATGGAGCAAAGGAAATAAATATTGAATATGCAGCCATCGATTTTCAATTTCACCCATTGCTAAATTTACGAGGAGGAATTGTAATGAACCCTATTGGTGGCTTCAATCAGAACCACGACGGGCCACGTTGGGAGTTCATAGATCGACCCATTTCTGCAACGCAGTTATTGCCAGCAACCTTTAGTAATGTGGGTTTTGGGCTGTTTGGTAAAGTATACAAACCGTCCTATGTATTTGCTTACGAATTGTATTTAACAAATGGCTTTAACGACCATATTATTGGAAATTCGCAAAACAAAACGTTTCTCCCAGCTACTAAGTTAGATCCTAATAGGTTCGAAGAAAGTTATAACGGTGTTCCTTTAATTAGTGCAAAATCATCTGTTCGTTATAAAAGAATCGGAGAACTAGGATTCTCGTACATGGGTGGAGTGTATAATAAATTCAATATGGATGGAATTACTATTGATCGGAGAAGAAGGGTTGATGTAATTGCAATAGACTTTAACTCTACCCTGCCAAAAATCAATACTGCTATTACTACAGAGTTTGCATGGACATTCCTCGATATTCCCAATACTTATACACAGCAGTATGGCAATAAACAATATGGAGGATTTATAGATATC
>CALRIM020000110.1:0-10364 GCA_943360385.1 Rhizobium sp. Q54 | reverse complement strand
ATATTATTTGGGGTAAACCTATGTTTACAGCAAAGGGAATATCAGGTTTGCGTTCCATGAAAGATGGTAAACATTATAGTTCATTTTATTCAGATCCAAACACTAAGGAAAAATATATCCTAGCATATGAATATGCTACAGGAAACGTTAGTGATACTATTTTAAAATCATCGGAATTAAAACTGAGGATTCCCAACGATATTACGAAAATAGAAATGGATAATTATGAGTTCAGCGCTGACGAAAGTAAAATCTTAATTTCTAATAGTTCTGATCCAATTTATCGCCATTCTACCAAAGAGTTAAATTATATTTTCGATCGTAAAACCAGAAAACTACAGAACCTATCGGATTACGGAAAGCAAATGTTTGCAAGCTTCTCCCCTAATGGCAACAAAGTAGCTTTTGTTAGAGACAATAATATTTTTATTCGTGATGTAGCTACTAGAGAAGAAACAAAAATAACAGACGATGGAGAATGGGAACACATTATTAACGGATGGTGCGATTGGGTTTATGAAGAAGAATTTGGATATGCTCCAGCTTTCCAATGGTCGCCAGACGGAAATGCAATTGCCTATTATAAGTTCGATGAATCTGCTGTAAAAAGATACAACTTGGCAATGTATGGCGATTTATATCCAAAGGATTATCAATTTAAATATCCTAAGGCAGGAGAAAAAAATTCTACGGTTAGTATACATGTTTATCAATTAGGCTCAAAGGCTACAAGTACTATAAACATTGGGCCAGAGACCGATCAATATATTCCTAAAATAAAATGGACTACCGATGCATCAACACTTTGTGTGTTAAGAATGAATCGTCATCAGGATAAATTAGAATATTTACTAGCGGATGCAAAATCAGGTTCATCAAAAATTATATTAACCGAAACATCTAAAACTTATATTGATTTAAATGAAGATTTAACATTTTTAAATGATAAAAAATCGTTCATCATCTCTTCAGAAAGAGAAGGTTTTCTGCACCTTTATTTATATGATATGAGCGGAAAACTAATCCGTAAAATTACCAATGGGAACTGGGAAGTGACGAACTTTTATGGTTTAGACGCAGCGCAAAAAACGATATATTTCCAGGCTGCAATGGTAAATCCAATGCAAAGAGAAATTTATAAAATTGGAATTGATGGAAAAGGGTTGAAAAAAATAAGTACTAGTGTTGGAACCAATGTCGCGACTTTTAGTAATGGATGTGAATACTTCATTAATTATTACACTAATGCAAACACTCCAAATTTAGTAACGCTAATAGATAAAAATGGCAAGCAGATTCGTGTGTTGGAAGACAATAAAAAATTAAGAGATAGATTAGCAGAGTACGATTTAACGAAAAAAGAATTTTTAAGTATTACTACTTCAGAAGGAGTGCAACTAAATGCTTGGATGATGAAGCCAAGTAATTTTGACGCTTCAAAAAAATATCCTGTGTACATGTTTTTATACGGAGGTCCTGGTTCACAACAAGTATTGGACTCTTGGGGAGGAGCAAATTACATGTGGTACCAAATGCTTTGTCAGAAAGGATACATAGTAGTTTGCGTGGACAACAGAGGTACTGGAGCACGTGGAGCCGACTTCAAAAAAATGACACATTTACAATTAGGGAAATACGAAACCATCGATCAAATAGAAGCTGCAAAGTGGTTAGGAAAGCAATCTTATGTAGACGCAACACGCATCGGAATTCAAGGATGGAGTTATGGAGGATACATGTCGTCTTTATGTATTACCAAAGGCGCCGATGTATTTAAAATGGCCATAGCAGTTGCACCTGTAACCAATTGGAAATATTACGATTCTATTTATACAGAACGATACTTACATACTCCACAAGAAAACAAAAGTGGTTATGAAGATAACTCGCCAATTAATTTTGTGAATCAATTAAAAGGTAAATACCTAATTATTCACGGAACCGCAGATGACAATGTTCATTTCCAGAATTCGGTAGACATGATTGATGCATTGATTAAAGCAAATAAAAAATTTGAATCAGCCTATTATCCAAATAAAAATCACAGCATATTTGGTGGAACAACTAGGTTGCATTTGTATGATAAGATGACAGACTTTGTACTAACTAATCTATAAACTAGTAGCGAGTATCGGGTATCGAGTAGCGGGTAAAGCTAATCCTACCCGATTCTCGATACACGATACACGATACACTCATGAAAAATCATCCACGCGGCCTATTCGTTCTCTTTTTCACAGAAATGTGGGAACGATTCGGGTATTATTTAATGTTAGGCATTCTCCTACTCTACCTTACCGATGGAGCTAAAGGAGGAATGGGACTAGATAAAAAAGAAGCTTCCGATATTGTTGGAACTTACTTGGGTCTGGTTTATTTAACTCCATTTTTAGGAGGATTATTAGCCGATAGAATTTTAGGTTATCGCAGATCAATTCTAATTGGAGCGGTATTAATGTCGGCCGGATATTTTGGATTAGCCATACCGAACATGACAGCCTTTTGGATTTCGGTTTTATTAATCATTGTAGGAAATGGATTTTTCAAACCAAACATTTCTACTTTATTAGGAAATTTATATTCAACAGAAAAATACAAAGACCAAAAAGATGCAGGATATAATATCTTCTATATGGGGATTAATATTGGAGCCTTTATTTGCAATTTCGTGGCAGCCTACATGCGTAATGAATACGGATGGGGGTATGCCTTTGGAGCTGCAGGAGTTGGAATGCTTGTTGGGGTAGTTTGGTTTTTATCGGGTACAAAACACATAAAAGAAGCTGATATTAAAAAACCAGCTGGCGAAAATGACTTACCAGTATCTAAAGTATTGATGTATGTATTTTTACCAGCCATATTATTTGGAGCACTAGGTTGGTTTATACCAGGAAATATTTTCGGTTCCGATTCTACCGATGGATTCATTATTGCTTGTATACCAGTTATAATTTTTTATATTAATTTGATGATGCGAGCAGAGAAGTCTGAGCGTTCTCAAATTGCAGCGTTGCTTTCTATTTTTGGTGTAGTGATAATTTTCTGGGCAGTGTTTAAACAAAATGCATCGGCACTTACTACCTATGCAGAAACCTATACAGATAGGAACATTCCACAAAGTGTACAACCTATTGTGAAACCATTTGGAATGATTCAAACAGTAAGTACCGAACCAGCAGAATACCCAATGTACGATGAACAATTTAGATTAGTAAAAGACTCCGCAGGAAACAAAGTTTTGGTGCAAAGTCCACACCCCTATTTTCAAAACTTACCCAAAGAAAAGTGGCCTAAAGAAGGAAATGAAGCAAAACTGTATTCAACAGAAATATTTCAATCTATAAACCCATTCTTCATCGTATTATTGACTCCTGTGGTATTAAGTTTCTTTGCCTTTTTACGATTGAGAGGAAAGGAACCCTCTACACCAGCAAAAATTGGATATGGATTATTAGTAACTGGATTATCAACACTAGTAATGGTTGCAGCGGTTTATTCAACCGATATTCATCACGATAAAACTTCTGCCATTTGGCTCATTGGATGTTATGGAGTAGTAACCATTGGAGAATTATTTTTATCACCTATAGGATTATCATTAGTATCTAAAGTGGCTCCAGTACGCATCACTTCCTTAATGATGGGAGGATGGTTTTTAGCAACATCAATAGGAAATAAATTATCGGGAGTATTATCTTCTTTATGGGATAACTACGATAACAAAGCGAATTTCTTCTTAGTAAATTTTATTATTTGTTCTATTGCTGGCTTAGCAATATTTGCCATGTTGAAATGGCTGAGAGGGATCATTAGCAAACATTAATTAATGTGCCAATTAGCCAGTGTGCCAATAATAAAATTGGCTAATTGGCTAATTGGCTAATTGGCACATTGGCTAATTATCTTACTCCATGCATCAATTTCTTCAACACAGGAGTCAACGCAAACAGTATAACTGCTGCTAATCCTGTAAGAATTACAAACACCATAAAGAACTCATATAAATTATGAATCTCAAATCCAGCGAAAATTGGATTATGATCGGTGATTTGATTTTTAGCTAACAACTGAATTTGTTCTGCAGTTGGAATAATCTTCTTGTCCAGAACCCCTTGTAAATCTATACCCAATTCTTTTGCTTTTACAAACTTATCTCCGGTTGCTGGCATAATAGAGCCAAGTGTTCCAGCCAATGCGTAACCAGAAGCATTTGATAAAAAGAATACACCGTATAATAAAGAAGAGAAACGTTTTGGAGCTAACTTACCAACCAACGATAAACCAATTGGAGATAAACATAATTCAGCAGCTGTTTGAATTAGATATAATAAGATTAACCATTTAATGGCTAATAAACCATCGTTTCCTAAATCCTTTACATTATGAGCAATGATGAAGTAACTGATAGCAATTAAAGCTAACCCGATTGATTGTTTCATCGGAGAAATTGGCTCTCTATCTTTACTTCTTAGGTAATCCCACAACATACTAAATGGAACTGCAAAGGCAACAACGAATAAACCGTTGAAAATTTGAACCATTGAAGGTGGCATATTCCATCCAAAGAAATTTCTATCGGTTTGGTTATCGGCGATAAAGGTTAACGAAGATCCAGCTTGTTCAAATGCTGCCCAAAAGAAAATAATGAAAAAGGCAACAATGTAAATAACAATAATTCTTTCGCGCTCTACTTTCGTTAATGAGCTATCCGATATAATTAATCCAGCTAAGGTTAAACCAGAAGAATAGATTAAGGTATAAATTAAGTTTTGGTCAAACCCAAAATGAATAATTCCGCCTAGGGTAAAGAATGCAATTACAGCGCCTATTAAAGCTCCTTTTGAGAATACTGCTTTTTGAGATTCTCCTTCTTCGTAATCTTCGGCAGCATTTTTAGAAGGTAAACCCCCAAGTGGTTTTCCTTCTGGAGTAACTACATATTTATCTTTTAAATAATAGAATAAAGCAGTACCAATTAACATGGCCATAGAAGCAGCCAAAAAGCCCCATTTAAAAGCATCTATATCTCTAAAACCAGAAGCATCTTTTACGTCGCCAACAATTGGACAAATTAACTGACCTAAGAAAGCACCCAAGTTAATACCCATATAGAATATAGTGAATGCAGTATCTAGTTTACTTTTCTCTTGTTTTGGATATAAACTTCCCACCATACTCGAAATGTTTGGTTTGAAGAACCCATTCCCAAAAATAATAATACCCAAAGCAGACCACATCAGCATATTAGCCATGCTAATATCAGAACGGAAAATACTTGCACTTATGAATAATAAAAACTGACCTATGGCCATCATTAATCCACCAAGCATAATACAGTTCCTATTTCCGAAGAAACGATCTGCAATAAAACCACCTAACATAGGTGTTAAGTAACAAAGCCCCAAGAAACCACCGTATATCAACGACGCTTCTTCTTCTTTCATCATTAAGGAATTTACTAGGAACAAGGTTAAGATGGCTCTCATTCCATAAAAGTTGAAACGTTCCCACATCTCTGTTCCGAATAACACCCACAGTCCTTTTGGATGCGATGTTTTTGTAGCAGTTTGACTCATTTTGTTAGTTTAATATTAGATTTATTTATTATTTTCAAATCGCAAGTTACTTTATGTATTGATTTTTGCAAATTTTAATACAAAACTAAAAATTAAGAAAATGTTAAAAACTTCTACTAAACTTATTATAATAGGTTTAATTACCGTTTTATTTACCTCTTGTAGAGTTCATTATGCTCCAAGCGAAACATCTACTCCGTTGTTATATGAAAAAAACCAGTTTATTGCCTCTGGAAGCTTATCTGGAGGGCTGAAAACCACCTCTGTAGTATTCAATACAGCTTATGCTTTAACAAATCATATCGGAATAGGTTATCAACACAGTAATTATGGCAAAAAAATAAATATCGACCAGATATATGACAATACCTTTCATAGGGATGGTTATTATGATGAAATACTGCTGGGCTATTTCGGAAAGTTAAAACCCAATAATATTTATGAAATCTATATCAATTATGGAGAAGGGGGAAATCATAATTTATACGACCCCTATTTAAATCTTACAGGAAATTTTGATGGTCATTCTACTCTATATTATAGAAAGTCGGCTATTAATTTGGCTTATGGAATACTAGAAAAGAATCTCGAATTTAGTTATGGTATAAAACTTTCGAATGTAGATTTTTATAGTGTGAGATCTTTTGGAATTTCTAGAAGTGAAATTATTAATGAACTTGATTATATCAGTAAACATCGAAATTTCTTTTTCATAGAACCCAACGCTACTATCAAATATGGTTTCGAAAAACTAAAATTTTACAACAAGTTTAGCTTTAGCCTTTGTCCGTTCGTAGAAAGTTTAAATTATGAGGTAATGCGAATTAGTTTTGGAATGGAGTTAAACTTTAAAAAGCGAAAATAAGTATTGAGTAGTGAGTATTGAGATAATTTTCTAATTTTAGAATTATAAGAATTAACCCTATGCAGGAATCACCCAAATTTAAACCCTTTGTTTCTGATGAAACAACCATGGCTGAGTTTACAATTGAATCTATTGTACTTGGTTGTATTTTTGGTATCATCTTCGGAGCAGCCACTGTTTACTTGGCTCTTAAAGCAAAGCTTACAATATCGTCATCCGCTCCAGTTTCAGTAATAACCATAACCTTGAATCGATAATTCTTAAAACAATAATTTTATAAAACAACATTTTTATGCGAAACCATAGTATACTAATAGCATTAATTCTACTTTACTCATCATGCGGTATAAATTACATGCCTAGCCCTTCTGCAAGCCCATTAATTAATAAAAGGGGAGAAACCATAGCAATGGGGAATTTAGATATATCAGCTTATACCGTTGGAACCAGTTTTACAGCTGCAACTTCCCCTTTTAAAAATATTGCATTATCCTATAATCATTTTAGAAACTATAATCAAAACCAATTAATTTTCAATTCTAGTTTCGATGAAGTATTTATTGGTGTTTATAAAAACATAAATGAAAACTATTTCTTAGATCTCTATTTAGGATATGGTAAAGGCAAAAATCATAGTGAAATAGATACTTCAAGATCAAATTGGTTATTTAAGAGGTATGCTAATTTTTATTATCGATACGAGACTTATTCAATTAACCCATCTTTCTGTTATAAAACCGATATACTCGAATATAGCTTTGGAATAAAGCTTTCACAATTATCAATCTATGATTTATATCTCCGTGAAATGATGGGGTCTATTTTGTATACTTCTTATGATAAAATCGACAATCAAAAATATATATTTATACAACCAAGCTTTAAAGTAAAATACGGGTTAAAAAATTTGAAGTTATGTTCACAACTTACCTACAATAAAAACTTAAGCGATAATAATTTCGTTTATAATAGAATAACCTTAAGTGTTGGAATCCAATATCAGTTTAATTTCTTAAAATTGTAATCATACTAAAATCTTAATTTAGAACAATAAATGCAAGAATCACCCAAATTTAAACCCTTTGTTTCTGATGAAACAAATATGGCTGAGTTCACAATTAAATCTATTGTGCTTGGTTGTATTTTTGGTATCATCTTCGGAGCAGCCACTGTTTACTTGGCTCTTAAAGCGGGGTTAACAGTATCAGCCTCTATTCCAATTGCTGTAATTGCAATTACTTTGGGTCGAAAGTTTTTCAAAACAACAATTCTCGAAAATAATATTATTCAAACAACTGGTTCAGCTGGAGAATCTATAGCGGCAGGTGTGGTGTTTACTTTACCCGGATTTTTATTCCTCTCGGCAAACGAATCTGGAGTAAGTAGTGGTGAAGTTTATTTTGGGTACATGACCATTTTAACCTTAGCTATTTTCGGAGGAATACTCGGGACATTAATGATGATTCCATTACGAAAATCATTAATTGTAAAGGAACACGAAACACTTCCCTACCCAGAAGGTACAGCATGTGCATCTGTTTTAAAAGCAGGAGAAAAAGGCGGTGATTTTGCAAAAACTGCGTTTCAAGGATTGGGTTTTGCACTAATTTATGCGATGCTTCAAAAAGTTTTTCATGTGATTTCTGAAGTACCTGCATACGTTACCACTCAAACAAATAAATTCTTTCCTTCTGCAACAGTAAGTGGAGAAATTACTCCAGAATACATGGGTGTTGGATACATTATTGGATTTAAAATTGCGGGTGTATTAGTAGCGGGAGGAGTTGTAGCATGGTTAGGATTAATTCCATTATTGGCCACTGTTGTTCCTGCAGATACCACTGCACTCCAATTGGTGAAACTTGGTTATTTAAAAGATTTACTAACTCCAGGTGGACCAGGTGGCTGGGATCCTGTAACTCATACTTTTGCCGATACAGCTTCTGCTATCTATAGAGCCTATATTCGTCAGATTGGTGCAGGAGCAGTAGCCGCGGGAGGTTTCATTACACTCTTCAAAACTATTCCAACTATTATTTCATCTTTTAAAGATAGTCTTAGTTCGGTGGGTGAAAAAGGAGAAGTAAAAATTGTTAAACGTACCGAAAGAGACTTGAATATTAAAGTAGTTTTATTCGGAAGTATTGCTTTAGTTTTATTGATGGCCTTTTTACCTCAAATTCCAGGAAATGGTGTATGGAGTAAATTGTTACTAGGATTATTAGTAGTAATATTCGGTGCATTCTTCGTCACTGTTGCGTCTAGAATCGTTGGTTTAATTGGCTCATCCAATTCACCAATATCGGGCATGACCATTGCCACATTAATGGGAACTTGCCTAGTATTTATTGCCATTGGCTGGACAGGTAAAGTGTACGAACCGATGGCATTAGTAGTGGGTGGAATGATCTGTATAGCCGCCGCAAATGCAGGCGCAACCTCTCAAGATTTAAAATCTGGATACTTAGTTGGAGCTACACCCAAATATCAGCAAATGGCTTTATTTATTGGAGCAATTGTATCCTCAATATTCATTGGCTTAACGGTAAAAATATTAGATACCCCAACGGCCGATATGTTAAAACAAGGAATTACGCATGCCATTGGTAGCGACAAATATCCTGCACCACAAGGAACCTTAATGGCTACTTTAATTAAAGGAATATTATCATTTAACTTAGATTGGCAATTTGTGTTAGTTGGTGTATTTTTATCGATTACCATGGAACTATGCGGCGTAAATTCACTATCGTTTGCAGTTGGAGCTTATCTCCCACTTTCTACTACCTTACCAATATTTGCAGGTGGAGCAGTTAAAAAAGCAGTTGAATATCGTAAATCGAAAAAAGGAGAAGCTAAGGAGGATGAAGAATTAGGGAATGGTAGCTTATATGCCACTGGATTAGTAGCCGGAGGTGCGCTTGCAGGAGTTGTAGTAGCAATTTTATCAGTAAACGATAATGTATCAGCAGCTTTACAAAAAGTTAATGCAGAACACGGATTAACAAGTATCTTTGGGGCCAATGGATTTCAACTCTTAGGTGCAGGATTCTTTGTGTTGATGGGGGTTGTGTTGTACCGTGTAGCAATGAAAAAGAATTAGACAATTAGCCAATGTGCCAATTAGTTAATGTGCCAATTTGAACGTTGGACGTTGGACGAAATACGAGATACGAATTACGAGATACGAATTACGAGAAATATAATTATGAAAAATAAAATCACCATAGCGCTATGTGCTTTATTCATCGGACTTTCAATAAGTTCTTGCAGCAGAAAAATTAGTTTTAATACTGAGGTTCGAAACAGAGTCGCTGCAACCAATACGCCTTTAACAAAATTACAATACTACGTAGATCGTACGGTAGAATTAAAAAGAGTAATCACCACAGGCGATACGAAAGTAAGTTCAGGTACTATTAAAGTAGAGAATGGAAAATCTATTCAAATCATCAAACTAAAAAGAAATACTCCTGGTGTTTGTACTGTAATAGGTGGAGATAGAGTTTCTATTGCATTTGAAGATGGCGCTAACAAGAACCTAGTGTTTGCTATGCCTCGCAATGCTACAGTAAAAAATTCATATGTGCTTCAATTAACCTCTTTAGATAAAAATGGTGTTGGCACCGTTACATATGACGGATTAACTTATACTGTCTCTCCTAGTGGTATTTACGCAAAATTAAAAGTTAAAAAGAGCGTAGCTACAAAGATGAATGTGAAAAAAACGAAGATGAAAGGCCGCAAGCTTTAGTTCGTGTGCTCGTGATTCGTGTGCTCATTAATCGTGTGTTCGTGTGCTCATAATTGTTAATTGTTAATCGTTAATCCCAAAAGTGGTTAGTGCTAAATGTCATAATTGCAATCAATGGACTCAACGAGTTGGGTTAGAAACCGACCGTTGTGAGCATTGTGGTACGTTG
>CALRIM020000109.1:0-10374 GCA_943360385.1 Rhizobium sp. Q54 | reverse complement strand
TAGTTTTTATTAAATTTCTTCTACCGTAAATCCAGCTTTACCAACTGTATCTCCTACTAATTTAGTTATTTTATCTACATCTGTTTCTTCTGTAGTAATGGTTAAAATTTTAGCAGGAGTGAAAATATCTACCTCCCATTTATCAATAGATGTTTCTGCATCTAATAATGGAGTTACTTTGGCTAAACAGCCAGAACATTTAATGTTTGATTTGAATTTTACTATTGTCATTGTTATATTTAGTTAATTATTATTTAGTTAATGGTTATTTAGTTAATAGGTTATTGAGTTAATATGTTATTGAGTTAATATGTTATTGGTTATTGAGTTAATAGGGAAATATATATTTAACGTAATAACTTAATAACCCAATAACTCAATAACCTAATTCCTAATTTTCAAAAGTAGGCTATTCGACACCACACTTACACTACTCAGTGCCATGGCAGCGCCTGCTATCATTGGATCTAGCAAGAATCCGTTAATTGGATACAATAATCCTGCGGCAATTGGAATTCCAATTATGTTGTATATAAATGCCCAAAATAAATTTTGCTTGATGGTGCGAACGGTATGTTTTGATAATTTAATGGCATGTGCAATTTTTGTTAAATCGCTTGAAATGATTGTCATTTTTGCAACATCCATAGCAATATCACTGCCTTTGCCCATCGCAATACTTACATCAGCTTGTGCGAGTGCATTGCTATCGTTAATACCATCGCCTACCATGGCCACAATTTTACCTTGTACCTGTAATTCTTTTATGAACTCTGATTTCTGCATCGGTAATACATTTGCCTTGAAATGTTGTATCCCTACTTGCTCTGAAATAGCTTTAGCGGTTTGTTCATTATCACCTGTTAGCATATATACTTCTATTCCGGCATCTTGTAAATTTCTTACCGCATTAATAGAGGTTGATTTTATTTTATCGGAAATAGAAATGCTCGCCAATATATTTTTTTCATCCCCAAAAAAGATTACGGTATTTGCTTTCGCAAATTTTTCTAAAGTCCATGTATTTACTTCAGATGGAAATTGAATTCCATTTTCGAGCATTAAATTTTTATTGCCTATGTAATATTTCTTATTTTGATAAATGCCTTGAATACCTTTGCCTGTAATGTTTTCAATACTTACCTCATTAATAAAGGTTGAATTATTTTTAATGAAATTTACCACCGAATCTGCTAAGGGATGTTCAGAAGACTTCTCTATACTGAATAATAAATTTCTGAGATCTGTTGTTTCTTCCACAAACCATTTTAAATCGTTTACCTCTGGTTTCCCTTCTGTAATGGTTCCTGTTTTATCTAAAACAATGGCGGTAATATTTTTAGCAAGCTCTAAACTTTCGGCATCTTTAATTAAAATACCTTGCTCCGCTCCTTTACCAACACCAACCATAATAGCGGTGGGTGTTGCTAATCCAAGTGCACATGGACAAGCAATTACCAATACAGTAACCATTGCCAATAGTCCTTGAGTAAATCCATTGTCTCCTCCAAAAACAATCCAAATAATTAAGCTTAAAAGTGCTATTCCCATTACTATTGGGACAAATATTCCTGCAATTTTATCCACTAATTTTTGAACCGGCGCCTTACTTCCTTGAGCACCTTGCACCATTTTTATAATTTGGGATAGTAATGTATCGCCCCCAACTTTTTCTGCTTTAAACTGGAAACTACCTTTCTGATTAATGGTTCCTGCAAAAACTTTACTATTCAACATTTTCTCCACAGGAATCGGTTCTCCGTTGATCATACTTTCATCCACAAAAGAATTTCCTGCAATAACTTCCCCATCTACTGCAATTTTTTCACCTGGTTTTACCAATAAAATGTCATTCACATTTACACTAGCTATTGGCATCTCCATTTGATGTCCACCAGCGTGCACCACAGTAACTGTTTTTGGCTGTAGGCCCATTAGTTTTTTTAATGCTGATGAAGTATTTCCTTTTGCTCTTTCTTCCAATAATTTTCCTAATAATATAAAGGAGATCACCACAGCTGTTGCTTCAAAATACACGTGCGCATGAATACCTCTTTGGTGCCAGTATTCTGGAAATAGAGTGTTAAATACACTAAAAATATAAGCTACACCGGTACTTAGTGCAACAAGGGTATCCATATTGGCAGAGCGATGTTTTAATTGCTTATAAGCTCCAATAAAAAACTGCTTACCAAACCACATGACTACTGGTGTTGCCAATGCCCACATGATGTAATTTGCATATGGCATATTCATTAATGTTGGCACCATAGCGATGAGTACTAGGGGGATTGAAACCGCTATTGACCCAATTGTACGTTTAACTAGTAACTTGTAGCTTGTAGCTTGTATTTGTTCGAGATTTTCTTTGGCATCATCACTCTCATCAATCATTAAATCGTACCCAATAGATTGTAGGGTAGTTTTAAACTTAGAGGGATCTGTTTTATCTGGATTAAATTCGATGTTTGCTATCGCATTGGCATAATTAACCGATACCGCAACAACTCCTTCTTGTGCCCTTAACATGCTTTCTGTGCTATTTGCACAAGCTGCACATGTCATGTTAAGTACTTGATAAGATTTTTTAATCGTTTTCATTTTACAATCATTTAACAATACAAAAGTGCACCTATATGACCTTTAATATGTTATATAATTGTGGGAACGATTTATATCCTATTGAGATAAACTATCCAAGCCTTTGCGAAGAGTAATGCCTTGTGCTTTAAATTGAGAAGGAGTTAATCCAATAGTCTTTTTAAATTGAGAAGATAAATGTGCTACACTGCTATACCCCATTTTATTGGCAATTTCACTTAAATTGAGCTGATCGTAAACTAATAATTCTTTTACCTTCTCTATTTTTTGAAGAATTACAAATTGCTCTATGGTAATGCCTTCTGTAACCGAAAACAGTTTACTTAATTGTGAGTATTCTTTAAATAACTCATTCGAAATAATCTCAGAAAAATTTAACTTCCCATCTTCTAAATGATGGATATGCTCTATAACAATTGCTTTTATTCTCTCAATTTGTTGCTTCCTTGCATCGTCTAATAGCTCGAAACCTTGGGTTTGAAGTTTTTCTCTTAATAAGATTGCTTGTTCATTCGTTATCTCTTCTTTCAATAATACTTCTCCTAATTGAACCTGCGTTGGTTCTATTCCAATATCATTTAAGGTTTTATATACCGCCGTTATACAACGTGGGCAAACCATATTCTTAATGTAGATTTTTGTATGATTGATTGCTTGGGTACTCATAATTTAATATGCTGATATGCAAAAACAAAAAATTACATTAATTTAAAGTTAATAGGTAAAGTATACCTTGAGGGAACATTAATATTGTTTCGTTTTGCAGGTATAAATTTTGGCATTTTTGAAATTACCCTCAATGCTTCATTATCCATTTCAAAACTTACACTATTGACTATATCAATATCTAAAAATTCTCCTGTTTCATCTATTATAAAGGTAAGTAAAACACTTCCTTGAATATTATTTTCTCTATCAGCAGCTGGGTAAAATGTATTTTTGCAAATAAATTGGATCAATGCCATTTCGCCTTCTGGAAATGAAGCATCTACATCATATGTATTCAATTCATTTTTTTTAATAATCTTTTTGAAATCATCCTTTTCGAAATTCACACAATTAGAATTATAAATTTCTTCGCATTGTTTTACTCCATTTTGAACACCAGAAGCTAAATATGCACAAGCAATATTCTGTTTATTCAACTTAATACAACAACCAACCAATAACTTGTAAACATCTAAATTTACAGAATCCTTTTTAATAGCTTCTGAAGCAGCCAAATAAGCTAAATCATACCTTTTTAATTCATAATACAATTGAGCTCTTTTAAATTGAAAATTTTTATCTCTTTTAACATAAAAAGGAACAATTATTCTCACTGATGTAGATTTCGGTTGATAGTTTTTGATATATGGATTCCATTTGGGCATAGCCAAAACAGCACGAATGGTCTCTTCATTGCATAATGCATTAAAACTATATTTAATTTTAGGATTTATTACTTCTCCATTTTCATTAATGGTTACATCCAAAACTATATTTCCTCCCTTTCCTTTGTAAACAAATTCAGGAAGTTTAAGACTATCCGCAAAATATTGAAGCATTGCATCCTTACCACCAGGAAAAGAAGGTTCTTGTGATTTAACTTCACTCTTTTGAGCAAATAGATTATTAGATATCACAAAAAAACAAAATATTAAAACGACAATAGACTTCTTCATACAATAAAGTTTATACAATAATACAAAAGGAATATGTAAAATTACACTTATTCGATGGACGATAGACGTTGTACGATAGACTATTCCTTTGTTGGCAAATTTAAAATAAACCCTACTCCAAAAACATTTTCAATAGAAATGCTAGGATCGTCTTTCAGGTACTTGCGAATTTTGGTTATAAATACATCCAAACTTCGGCCCATAAAATAATCGTTATCGCCCCAAAGCTCCGTGAGCATTACTTCTCGCTTAATTATACTATTTGGATGATTTACTAAATAGTTCAGTATTTCACTTTCCTTTTCGGTAATTCGCTTACAATTTCCATTGAGGGTAAGTGATTGATTTTTGAAATCGAATACATAATTTCCAACACAAACTTGCGAGGAATATTTTATTTCACTTTGCTCGGGAACTCTTCTAAGTATCGCCTTAATCTTCCAAAGTAATTCTTCTTCATCAAATGGTTTTGTAATGTAGTCGTCGGCTTCTAATGCATAGCCTTTCAACTTATCTTCTTTCAAGGATTTTGCGGTAATAAAAATAATGGGTAATTGAATATCCTTGGATCGAATAAATTTTGCAACCGAAAATCCATCTATTTTTGGCATCATTACATCCAATAAGCAGAGGTCGAAAGTATTCATCCCAAAGGCTTTTATGGCCATCTCCCCATCTTTACATAACTTAACGTCAAACCCTTCCGACTCTAAAAAATCTTGAAGCAACAATCCCAAATTCAAATCGTCTTCTGCCAATAAAATTCTACTCTTTTTACTTTGCATTTGGAATACTTAAACAAAATGTACTACCTTTTCCTTTTTCACTATGTAATTCTACTTTACCATTATGAAGCTCAATTATTTTTTTAACATATGATAAACCTAAGCCGAATCCTTTTACATTGTGAACATCTCCAGTAGGAACTCTATAATATTTATCGAAAATATCTTTTTGAAATTCTTTCTCTATTCCTATTCCATTATCAGAAATTTCTATTACTAATTGATGATTAGAATTTGTTGTTTTAATATTCAACACTAAATCACCTTCATTATATTTAATAGCATTATCGAGTATATTACACAATGCGTTGGTAAGATGTGTTTTATCGGCATTAATTGTAAAATCAGTTGCTTCTAATTGTAAATTTACATGGCCTTTTTTTTCATCAATCTGTATACTCATACAATTTATAACCGATTGAATTAATTGATGCACATCTATCTTCGTTTTTTGCAATGGCATCTCTCCCCTTTCCAATGCAGTTAGGCTTAACACGTGTTCTACCTGTAACCTTAATTTCTCGTTTTCTGCCAATATAATTGCTGAGTACTGTTTCGATTTTTCGTTATCCCCTAATTGAGTATCTTTCATTAACATCTTACCCGCTAATGCGATATTGGTTAATGGAGTTTTAAACTCATGAGTCATGTTATTTAAAAATTCGGTAGTATGCTCTGCTATTTTTTTCTCCTTCATTAAGGATATAATAGTTCTCCAAAACATCACAATTACTATTAAAATCAACAACACAGAAGTAATAAACATCGGTCCCATTTCGGCTAAAATATATTGCTTCTTATCTGGCAATACCAATTTCAGTTGCATACCAGTAATGGTGGTAAGCTCATCCATTGGGCGATAAAAGGTATTACTCATAAATGCTTTAGTATTATGAGCTTTGGATTGATCTCCTTTCACTAAAACAAAAGTATAATCCACATGGAAATTATAATAATCCATGAAATGATTAAACAGGGAATCGATCTTTTGAATTTCGTTAGTCTCTAAATTTGCAGTGATATTATTAGTACTGTCGCGTTCTATACAAGCACCAATACGCATGCAGGTCTCCTTATCAGAGCAAATAGCATCGGTAGTTCTAGAGAGTACTATATTTGCCTTTTCATTAAAAATCTCCTCCTTAATTTTAGCCGTTTGAAAAATCCAATTCACTTGAATTAACAATACCACGAATAAGGCTAAAGACGATACTCCAATAATAATATAGCTTCTGTTCTTTTTCATATTGATGATGCAAAAATAGCCTTTTTATAAGTAATTAACTGCGCATTAGGGCATATTAACAAGTCGTTAACAAGCTAATAACTACTCAATAACAAAATACAGTGCATCGGTGCCCTACTTTTGAATTGTAAAATAAAAACAAATCATTATGAAAAAATTAATCTTAAGCTCAGCAGCAATTATATTATTTGCTGTAACTGTATCGGCAACTGTAACGACTAAAAGTTCTAAGAAAGCAGAAAAAAATTGTTCACCAAAAGAATGTACTAAGGGCGGTGGTATGGAAAATTGCAAACCGGCTTCTTGTAAAACTGAAGACCCAAAATGTAAGGATGAAAAAAGTTGTTCGAAAACAACTGCAAAACCAGAAGTTAAAAAAGTTGACTTATAGTTTTCACTAAATATCTAAAGACATGAAACTAGCAATCGGATTCATCATTCTAATTTCGATTATAATAATTGGAAGCGTAGAAAGTAATGCCGTTATTACGAAAAAGGAATCGAAAACCGTTCGCTCAACAGGATTATCAGTTAATGATAGTCCTGTTGATTCCTTTAAATTAGGAAGCAGCGTTCGAGTAATTTTTCAGGATAAAAAAGGGAATATGTGGTTCGGAACAGAGGGTAATGGAGCTTTTAAATATGATGGAAAGAAGTACACCAATTATACAAAAGAACAGGGCTTATTAGGCCAGTTTATTCGTACAATAAATCAAGATAATTCTGGAAATATTTGGTTCGGAACCAACGAAGGCATCTTTAGTTACAATGGACTATTTTTCGTGAACTATACAGAGAAGAAGGAATTTGGATACAAATCCACTTCATGTAGTTTTGTAGATAAAAAAGGCGATGTATGGTTTGGCTCTAAGGATGGGGTCTATAAATTTGATGGTATTAAATTGAATTACCTTTCGCTTCCTATTTCGGAAGACGATAAGCGTATTTACACGACAGAGTATTCGGTGTATAGTATTAATGAAGACAACCAAGGTAATTATTATTTCGGAACAGAATTTAAAGGCGTTTGTAAATACAATGGCACAACCTTCGATTACCTAGCAGATAAAGAGCTCGACAAAGGTGCGGTACGCATCATTTACAAAGATAAAAAAGGGTTAATGTGGTTCGGAAATAATGGAGCTGGATTATACAGTTTTGATGGAAATACACTAAGAAATATTTCGACCGAAAAAGGCTTGAATAACCCAAATTTCGGGAAAATGAGACTTATGGATGCCCCAGGAACGATGGCAAGAATATGGTCTATTGCAGAAGATATAGCAGGTAACCTTTGGGTTGGCACTATAGATGCTGGAGCATGGCGATTCGATGGAACAAGCATCACTAACATTACCACTAAAGATGGATTACCAAACAATGGTATTCAATCTATTATTAAAGACACACATGGTAAACTTTGGTTTGGAACCAATCGCGGTGGGGTAAGTACATTTAATGGCAGCAAGTTTCAGGTGGTAGCTAAGGCTAATAAAGGCGGCTGTTAATTGATTCTAATACTGGTGCCACCACTTAAGTCGTGCCACCACTTTACCGCACTTATGCGGGATTTTATTTAATCCTGCATAAGTGCAACTTTTTAGTAATTAAACGCTATTTGATTATTATTTCTGTTCGTCTATTCATTGCATAATCCTTCTCCGTACAGTTCTTGGAACATTTAACAATTGGATTTAACTCCCCTTTTCCAATGCTTTTAATTCTGCTCTTTTTTACTCCTTTTTTTGTTAAGTACCTTGAAGTTGCATTAGCTCTTTTAACAGATAATTTGAGGTTGTAATCTTTAGCCCCCCTACTATCCGTATAAGAAATAACTGTTACATTTAATGCCTTTTGTTCTTTTAATACTAGTGCTATTTTATCAAGAATCTCTATAGACTCTGGCTTTAAATTACTCTTATTAAAGTCGAAATAAATAGTATTTAAGTTATCGTATCCTCCAATCGTTTTACCATCGCCAGAATCTTCAGCTTTATAGCTGGTGTTGAATATTTGCTTTATATAGGATTTAATTTTAGCTTTAAATGTATAGTTTTCTGCCATCACCCACTTCTCTTCTTCTTCTAATGTAGAAGTATCTATAGAAGGGTCTTTTTCAATATAAAGTGAAATTTGTTTATCTGTTTTTTTGAATACGATGGAAGTTTCCTTGTTAAAGTATCCATATTTTTTGATGTAAAATTTATATGGAATTCCAATTTCGAATTTCATTCCTGTTAACTTTCCATCCAATAATTTATAATAATCGATGGCTTTAGTTAAGTTCGAACTCGAATTTAATTTTACGTTATCAACAGTCTTACCAGTGCTTGCATCAATTATATTTATTTCAATTTCTTGAGCTTTGGGGCGAATTGATTTATATGAATATATATCGTAGTTCTTTCCATTTTCTGCACGGTTAGAGCTAAAATAACCATTGTTTATTTTCGACAATCTTATTAGTCCAAAATCATCATACTCCGAATTGATGGGTGCCCCAACATTAATTGTTTTTTCAGCTTTTGTATTATAAAGAAAAACATCCAACCCACCTAATCCAAATCGTCCATTTGAAGCAAAGTATAACAAGGAATCGTCTAATACAAATGGATACAATTCATCTCCTTTTGAATTTACACTAGGCCCTAAATTAACAGGTTCAGCCCATTCATTATTTATCCACTCAGAAACATAAATATCCATCCCTCCGTATCCATCATTCATATTTGAACTAAAGTATAATTTATCTCCTGCACTATTTAAACATGGTGTTTCAATAGAATAAAAGGATCCGTTGTTAGAAAATGAATTGAAATTCGATAATTCATTTTCGATTTGATTGTTCCTGAAGGAATTTTCATCAAATTGTTTTTTACTAATAACTTTCCCGTTAGCATTTCCTAAAGCCGTATAATAAACTGTTTTCTGAGGATTATAGAAATTAGCTTGAGTAGTGCTTAATATATTCTTACTCTCCACTTTTAGTGGAGTGGCATTGCTATAATCCAAATCTAAACTCGAAAAATACAGTTTAGACTTATGCAATCTTCTGGCACTTTTGCGATTTTTAAACTCAATTAAATTTGATTTTGATTTAGAAAAAATAATGCCATTTGCATAAAATGTTGGGGCATACTCAGACTTACCAGTATTAAAGGATAATTTCTTTAACTGAATAAAATCCTTATCGAAGTTCCTTAATTTCTCTAACTCCGTAGAATCAGCAATTTTATATATTATTCTCTTGCTTTTAACATTTTGGGCATAGGAAAAAGATCCAATTAGAAGGAGGAGTAGTAAAAAAAATATTTTTTTCATCGCGTAAACTTTACACTTGAAAAATGTATTTCAAATGTTATAAAAGTTTACAAACTTAGTGATATAAAATATTCCAACTATTACTCAAACTAGTAATATTGAGCATTTTACAAGATTATAAAATTCCTACAACCTGGAATTCTGTTCTTCTATTTTTTTGATGCTCGGCATCATCACATTTTACATTGTTTCCGCAATTGTTAACCAACTTTGTTTCACCCCACCCTTTGGCCAATAATCTTGTACTCCTAATACCCTTAGAAACAATATAGTTTATGGCTGCTTGCGATCTATTTAAGGAAAGCTTATAGTTTAGAATATCGCTGCCTCTTGCATCTGTGTGTGAGCTTATTTCAATTATAATTTCGGGATTGTCCTTCATTAGGCTCACCAACTTATTTAATTCAAATTTGGCATCTTCACGTATGCTGTATTTATTTACATCAAAATAAATATTTTCTAAAGTAGACACATTACCAGAAATTAGCGTGAAATTAGCATTATAGGTTGAACTCAAATCAACTGTATTATCACAATCTCCACCTGTTTCTATAGTAGTTGTTTTACTGAAATAACCGTCTTTTGTTACTTTAACTTCGTAATTAGCATTTTTTGTTAAACCATTAATTGAAAAACGACCAAAAGAATCGGTATTCGTTTCCATCATGTCCGACAAATTTTTAATGTTTCTTAGAACAATATTTGCATTTGGAACACTCATTTTTGTTGTTACACTTTTAACATCTCCAACTAATTT
>CALRIM020000108.1:0-10481 GCA_943360385.1 Rhizobium sp. Q54 | reverse complement strand
AAATTTAGTATTATGAGACTTTCTCAATACTAACATCTCAATACTTAAGTACTATAAAAATGATTGATATTCCAGATTCATCCTTTCCTCGTGTTGTAATAGTTGGTGGCGGCTTTGGCGGTATTCAACTGGCAAAAAGCTTAAGAGACAAGGAAGTTCAAGTTTTAATGCTCGATAAGCATAACTATCATACTTTTCAGCCCCTATTATACCAAGTGGCTACAGGTGGTTTAGAACCAGATTCTATCGCATTCCCCTTACGTAAAATCTTCAAACAACATAAGAATATTTTCTTTAGGGTGGCGAATGTAGAAAGTGTAGATGATGAACATAATTCTATAAAAACGAATATTGGTGATATAAGATATGATTACCTTGTAATTGCAACAGGCTCAACCACAAATTTCTTTGGTAATGATTCTATAGAGTACCATTCTATGCCAATGAAAAGTATCCCAGAGGCATTAAATCTAAGAAGCCTGATATTACAAAGCTTTGAAGAAGCACTACTAAAAGACAGTATCAATGAGCAAGAAGCATTGATGAACTTTGTAATAGTTGGTGGAGGCCCTACTGGTGTTGAAACTGCAGGAGCCTTAGCCGAATTAAAAATGCATGTACTACCAAGCGATTATCCAGATTTGGATTTACGTAGAATGCAAATAAATCTGGTAGAAAGTAGCGAAAGGGTTTTAAGCAGTATGTCTGTACAAGCATCCGAAATGTCGAACACCTTCTTAAAAGAAATGGGTGTAATGATTCGTACAAATGATGCTGTTGTTTCCTATGATGGACATTTTGCAAATTTGCGAAGCGGAAAAGTGTTGGAGAGTAAGAACCTCATTTGGACAGCTGGTGTTAAAGCCGCGGTATTTAATGGCTTGGATAAAGCTGAAATTGTAAGAGGTGGAAGAATAAAAGTTGATGAATACAATCAAGTAATTGGGTATTCTAATATTTACGCTATAGGTGACGTAGCAGCTATGTTTACCGAGGATTATCCTAACGGCCATCCTGGAGTTGCTCAGGTAGCCTTACAGCAGGCAAAAACACTATCTAAAAACTTAATTAACATACTGAATAATCGAAAACAGAAAGTATTTCGTTATTTTGACATGGGGTCTATGGCTACTGTTGGAAGAAATAAAGCCGTTGTAGACCTCCCATTTATTAGATTCCAAGGTTTTTTTGCTTGGTTTGTTTGGATGTTTTTACACCTTCTTTTTTTAGTTGGGTTTAGAAATAAAATGGTAGTTCTTATAAACTGGATTTGGAATTATTTTAGTTACGATCGTGGTACAAGACTAATTATTAGACCCTACCGAAAGAATAAGATGATTATGGAAGAGGAAAAGGAATTAACAAGTAACAATTAACAATATGTTGAGAAAGGAAATTTTTGGTTAAACTACCTACAACCATAATTACCAATTACCAACTACGAATTACGAGTTTAAAATATGTCTGAAATTAAAATTATAGAATGCCCTCGTGATGCAATGCAAGGCTTACATCATTTTGTACCAACCGAACAAAAAGTAGATTACATTAATTCGCTATTAGAGGTTGGGTTTGATACCATAGATTTTGGGAGTTTTGTTTCTGCAAAAGCAATCCCTCAAATGAGAGATACAGCTGAAGTGTTATCTAAATTGAATCTTGAAAAAACAACTAGTAAACTACTTGCTATTATAGCAAATACTAGAGGTGCAGAAGATGCAATACAATTTGATGAAATAAACTATTTGGGATTCCCATTTTCTATTTCTGAAATATTTCAACAACGAAATACAAATTCCACTATAGAAGAATCGTTAATAAGAGTTGAAGAAATTCAGAGACTTTGTATAAGTAAAAACAAAGAGTTAGTAGTATATATTTCTATGGGTTTCGGAAATCCTTATGGAGAAGATTGGAGCATTGAAGTGGTAGAAAAGTGGACAAAAAAACTAGCTGAGATGGGTGTGAAAATCTTGGCTTTTTCGGATACTATAGGCGTTTCTAATAAAGAAAACATAGATTATTTATTTAGAAACATTGCGCCTCTTTTTCCTGAAATTGAATTTGGTGCTCATCTTCATTCCACACCTTTAGATCGTATAGAAAAAATTAAAGCAGCCTACGATGCTGGATGCAGAAGGATTGATGCCGCAATTTATGGGTTTGGAGGATGCCCAATGGCAACCGACAATTTAACTGGAAATATTGCAACAGAAACGGTTGTTTCCTATTTAGAGGAAAACAATATAGATACAAAACTAAACAAGGAAGCCTTTGTAAGATCTATGCAATTGGCCAATAAGGTTTTTTACCCTTAAGATTTCTGAAACGCTCTTAATCTAAGCTCTGTTAATTTCTTTTTAGTATACAGTGGAAATACTCCGTTCATCATCCAATCGTAATAACTTGGTTCTTGTTGGAATACATCTTGAACTTTTTTGCCTTTGTGCTTTCCAAAATTAAATAACTCCTCACCTTTCTCATTATATACCATAGTACCAGCAAAATCTACATTCCGTTGAACTTGTGTAAATGTGTGCAATGCCTCTACATCATTTTTTACTGGTATAAAAACATTCCCTGCTTTGTCCTTGTATTCTACATCTTTGTACTTCTCAATTTGAGAGAGTAATACTTCATAGGTAGCACGAATATCAGCTTCTGCTGAGTGAGCATTTTCTAATTCTTTATGACAATAAAATTTGTACGCAGCTTTTAGTGTCCGTTGTTCCATTTGATGGAAAATATTTTGAACATCTACCAATTTCCTTTTACTTATATCGAAATCAACTTCTGCTCTTAAAAACTCCTCCATTAAAATTGGAACATCGAACTTATTAGAATTATATCCTGCTAAATCGCAATTTTCTAAAAATTGTGCTAATCCTTTAGCTATGTTTCTAAAATGAGGCTCATTCTGAATATCCTCATCGTAAATGCCATGTATTAATGACGTTTCTAGTGGAATTGGAATTCCTGGATTTATGCGTTTCGTTTTAATTTCTTCGCTTCCATCAACATTAATTTTTAATATAGAAATCTCAACAATTCTATCACTTGCAACATTAACTCCCGTCGATTCTATATCGAAAAATGCTAATGGTTTTTTGAGGTTTAATTTTACTGTCATTTTGTATTACTAGAAGCAACAATATAGCAATTATTCTTCAATTAGCACACCCATTTTACCCATTTGATAATCTCTATAGGCCATCATTATTTCACTTTCTGAATTCATAACAAATGGGCCTTGAGCAACCATTTTTTCTGGAATGGATTCCCCTGTTAAGAATAGTAATCTCGATTCTTCTATCGATTCAAATTCAATACTATCTTCCTCTAAATTAAATACTATTGCATGATGATGCTCTGCCTCTCCGTATCCATTAATTTTTATTTTTCCAGATAAGATGTACAGTAACGACTCGTGTTTATCTGGAACAGTTAATTTTAATTTAGATCCTTCTTTCATTTCAATAGTTGCAGCAGATAATGGACTAAGTCCCTCTATATTTCCTTTTATACCGTTTACAGTACCTGCAACTACATTTATAACAGATAATCCATCGCTAGAATTAATAGTTGGGATTTGTTCTTTCGTTAATGGGATGTATTGTGGAATATCCATTTTATGTTTGGCTGGAGTATTTACCCAAAGCTGAATTATTTCTTGAACTCCTCCAATTTCATGGATATTTTCTGGTGGACGCTCGCTATGAATTACTCCCATGCCTGCATTCATCCACTGAACTCCACCTTTTTCAACTACACTATTGTTTCCTCTGCTATCTCTATGATGGACAGCACCTTCGAAGATAAAAGTTACTGGCGCAAAACCCCTATGCGGATGTGGTCCTACTCCTGCTTGTTTTGGTGGAATATGTGTAGGTACCTTTACATATGCATGGTGAAGTAATATAAATGGGCCAATATTCTCAATATTATTAGTTGGAAATGGTTGACGAATTGGAAAGCCACCCATATCATATGGATGAGCAAACAATGTATATTTTACAGATTTCATAAGATTATTGATTATATATGTTTAAACATATAATATGGACTATTGTTTACTTAAAGGGAGTGTAATTGTAAATTCTGTACCTAAATTATTTGATTGAAAAGAAATTTTTCCATTATGCTCCTCAACAATTTGTTTAACAATAGACAATCCTAACCCAAATGAGGCTTCCCCATCTGTTCCTAATCGTCTAATAATTGGGTCTGAAATAAATACTGCATTCCTTATTCTGTCTGGTATTCCTATACCCTGATCCTTAATGTGAATATTAATGTTTTCTAGAGTATTAGTCGTATAAATTCTGATTTTGGTGTTGTGATGAGAAAATTTAATTGCGTTGATGATTACATTAGAAATAGCCCTTCTAATTTTTTCAATATGTATAGTTACAAATAAACGGGGATCGATTTCTCCTAGTTCTATAGAAATGTGTTTTTGACTCGCTTTGTAATAATTTAATGAAACGGTTTGAGTTAATAATTCCTTACAATTTATGGTAACTAAATCGGAGGAATTGGTAAACTGCCCAGGCTTTGCAAAATATAATATCTCCTGAATTAAATCATTATTGCTATTGGCAGAAGTACTAATTAAATTAATTAGTTCCTTTTGTTCTTTTGTTAAATCATCGTTTTCTAATAGTGTATCTACAATGGATAATATTGCATTATTAGGGTTTCGTAAATCGTGGGCTACAATACTTAAAATTTTATTTTTTTCTAAATCTCTTGTCTTTAGTATCTCTAAATTATAAGATATTTCGTCGTTGGCTTTTTTTAGTAATTCCTTCTGTTTATTTACCTCTTGATTAGAGCTATTTAATTCGGCGTTCTTATTATTTGCATATTTTAAAAATATACTGATGGTAATAATTAAAATGATGAGTGCAATAGAGATGGATAATATAATATAGATATAAAAGTTTCTGGATTGTTTTTCTTTTATTAGCTCATTTATTTGATTTTCTTTTTCGAGCGACTCAAGAGTTAATTGCACATCCGAATCGTTATTCTTCTGGTTTAGCAATGTTAATGAATCCTCTATATGATTGAATTTTAGGTTGTTTTCATAAGCTAGTTTAAAGTTATTAACCTTAGCATAATAAACAGATTTTAATTCATAAATAAATCTAAATTGTTCTCTATAACGAGGAGATTTATTTATAGAATCTGCAATGCTAATAGTATTAATAAAAGACTTATAATCATTTATCGATAAATAATATTTAGATAATGCCACGATAGAGGTAATGGCATCATTTCTATCATGGTCTGTCTTTGAATTTATTTCAATATTCTTATTTAAACATTGTATGGCCTCGTCATATCTACCTAATTTAAGTAAAACCTTTCCCTTATTTCCCTCTATAACCCCAATTCCAATATCTAAATAGGTGGTTTGAGAAATATCCTTTCCTTTAATTTTCACCAATATTTCTTTTGCTCTATTATAATAATACAGTGCAGAATCATATTGTTGTACGTTATAATAACATAAACCTATATTGCTTTGTATTTCCTGCATACGGAAATGCTGCCCAAACTCACTTCCACAGATATTATACTTTCTATAAGAGGTATTAAATTTGTTGATTGCTGAAATATATTTTTGTTGTTTATAAAGAATAATTGCAATTCTGTAATCGTATTGTGCAAAAGAACAATTATCGCTTTGCTCAACTATTGACTTTTGCCCCTCATAATAATACTTATAAGCAGATGGGTAATTTCTTTGCTCAAAATAAATATCGCCTTTAATTAAATTTCCATGAGAATATTGAATATCGAGGTATTGTGTATTCGTATCTGTATTAGAAATCATTTCATTTACAACATCTAATGCCGATTGATATTTTTTTTGTCTAGTTAATATCCTTGATTTAATGTTTAATGTTAAAACCTTAAAGAGTCTATTATTCTTGTAGTTGTCAGATTCCTCTAGTTTTTGAATTTTTAGGATAGCTGTATCTAGCCTATTAAATGACAAATCATTTTCTAGTTCAGAAAACTTTGAACTATCTGCACTTGAGATATTTTGTACAGGAATAAAAATGCCTCCTTTATTGCAAGAACTTGCAAAAAGAAGAATGGATATTAAAATAAGAATATAGCAACTCGTATGCTTAAACATCGTGTTAATTGAGCAATACAAGGTAAATAATTTTATCTGTTTTATGCTTTTACGGGTACAAATTCTTTAAGTTTTTGTACAACGATGTCTATTTCTTCTTTTGTATTGTATTTACAAAAAGAAAAACGGACTGCCGCACGATTACTTGGAGAACCTATTGCAGTAAGTACATGAGAACCTACGTTTGAACCAGACGAACAAGCACTTCCTCCAGATGCCGAAATACCTGCTATATCAAGACTAAATAACATCATTTCCCCCATTTCTGATTCAGGAAAGGACACATTTAAAACGGTATATAAACTTCTTTCAGGATTAATATCTCCATTAAATTCTACTCCAGGTATAGACTCTCGAAGTTTTTCAATCATGTAAGATTTTAATTCTTGAATATATTTTTGATGTTCATCTATTTCAGCATAAGCAATTTCCAGTGCTTTTGCTAAACCAACAATTCCATAAACATTTTCGGTTCCACCACGCATATTACGTTCTTGGGCTCCTCCATGTATCATTGGTTTTATTTTAATATTATGATTGATGTATAAAAATCCAACACCTTTTGGACCGTGTAATTTATGTGCAGCACACGTAATAAAGTGAACCTTTAATTTAGATAAATCGTGGATATAATGTCCCATTGTTTGAACAGTATCGCAATGAAAAATGGCATTGTATTTTTCACAAATTTCACCAATTTTCTCTAAGTCTATTAGATTTCCGATTTCATTATTAGCATGCATTAGCGAAACAAAAGAACGTTCGTTGGTAGCAAGAAGTTCTTCTAGGTGAGCAGTATCTACATGCCCTTTTGAATCGAGGTTAACAAAACTTAGTTTAATTAATCCTTTCTTCTCTAAAATTTCGAGCGTATGTAATACAGCGTGATGCTCGATTTTGCTAGTAATGGCATGTGTTAATCCATAATCGTTAATAGCACAATTGATGGCCATGTTATCAGCCTCTGTTCCTCCAGAGGTAAAGAAAATTTCTGCAGGACTTGTATTTAATAACTTGGCAACTGTTTTTCGTGCATTTTCAATAATTGTTCTTACTTCTCTTCCATGTGCATGGATTGAAGACGGATTTCCAAACTGGAATTCCATTGTATTTTTCATAAGCTCTAATACATCTTTATCGATTGCAGTAGTAGCAGCATTGTCTAAATAAATCCTATTCATAATTAACTGTTCATTATATCACGTATATCATTCATTATTTTATTTGCCAATCCGTTTGCTGTTGTTTCAGTTTGGCTTTCTGAATAAATACGAATAATTGGTTCTGTGTTCGATTTGCGTAAATGTACCCATTCATTATCAAATTCAATTTTCAATCCGTCGATTGTATTTATTGGTTGATCCTTGTATTTGTGTTCCACCTTCTTTAATAATTCATCAATATCTAATTCTGGGGTTAAGGAAATTTTATTTTTTGAAATAAAATAGTTTGGATAAGAAGCTCTTAATGCTGAGCAAGATTTCTTTTGATTTGCTAAATGAGTTAAGAATAAAGCAATTCCAACCAAAGCATCTCTTCCGTAATGTAGTTCAGGTAGTATAACTCCACCATTACCTTCTCCTCCAATTAATGCTTTGCTGCTTTTCATCATGTTAACCACATTTACTTCACCAACAGCTGCAGCATTATATTTTCCATTTACTCTTTCTGTAACATCTCTTAATGCTCTTGTAGAAGATAAATTAGATACAGTGTTAAGTTCATACCCTTTTTGTTTTAAAAACTCTTTTGGTGTATTCTGAAGTAAGAAATCGGCAATTGCAACCAATGTATACTCCTCGCCAAACATATCACCATTTTCAGAAACAAAACATAACCTATCTACATCCGGATCTACTGCAATCCCTAAATCTGCTTTTCTAGAAGTTACTTCTTGAGAAAGTGCTGTTAGATTTTCTGGCAATGGTTCTGGATTGTGTGGAAATTTACCATCAGGGTGGCAATATATTTCATATACTGTTTCTACCCCTAATGCTTTCAATAAAGGTGGAAGCGCTATTCCTCCAACGGAGTTAACACAATCTATAACTATCTTAAAATTACGCTCTTTAATAGCATTAACGTCAACCCATGGTAGAGATAAGATTTTGTCTATGTGTTTATTTAAATAGCTGTGATCTTGAACATATGTTCCAATATGATCTACTTCGGCATACACAACCTCATTGGTTTCAGCTAGTGCTAAAACTTCCTTGCCATCCATATCTGTTATAAACTCACCTTTATTATTAAGTAATTTAAGCGCATTCCATTGTTTTGGATTATGGCTGGCAGTTAAAATTATCCCACCCCCTGCATTTTCCATTGGAACCGCCATTTCAACTGTAGGAGTAGTTGCCAAGCCAAGATCGATAACATCGATCCCTAGGCCTTGTAATGTGCCAACTACAAGGTTTTTAACCATTTCTCCAGAGATCCTTGCATCCCTCCCAAGCACAATTTTCTTCGTTCCTGTTTTTTGAATAATCCAATATCCAAAGGCCGAAGTGAATTTTACAATGTCGATTGGACTTAAGGCATCGCCAGATTGGCCTCCTATTGTTCCCCTAATTCCTGAAATAGATTTTATTAATGTCAATTTTTTTTAGCTTTAATCACTGCAAAAATAAAAAAAATAAGACATTTGTAAGGATTTAAACTAGAAGGAATAGATAAGAATGAAAAAATGGTACAGAAGTTGGTTTAACTCACCATATTACCATATACTATATGCCAATCGCGATCATCAAGAAGCGGAGTTTTTTATAGATAGAATAGCCACCTATTTCAAACTTAAAGAAAATGATCGGGTTTTAGATGCGTGTTGTGGCAAAGGTAGGCACTCCATTTACCTCAATAAAAAAGGAATTGATGTTACTGGAATTGATTTATCTAGTGAAAGCATTGCATTTGCTAAGAAATTCGAAAATGAGCACCTTCATTTTTACGAGCATGATATGCGTAACATATTGAGTGCTAACTATTTCAATTATGTTTTCAATCTTTTTACCAGTTTTGGTTACTTCCGAAGAGAAAATGAGGACATTAAAGCAATAAAAGCCTTAGCTAAAAATTTGTTACCAGGTGGAATTCTATTAATAGATTTTTTTAACGTGGAGCAAATCGCCTCTAATATGATTGCCGAAGACGAAAAATGTATTGAAGGGATATTTTTTAAAATTCAAAAAAAATTAGAGAATGGTTTAATTACCAAGAAGATAAATTTCAATGCCGAAGGTTGCCAATATGAATTTAAAGAAGAGGTTAAGGCGTTACGATTAAATGATTTCAAAAAATATTTTAAAGAAGCTGGACTTGATTTAATTGAAATTTTTGGCTCTTATCATTTGGAACCTTTTAATGTTGATACATCACAAAGATTAATCATGATAGCTAAAAAACCATTATGATTGAAACGTTAAAACACATCGATCAGCAATTATTCTTTCTTATTAATAGAGGATTTGCAAATCCAATTTTCGACTTCTTGCTTCCATTAATGCGTAGTAAATATTTTTGGGCTCCTTTATATATTTTTTTAATAGTGTATATTATTAAGTCAAATAAAACTAGCAAAGGAATATGGACGATAGCGTTTGTTTTAATAACATTTGCACTTACAGATTTTGTAAGCGCAAGTATAATTAAGGAAACTGTTCAAAGATTAAGACCATGCAATGACCCAGAAATAATGGGATTTGTAAGGAATATTGTAGGGTGTGGAAATGGATATAGTTTTGTTTCATCCCATGCAGCCAATCATTTTGGGATAGCTATTTTTTTAGGATTATTTTTTAATGAATATCGATGGGTTGGTATTTCTTTTAAAATTTGGGCCACCGTAATTGCATTTTCCCAGGTATATGTAGGAGTACATTACCCTATAGATGTAATCTGTGGGATGTTTTTAGGAATAGGAATTGCTCATTTAACATTTTATATTTATAGCAGAATTGTAAGAGTGTAATGGAAATTATAGATTATATTATTTTATTTGCGAGTGCTTTTATTGGAGGTTCGTTAATTTTTTTAATTAAGAATGATTTAAATAAAAAATTAAAACTACTTCTCTCCTTTTCTGGTGCATATCTATTTTCTATAACAGTTCTTCACCTCTTACCCGATGTTTATTCCAATGGAGATCCATACGTAGGCTTATTTATTTTAGTTGGATTTGGATTTCAAATATTTCTTGAACAGTTTTCAGAAGGTATTGAACATGGCCATATACATGTGCATAAGCATCATGGAATGACATTCCCTTTTGGGATTATGATTAGTTTATCTCTACATGCTTTTTTAGAAGGAATGCCATTGGTTAATATCTCAG
>CALRIM020000107.1:0-10885 GCA_943360385.1 Rhizobium sp. Q54 | reverse complement strand
TTAGTGAAAAATAAAGAGGTTGATATTACCAGCAGATACGATTCTTTACACAAACATAATATTACTGGCGACTTCCGTTTTATTGTATTGGAGAAAAAATTGTCAGCCGACAATTCACTTCCATTGTACGAGCGAATAATTATGCAAATTTATTTCTTATTGAAAAAACTTTCACTTTCAGAAGAAAAAGGTTTCGGTTTAGATTTGAGTTTCGTAACCATAGAACAGGTGCCGTTGTTACTTTCGCAAACGAAAAACTACGAGCTGAAACGCGTAGGAGTTTAATCGGAAATTTAGAGGTTCAGAATCCCGATTGCTATCGGGACTGAATCTTTGCTGAGCTCGACGTCCACGTCGAGCGAAATATTTTTATCTTAGAGAAGCTTTAAAATGGAATTCAAAAGTAAATAGTCTACAATTCTAATATTCTCTATCGTTTTACAAAAGATGAAGTATTTATTTCCCTTATTTATTTTATTTTTTTCAATCAGCAGCTATGCCCAAACCTGGGTTCCTTTAGATAGTGGACTTACAGGTAAAAAGGGTTCTTATAAAGTTTTAGATTTAGATTTATATAAAAATAAATTATATGTTTCTGGCCAGTTTTTTGCCATAAATAATAATGGTATTAAAGCTGTTGCTAAATGGGACGGAATAACATGGGATAGTGTGGGTTGCCCATCAGGGCTAGACGGAGGAGGAAACGTGTTTAAGGAATATAATGGGCGATTGCACGTTGCTGGTACCATTAACGATGTTTGTAGAATAATAAACAAACCTGGAGTGCATGACTTAATGGTGGTAAATTGGGATGATACCCTTTGGAGAGAAATAGGATATTGGGATGGTACTGTAAGTAATTTTGGTGAAATCTCTTGCATGGCAGTGTATAAAGGAGAGTTGTATGTTGGTGGCAACATATTAAATATAAAAGGAAAATTAACTAAAGGTATTGCACGTTGGGATGGAAGTAAGTGGAGAAGTGTTCGATCTGGTATTACAGGAGGGTGGAGAGACGTCAGTGCAATGGCGGTGTATAGGGATGAGCTTTATATTGGAGGTTCCTTTACAGGTGTTGATTCTCAATTGTGTTTAGGAGTGGCAAAATGGAACGGTAGTACATGGAGCCCAGTAGGGAGTGGAATAAACTCAAATTCTTCTGTTGGAGGAATGGTGGTAGATACTGTAAAAAATGTACTGTATATGGTTGGTGGATTTGATTATGCAGGAGGAATAAAAGTAAATGGGGTAGCACAATGGGATGGTACCAAATGGGATTCGGTAGGTAGTCCAATAACCAATGGAGGTACAGGGATTTGTATGTATAGAAATAAGTTATTTATTGGAGGTTATTCAAAAAGATATACAATTTCTGATACGGTAGTAGCTAGCTGGGATGGTAAAAAATGGACACCACATTTAGGGCCAGATGGAACTGTAAGAAGTTTAATAGAATATCAAGATAAACTAATAGTTGGAGGTGCTTTTAATAAAGTTGGAAGTGATACCTTATGCAAAGGGATCGCAGCATATTATGAACCACCTGTAGGAATAAATACTAATAGAGAGCATTCAAGTATTGAAGTGTACCCTAATCCAGCAAGTAATTCTATTCATGTAAGATTTAACGATTTCAGATGGAAAAAACTAGAAGTATACAATGCACTTGGAGAACAAGTATACACTTGCCTCAATAATTCATCATCCAAAAACAATGAAACTATCATCGAACAAAATTTACCGAATGGTTTGTACACTATAAAGGTTACGGCCGATAATGTTTTTTATTCGAAAGTGATTATTCAGAAGTAATACACAAACTACCAACTACCAACTACGAGTTACCAGCTACCAACTTACTCTTCCTATACCCATAACTAAAGTAAATAATCAACCCTATAATCAACCAAATTCCGAAGCCCATCCAGTTTGACACTCCCAGTTCAGACATCATGTAAAGGCAGCAAAGCAAGCCCATTAATGGAATCATCGATAGGTTGTATCTGAATACGTAGTATGCAAGTATGAAGCATACGATGGTGAAAATCCACATCGGAATTTTATGCTTAAATAATCCCCAACCACTTTCGTAAACATGGTCGTAGTTTACATTATTAGAAATCATAATGGCTGCGGCTTCTTGTTCGCTGAAGCTATTTAAGTATTTCAATAAATCGTTTTCGTGAACAACGAAATTTGCAGAATCGTTTTTTAGGATGGAAGTTTTTAAGGTACTTACTTCTTCAATATTCATATTGGTAATGGCCTTATCCATGGCATACACTTTGGGTGTATTTTGAATAAAGTTCATCGTGCTTTCTGTTTGATAATTGAATAAATAAGCAATACCTCCAAATAATATTATCGGGTAAATAAATTTTGCATTGAGGTATGGAGTTTTAAATTTTCCTCGTTGAACAGTAGGATCATTTTGTAAACGTAATACTCCAGCACATACCAAAACAAAGGCGAACAGCGTACCAATGCTACATAAATCTGTAACAATGGTTAAGTTCATAAATAAAGATGGTACAGCAACCACAAATCCGGTTACAATGGTAGCGAACGATGGTGTTTTATGTATAGGGTGAATTCTAGAAAACGCTTTTGGTAATAATCCATCTCTACTCATGCTCATCCATATACGAGGTTGGCCCATTTGAAATACTAAAAGTACACTTGCCATTGCAACGATCGCACTAACTGCAATAATACCAGATAACCATTTCAAATTTAATTTATCGAATACAAACGCTAAAGGATCGCCAACTGCTAATTGATCGTATTTAACCATACCTGTTAAAACCAATGCGATGGTAATGTATAAGACTGTACAAATGATGATGGCCCACATCATACTTCGTGGTAAATCTCGTTGAGGGTTTTCGCATTCTTCGGCAGTGGTAGAAATGGCGTCGAAACCAATGTAAGCAAAGAATACAGCAGACACTCCTTTTAAAATTCCACCTATTCCGTTTGGTGCAAATGGGTTCCAATTATTAACATCAACATAAAAAATACCAACGGCTATTACGAGCAAAATGATGGCTAGTTTTACGATAACCATTGCATTGCTTGCGTTACGAGATTCTTTCATGCCTCGGTAAACCAACCAAGTAATTACAATAATGATAAATAATGCAGGAATATCTAATACTAAATGAAAGCCTAAAATAGTTGGAGCATTTTGCCAAGCAGTATAAGCTGCTTGCATGCCTGAGTCTAAATTTTCGAATGCTCTACCACTACCAATTAATTTTGTAGCATCGTGGAAGCCTCGAGAAGCACTTAAATAATCCATCGTCATCCATTCGGGTAAGTGCAGCCCCATACTCCCCAGGAAGCCTGTAAAATAATCTGACCAAGATATAGCTACTGTAATGTTTCCAATTCCGTATTCCATTATCAACGACCACCCAATAATCCAAGCCACTAATTCTCCAAAAGCTACATAAGAATAGGTATAGGCTGATCCAGATACTGGTACCATTGAAGCAAACTCTGCGTACGCAAATGCAGCAAATCCACATGCAATGGCTGTAAATAAAAATAAATAGATTACAGCTGGTCCGCCATCGGCACTTGCCTTACCAATGGTGCTAAATATACCCGCGCCGATAATGGCAGCAATACCAAATGCAGTAAGATCTCGAACTTTTAGTGTTTTGTTTAATCCACCGTGATGAGATTCTCTGGCATCCAAATCGTTTAATATATTTTGGATGTTTTTCTTCCTAAAGAGCTTTTGAAACATGTATATTCTATGTATTTTTTTTATGAATGTATAAAAAAAAAGCATTTTGAGCCCTATCTTTTTAAAGAATATTCAATTTTAAGTTAGATTTGTAGGAGTATGAGAAAATTATTCCAGGAAAACAGGGTTTTTCTAATTACCTATTTAATTGTATTATTTACTACTCTAATATTTAAACTACTTTATTCGAAGGAGCAAATATTCTTGTTTATAAACTCCCATTATTCTGCATTTGGAGATATGGTTTTCCCTTATATCACCTATTTAGGGGATGGAATTTTCATTATTTCCATTACAATTATATTGTTATGGGTAAGTTATAGGTATGCACTTTTATCTTTGTTGATATACACTATTAGTTCTCAATTAGTTCAAATTTTAAAACGAGTTTTTTTTACTTCTTACCCTCGACCTACTAAATATTTTGAAGGGAAAGCAGATTTGCACCTTGTTGATGGAGTGCAAATACATCAAATGATGAGCTTCCCATCAGGGCATACCACTAGTATATTTGCATTTATGGCATTTGTTGCAATAATTACTAAGAATAAAAATATGGGATTGTTATATGTGATTATTGCCTGCTTCGTTGCCTTTTCTAGAATATACTTGTCGCAACATTTTTTAGAGGATACCATGGTTGGCTCCATGATCGGAGTACTTTCTGCCTTTATAATTACATATTTTTTAAATAGATCTACTTGGTTTAAATCTAGCTGGTTAGATCAATCGCTAAGAAAAAAAGTATTATAGTATGAAAATCATTCTTCAGAAATATTCTAATGAAATTTTAATCTTCATCTTTTCGTTAATTTATTTTATTCCCTTTCTTGGCCAGGTTCATTTATTTGATTGGGATGAAATAAATTTTGCAGAAGCGGCTCGTGAAATGTTGGTTACTCATAATTATTTTAATGTTCAAATAGACTATAAGGATTTTTGGGAGAAGCCTCCATTATTTATTTGGATGCAGATGTTAAGCATGAAAGTTTTTGGAGTTAATGAGTTCGCTGCACGTTTCCCAAATGCAATGGCAGGTGTAATTACTTTAATCACTCTTTTTAGAATTGGTCGACAATATTTAAATAAACAATTTGCTTGGTTTTGGGTAATGTGTTATGCAGGAACTACCTTAACCCTGTTGTATTTTAAATCGGGAATAATGGATCCTTGGTTTAACTTATTTATTTTCTTGGCCATCTATCAATTTAGTTTTTTGGTAGAAAAAACTAGGAAGAAAACGTATTTAAAAGCACTGTTAGCCGGATTGTTTTTAGGATTAGCGGTAATGGTAAAAGGCCCTGTGGCAGTACTTATTGCGGCATTATGCTTGTTGGTTTATGTAATTGTTCATCGGTTTGATGTGCCTATAAAATTAGGCGAAATAGTACTGCTAGTGTTTACAACCACCATTACCTGTTTTATGTGGTTTGGTGTGCAAATGATGACGGATGGATTGTGGTTTTTAAGAGAATTTATAATTTATCAAATTAGATTATTTACTACACAAGATGCCGGACATGGTGGTCCATTTTTTTATCATTGGATAGTATTGTTGTTGGGTTGTTTTCCCGCTTCAATTCTAATGATAAAATCTTTTTTCATGAAGTCAATGGCTACGGAACATCAACGAGTGTTTTTAAATTGGATGCAAATTATGTTTTGGGTGGTGCTAATATTATTTAGTATTGTAAAAACTAAAATTGTTCATTATTCTTCCCTTTGCTATTTCCCACTAACTTTTTTAGCGGCGTATGCATTGTATTATATGGTGCATGGCAAAACCAGGTGGAATAAATCAATACATTATGCTATTTATACGATTGGTGTATTATTCTCTTTAGTACTTATTGCATTTCCTTTTTTAATGAATAGGAAGGATCAATGGATTCATTTAGTTAAAGATGCTTTCGCTGTAGGCAATTTGCAAGCTAAAATAGATTGGAATATTATGGATTCTAGTGGGGGCTTTATACTATTAGCTGGATTAATAATTTATTTTGTGATGAATAGATTACATCATTACAGAAAAGCAATTATTGCGCTTTTTGTTTCTATAATGGTGATGGTTTTTTTTACAAGCGTTTTATTGGTTCCAAAAATTGAGTTGTTTTCTCAGGCCGCTGCAATACGTTTTTATGAATCGAAACAAAATGAAGATGCTTATGTACAACCCATGTACTTCAAGTCATACGCTCATTTATTTTACACAAAAAAGCAAAAGCCAACAACCCCGCTATCTTATGATCATGAGTGGTTGCGCTCTGGAAATATAGACAAGCCAGTATACATTGTGGTAAAAAATACAAAGAAATTTGAGCTAGAAAAATACTCAGATATTAAGCTTCTTTATGAGGAGAATGGATTTGCATTTTTCAAGAGGGAGCCTAAAAGGGTAGTGAGTAGTGAGTAGTGGGTAATGAGTATTGAGTATCGAGTAAAAATCAACTATCTCAATACTCAGATATTAAGCTTCTTTATGAGGAGAATGGATTTGCATTTTTCAAGAGGGAACCTAAAAGGGTAGTGAGTAGTGGGTAATGAGTATTGAGTATCGAGTAAAAATTAACTTTCTCAATACTCAGATATTAAGCTTCTTTATGAGGAGAATGAATTTGCATTTTTCAAGAGAGAACCTAAAAGGGTAGTGACTAGTGGGTAATGAGTATTGAGTATCGAGTAAAAATTAACTTTCTCAATACTCAATTCTCAATACTTTTTTACTAAGAAAGAGTGGCTTCGCCTGCTTTCCAATTACAAGGTGTTAATTCACCAGTTTGTAAAGCATCCAAAACTCTAATTACTTCATTGATATTTCTTCCTACACTTAAATCATTTAAACATACCCAACGAATAACACCTTCTGGGTCTATGATGTAAGTAGCGCGGTAAGCAACTTTTTCTTCTGCTTCTAGTATCCCTAAATCTTCAGCTAACGATTTAGAAGTATCTGCTAACATAGGAAATGTTAAATCGCGTAAATCTGCATGATCTTTCCTCCAAGCTAAATGTACATATTCTGAGTCTGTAGAAGCTCCAATTAATTGGGTATTACGTACAATAAAATCTGGGTTGTGATTCCCAAATTCTGCGATTTCTGTTGGGCAAACAAAGGTAAAATCTTTTGGCCACCAGAACATCACTGTCCATTTGCCATTATTAAATAATTCTGAAGAATCGATAGTAGAAAACTCTTTGTTGTAGTCTATAGATACAACTGCTTTTTTACTGAATGATGGGAAAGTAGAACCCACTGATAATATTCTATTTTGCATTTTTTTTGATATTTAAAATTTCTGCAAATATCCGAATTTTTAAGCAGAATTCACATACTTGTATACTTCTTAATTCACTACTTTTTAAATTTTATTATTCAAGCTATACCACGATCCTCCATTCACAGTGTTTACATAACCCTTTGATTTTAATAGGCTTTTAGCTGCACCACTTCTCATTCCAGAAGCACAACAAGTAATTATGGGCTGTTCTATTTTAAATTTTTTAAGATTAGCAGATAGTTGATCCAAAGGAATGTTTATAGAGCCTTTTATATGCCCAGAATTGTATTCGCCTTTTGTACGAACATCCACAATAACGCCACCATTTTGTAGCATTTCTTTATAATCGATTTTTTTACCAAGTCCGAATATGGACAGAATTGAGTTTAGCATTTTTGAGTAGTGAGTAATGAGTAGTGAGTAATGAGTATTGAGAATGTTAAATATTACTCATTACTCATCGTTAATTGTTAATTGTTAATCTTTAATTGTTATTCTTCTTCGAGGAAATACCGAAGATTGCATAAAGTGGGCAAAAGCCAACAATAGAAGTTAGTGTAAAAATTGCAGCTATTGCAATAACTACCCAGCCAAATGCACCGGTAATAACATCGGTTGCAAATAATATAATTAGTACGATCGATATAATCACGCGTATGATTTTATCAGTTGAGCTCATGTTACTTTTCATAATTTTGAGATTAAGTTAATTTGTTAATTTGTTATTTGGTTAATAGGTTATTAAGGTTATTAGGTTATTGTGTTAATAGGTTTTATAAATAATATCTAAATAACCAAGTAACTCAATAACCAAATAACTTAATAACAAATGTCGCTAATACAAACTAGGCAAAATGTAGCAAATGTTACAGAAGGGTAATATTATTGCGGGCGAGTTTAATTTGGTTCTCGCGTTCGAGCTGTTTTAAGATTCTGGAAACCACTTCGCGTACGGTTCCAAGTTCATCTGCAATTTGTTGATGAGTAATTTGTATTACTTTATTGTTATTAATTTCCGATTTCTTCTGAAGAAAATTAATAATTCGCATATCCATTTTTTGAAATGCAACAGAATCTACTACCTGAAGTAATTCTTCAAATCTCTTTTGAAATATTCGGAAGAAATAGGCCGTCCATTCTGGGAATTCGCGAATCCAATCTGTGGAAGCAGCAATGGGGATTATTAATAATTCTGAATCTTCTTCTGCGATGGCTTGGATATGGCTTTTTTCGGCATACATACTACCTAAAAGTGACATTACACAGCTTTCACCTGGTTTTATGTAGTATATTAAGAACTCTTTTCCATCTGAATCTTTCCTTGTAACTTTTAATGCACCAGATAAAAGAATAGGAATAGAATTTATATAAGTATCTTCTTTAAGAATTATATCGTCTTGTTTTATGTGTTTAATAACTCCCATTTGAGCAATTTTTGCTCTTAATTCTGGGTTTTTCTTCAACTCTTCAATATCGTCGATATTCATTATTTCTTATATTTTTTGAATGAGAAATATTGTGCCGGTTTATGTAATACCCCTTTTTGTTTTTCATCTAAAGGAATAAGATAATCAGCATTTTTTATGGATTTTCTAAAATTCCGCTTGTCTAATTGTACATTGGACATAGCTTCATATAAATTCTGAAGTTGACTGAGCGTAAATTTAGGGGGCAATAACTCTCTTCCCATAATATGTTGTTCGGGATGCTCTTTAATAATATCCAACGCCTTGTTTAAAATTTGATTATGGTCGAATGCTAATTTGGGTATTTTTTTAATACTTCTCCATATCGTGTTTTCGGCAAATGAACCTGCTAATGGGCTTATGTGGTCAATTCTTACTAATGCTAAATAAGAAACAGTAATTACCCTTGCATTAGGGTCTTTACGAGTTCCTCTTAGCCATTCAGCATCTTTTTGGTCTGAAACTCTTTCAGGATGACCAAAAGTGTAGAATTGCTGTAAATATAGCCCTTTTATATGTGTTAATTCATTCAAAATCCTATTCGCTGCATCGTCCAAACTTTCGTCATCCTTTATTAAATCGCCTGGTAGAGCAAATTGCGATTTAAAACTTTCAACGTTCTGTTTATGAGGGTTTTTCTGTTTAATTAACAGCGCTTGTAATCGATTTTCAACTTCATCATAACCCAAAACTACACAATCTACAGATACGTAACTTTGGAAATAGGACTGCTTATTTTTCATTTTTTTTTCTTCAAAAGAAATACTTATTGTATTTTGTACAATTACTATTAAATTGCAAGGCTAAAAAAAGCACTTTAATAAAGTAAACATAGTAAAAATTAAATAAATAAAATTCATAAGATGTATTTAATTGCGGAGAGTGGATCGACAAAATGTGATTGGTTATTAGTAGACCAATCGGGGAATTACATGGATTTGTATAAAACCATGGGATATAATCCCTTTTTTCACAGTACAGATTTTATATATGAGGATATAAATTCTCATAAAGATTTAGTACATGTAGCAGAAAAAGTAGAGCGAGTTTATTTCTATGGTGCAGGATGCGAAAATTCTAGTTTGAATTTAGTAGTAAAAAAGGCACTTACAAAAGCTTTCCCTCGTGCAACAATATTTGTAGAGCATGATATGAAAGCTGCAGCTTATTCAACTTATGAAGGAAATACTAGTATTACATGTATTATTGGAACAGGATCTAATTCTTGTATGTTTGATGGTACTACTATCGTTGAGGAAGTGCCAGCGTTGGCGTACATTCTTGGTGATGAAGCATCGGGATCTTACCTAGGAAAAAAAATAATTTCTGCTTACTTATACAAAACATTGCCTAAGGAAATTGCATTTGATTTTGAGAAGGAATTTGGCTTAACAAAAGAAATGATTTTTGATCGTGTGTATAACAAGCCCCATGCAAACGTATACTTAGCAAGCTTTACCAGATTTGTTGGCCAACATAAAGACCATCCGTTTGTAAATAAATTTATAATGCAAGGTATTAGAGAGTTTTTCGAATATCACATTTGCTGTTTCGAAAATTATAAAAACTTACCAGTACATTTTATTGGTTCAGTTGCATTCCATTTTCAAGATGAACTTAGAATTGTTGCAAAAGAATTTAATGTTACGATTGGTAAAATAATTAAAGAGCCAATTATGAATTTATTAGAGTATCATATAAAATATCAATTCCAACAAGAAATTGCATAATAAATGAAAGCGTGTATTTTCGATTTAGATGGAGTTTTAGTTGATACTGCCAAGTATCATTTTATAGCATGGAAGAGATTAGCTAATGATTTAGGTGTTGAATTTACGGAACATGATAATGAACAATTAAAAGGGTTGTCGAGAGATGCATCTTTGGAATATATTCTTGTTAAGGCAGGAATTACAGCAACATCTTCTGAACGTGAAGTTTGGAAAGAACTAAAAAATAGTTGGTATTTAGATTTAGTGAATCAGATGCCCGAAGATGAAGTGCTGCCAAATTGCAAAGAATTATTGGCTGATTTAAAATCGCATGAAATTAAAATTGGATTGGGCTCTGCAAGTAAGAATGCTAAACTAATTTTAGATAGAGTAAATATTACACATTATTTTGATACCATTATTGATGGGACAAAAACCTCAAAGTCTAAACCAGACCCTGAGGTTTTTTTATTAGGAGCAAAGGAGATTAATTGCAATGCTACAGATTGTATTGTTTTTGAAGATGCTATTAGTGGTGTAAAAGCTGCTAAAACAGGTGGATTCTTTACCATTGGCATTGGAGAACAGAGCGTGTTGGGTGAAGCGAATGTAGTGTTACCAGATCTAAAAGAATTAAATTACAAACAACTTTTGAAGATTTTTAGAGGAGAATAA